>NZ_JBMDJQ010000058.1:0-18669 GCF_057809275.1 Pseudomonas sp. FG36
CGTTCGGCCTCCTGAAGTCGCGAAGTTACGGGCGGCGCCTGCACTGGCGCAGCTGGCGCTCGCGGGCTATGGGGTTGACCTTTTGATCGCCAAAGGCAAAGGCAAAGGCAAAGGCAAAGGCAAAGGCAAAACAGCGAGCTTCAAAGGGCGTTGTGGCGAGCCAGGGCCCATTCCACGTGTTCGCGTACCAGCTCCGAAGGATCATCCCGCCGCGCATTGAGCGCCTCCAGCACGGGGATGGTCGACGGTGCGTTGCCAAGCCCCACCGCGAGGTTGCGCAGGAAGCGTTCATACCCCGCCCGGCGCAATGGCGAGCCTTCGGTGCAGCCGAGAAAGCGCTTTTCGTCCCACAGGAACAGTTCGGCCAGTTCGATATTGTCCAGCCCCCGGCGGGGCATGAAGTCGTCTTCGGTCGTGGTCTTGGCGAAACGGTTCCACGGGCAGACAATCTGGCAATCGTCGCAACCAAACACCCGGTTACCGATCAATGAACGCAGTTCCAGTGGAATGGCCCCGCGCAATTCGATGGTCAGGTACGAGATGCAGCGCCGGGCATCGAGCTGATAGGGCCCGACGAACGCCTGGGTCGGGCAGATGTCCAGGCAGGCCTGGCAACGCCCGCAATGATCGCTGCCCTGCACGCCGTCGATCGGCAGCGGCAAGTCGACGAACAACTCGGCGAGGAAGAAATAGCTGCCCGCCTTGCGGTTGAGCAGCAGGGTGTTCTTGCCGATCCAGCCAAGGCCAGCCTCCTGGGCCAGGGCTTTCTCCAGCACCGGGGCGCTGTCGACGAAGGCGCGGTAGCCGAACGGGCCGATGGCTTCCTGGATGCGGTCGGCGAAGTGCTGCACACGCTTGCGCACCAGCTTGTGGTAGTCGCGGCCCAGGGCGTAGCGCGAGATGTAGGCTTTTTCCGGCTCTGCCAGGCGCTTGGCCATCTGCGTGTCGCCGGGCAGGTAGTCCATGCGCATCGAGATCACCCGCAACGTGCCGGGTATCAGCTCGGCCGGGCGCGAGCGCTTGTTGCCATGCTCGCCCATGTACTCCATCTCGCCATTGTGGCCGGCGGCCAGCCAACGCTGCAGGTGCTGCTCGTGCTCGCCAAGGTCGACACCGGCGATGCCGACATGGGCAAAACCGAGTTCGCGGCCCCAATCCTTGATTGATTGGGCCAGTGTGGCGATGTCTGGAAGGTCGGCGGACATGGATGAACAAGCATTACAAGCGGAGGTGCGTATAATTCTGCCAGACATCGGAGCCTTTGACCCCATGCCTCAGACCAAACACCCCCCATTACCGCTCAGCAGCCTGACCTTGGCCAGGTTGCCGCCACGTGCCGCTGATGCCCACAAGGGCGATTTCGGCCATGTGCTGGTGGTCGGCGGCGACCTCGGCACGGGCGGCGCAGTCATGCTCAGTGGCGAGGCGGCGTTGCGTTGCGGCGCCGGCCTGGTCAGCGTGGCCACCCGCCCCGAGCACGTAGCTGCGGGGCTGACACGCCTGCCCGAGACCATGTGGCTGGGCGTGAGCTCGGCCAACCAGCTGATGGCGCTGCTCGAGCGTGCCACGGTGCTGGTGGTCGGCCCTGGCCTCGGCCAGGCCGGGTGGGGGCGCAGCCTGTTGTCGGCGGTGGCCAATGCCCACCGGCCACAGGTGTGGGACGCCGATGCGCTCAACTTGCTGGCGCACACGCCACTGGCACTGCCCAGCGGCAGCATCCTCACCCCGCACCCCGGAGAGGCCGCGCGCCTGCTGGGGATTTCCACCGAGGCGGTGCAGGCCGACCGGCCGGGTGCGGCGCGCAAGCTGGCGCGTCGCTACGCCAGCGTCTGTGTGCTCAAGGGCGCCGGCACGTTGGTGGCCGACCCTGCCGGGCAGTTGGCGTTTTGCGGCCGTGGGCACCCAGCCATGGCCGGTGCCGGATTGGGCGATGTGTTGACAGGCGTGCTGGCAGCCTTGCTGGCCCAGGGGCTGGACGCCTGGCAGGCCGCATGCCTGGGGGTGTGGCTGCATGCGTGCGCCGGCGAGCGGTTGGGTGTCAAAGGTAGAGGGCTGGCGGCCAGTGATCTGGTGCCGGTCATAAGAGCGTTATTGGAGGAGCATTCAGCGTGTCAGGCATAACCCTGTTTCTGGGCGACGAGGACGCCACCGTCGCCTTTGGCGCGAAACTGGCCGAAGTGACCAAAGGTCATGGTGTGATTTTTCTCGAGGGCGACCTGGGGGCCGGCAAAACCACCCTTTCCCGCGGGCTGATCCGGGGCCTGGGTCATACCGGCCCG
Source organism: Pseudomonas sp. FG36 (assembly GCF_057809275.1). NCBI lineage: Bacteria > Pseudomonadati > Pseudomonadota > Gammaproteobacteria > Pseudomonadales > Pseudomonadaceae > Pseudomonas > Pseudomonas sp. FG36. Next base: position 2,280 of record NZ_JBMDJQ010000058.1, read on the forward strand.
GTGAAAAGTCCGACATTTACCGTGGTTGAACCCTACGAGATTGGTGAGATTCGCGCCTTCCACTTCGACCTCTATCGTCTGGTCGACCCGGAAGAGCTTGAATTCATGGGCATTCGCGATTATTTCGAGGGTGATGCATTGTGCCTGTTCGAATGGCCCGATAAAGGTGCGGGCGTTTTGCCAAAGCCCGACCTGACCATTACCATAAGCCCGCAAGCGGGCGGACGTTCGCTGAACCTGTCGCCGCAGGGGGCACGCGGCGAAGCCTGGTGTGCCGTTCTGGCCAAAGAATTCATACAGTAAGTGGGGAAAGGTATGCGCATACGCGCACTGGTCGCTGTCGTTGGGCTGCTGCTGACCGCGGTGACCGTTGACGCTCTGGCCGTCACTCAAGTCAAGAGCATGCGCCTGTGGCGCGCTCCGGACAACACGCGGCTGGTCTTCGACCTGTCCGGGCCTGTGCAGCACAGCGTCTTCACCCTGAGCGCTCCCGATCGCCTGGTGATCGATATCAACGGTGCCACCCTGGGGGCGCCGCTGAACGTCTCCACCTCGAACACGCCGATCACCAGCGTGCGTTCGGCCCAGCGCACGCCCACCGACCTGCGCGTTGTGGTCGACCTGAAGAAAGCCGTGTCGCCGAAGAGCTTCACCCTGGCCCCGAACGCCCAGTACGGCAACCGCCTGGTGGTCGACCTGTACGACCAGGAAGCCGACGCCATCGCCGCCAGCAACCCGACCCCGCCGCCGACACCGCAGCCACCGGCCACCACGCCGGCGGTGCCCGTCACCCCGGCGCAGCCGGCGATCAAGCTGCCGCCGGCGCCGAGTGGCAAGCGTGACATCGTGGTCGCCATCGACGCCGGCCACGGCGGCGAAGACCCGGGCGCGTCCGGCTCGCGTGGCCAGCACGAGAAAGACATCGTGCTGGATATCGCCAAGGAACTGCAGCGCCAGATCAACTCCGAGAAGGGCTACCGCGCCGAGCTGACCCGCACCGGCGACTACTTCATCCCGCTGCGCAAGCGCACCGAGATCGCCCGCAAGAAGGGCGCCGACCTGTTCGTCTCGATCCACGCCGACGCCGCGCCGTCCAAGGCTGCCTTCGGCGCCTCGGTGTTCGCCCTGTCCGACCGCGGTGCCACCTCCGAGACCGCCCGCTGGCTGGCCGACACGGAAAACCGCTCCGACCTGATCGGCGGTGCCGGCAACGTCAGCCTCGACGACAAGGACCGCATGCTGGCCGGCGTGCTGCTCGACTTGTCGATGACCGCCACCCTCAGTTCCAGCCTTAACGTCGGGCAGAAGGTACTGGGCAACATGGGCCGGGTCACGCCGCTGCACAAGCAGCGGGTTGAGCAGGCCGGGTTCATGGTGTTGAAGTCGCCGGACATCCCGTCGATCCTCGTTGAAACCGGGTTCATCTCCAATGCCAACGAGGCGGCCAAGCTGGCTACCCGCAGCCATCAGCAGGCCTTGGCGCGTTCGATCCATACCGGTGTGCGTCAGTTCTTCCAGCAGAACCCGCCGCCGGGCACCTACATTGCCTGGCTGCGTGACAGCGGCAAGATCGCCCAGGGACCGCGTGAGCACACCGTGCGACCTGGCGAGACCCTGGCGATGATCGCCGTGCGCTACCAGGTGAGTGTTGCCGCCCTGCGCAGCAGCAACAGCCTGAAAAGCGATGAGTTGAAAGTCGGCCAGCACCTCGACATTCCGACCACCGCCCTGGCGTCCCAGCGATGAGTGGCGGCTCGCGCATCCAGCTGCTCAGCCCGCGGCTGGCCAACCAGATCGCCGCCGGCGAGGTAGTTGAACGCCCTGCGTCGGTAGCCAAGGAACTGCTGGAGAACAGCCTCGACTCCGGTGCCCGGCGTATCGAAGTCGAGGTCGAACAGGGCGGTGTGAAGTTGCTGCGGGTGCGTGACAACGGCGGTGGTATTGCCCCCGATGACCTGCCGCTGGCCCTGGCGCGTCACGCCACCAGCAAGATTCGTGAGCTGGAAGACCTCGAAGGCGTGCTCAGCCTGGGGTTTCGCGGCGAGGCGCTGGCATCGATCAGCTCGGTCGCCCGCCTGACCCTCACCTCGCGTACTGCCGAGGCCAGCGAGGCCTGGCAGGTGGAGACCGAGGGGCGCGACATGCTCCCGCGGGTACAGCCGGCGGCTCATCCGGTCGGCACCTCGGTCGAAGTGCGTGACCTGTTCTTCAATACCCCGGCCCGACGCAAGTTCCTCAAGGCCGAAAAGACCGAATTCGATCACCTGCAGGAAGTGATCCGGCGTCTGGCGCTGGCGCGTTTCGACGTGGGCTTTCACCTGCGGCACAACGGCAAGACCATCTTCAGCCTGCACGAGGCCGCCGACGAGATGGCGCGGGCGCGGCGCGTCGGCACCATCTGCGGCCCGGGCTTCCTCGAGCAGGCGCTGCCGATCGATGTCGAGCGCAACGGCCTGCGCCTGTGGGGTTGGGTCGGCTTGCCGACGTTCTCGCGCAGCCAGGCCGACCTGCAGTACTTCTTCGTCAATGGCCGCGCGGTGCGCGACAAGCTGGTCGCCCATGCGGTGCGCCAGGCTTATCGGGATGTGCTGTTCAATGGTCGGCACCCGACCTTCGTGCTGTTCCTCGAGTGCGACCCGACCGGCGTGGACGTCAACGTCCACCCGACCAAGCACGAAGTGCGCTTCCGTGAAGGGCGCATGGTCCATGACTTCCTCTACGGCACCTTGCACCGTGCCCTGGCCGATGTGCGCCCGGAAGACCAGCTTGCGGCGCCGGCGGCCACCGACGAACTGGTCCGCCCCAGTGGCTTGCAGGCCGGCGAGTTCGGCCCCCAAGGCGAAATGCGCCTGGCCTCGCCAGTGCTCGAGCAGCCTCAGGGCGAGCAGCGGGGCTTCGCTTCGAGCGGTTCGGGAGCAGGCTATCAGTACCAGTACACGCCCAGGCCCTCCCAGCCGCTGAATGCCGGCGAGGCCCAGGCGGCCTACCGCGAGTTCTACGCCCCCCTGGACAATGCCGCCGCCGCGCCGAGCGCGTTGCCGGAAAGCCAGGGCGACATTCCACCGCTGGGCTACGCGCTGGCGCAGCTCAAGGGGATCTATATCCTTGCCGAGAACGCCGTCGGCCTGGTGCTGGTGGATATGCATGCCGCCCATGAGCGGATCATGTACGAGCGTCTGAAAGTGGCCATGGCCAGCGAAGGTTTGAGCGGCCAGCCATTGCTGGTGCCCGAGTCGCTGGCGTTGAGCCAGCGCGAAGCCGACTGCGCCGAGGAGCATGCCCAGTGGTTCCAGCGCCTGGGCTTCGAACTGCAGCGCCTGGGCCCGGAAACCCTGGCGATCCGCCAGATCCCGGCCTTGCTCAAGCAGGCCGAGGCCAATCGCCTGGTGCAGGATGTGCTGGCCGACCTCATGGAGTACGGCACCAGTGACCGTATCCAGGCGCACCTCAACGAGCTGCTGGGGACCATGGCCTGCCATGGCGCGGTGCGGGCCAACCGGCGCCTGGCCATCCCCGAGATGAACGCCTTGCTGCGCGACATGGAGAACACCGAGCGCAGCGGCCAGTGCAACCACGGCCGACCGACTTGGACCCAGATGGGCCTGGACGATCTGGACAAGCTGTTCCTGCGGGGCCGATGACATGAGTGCCAGACCTCCGGCGATTTTCCTCATGGGCCCGACCGCGGCCGGCAAGACCGATCTGGCGATCGAGCTGACCAGCAAGCTGCCCTGCGAGCTGATCAGCGTCGACTCGGCGCTGGTCTATCGCGGCATGGACATCGGTACCGCCAAGCCCTCCAAGGAAGTGCTGGCCGCCCATCCGCACCGCCTGATCGACATTCTCGACCCCGCCGAAAGCTACTCGGCCAAGCGTTTCTGCACCGATGCTCTCCAAGCCATGGCCGAGATCACCGCGCGCGGCAAGATCCCGCTGCTGGTCGGCGGCACCATGCTCTACTACAAGGCACTGGTCGATGGCCTGGCGGACATGCCACCAGCCGATGCCACGGTGCGCGCCGAGCTTGAGGCACAGGCGCAGGCCCTCGGCCTGGTCGAATTGCACCGGCAACTGGCCGAAGTCGATCCGGAGTCGGCGGCGCGTATTCATCCGAATGACCCGCAGCGGCTGATCCGTGCGCTTGAAGTGTACAAAGTGAGCGGCGAGAGCATGACCGCCCACCGTCAGCGTCAATACGCGCAAAGTAGCGGCGCAGACGCAGGCGCGGGCGAGCATTTGCCCTATACTGTCGCCAGCCTGGCGATAGCGCCTACAGATCGTCACATTTTGCATCAGCGAATTGCGTTACGATTTTCACAGATGCTGGAACAGGGCTTTGTCGACGAGGTCCGAACGCTGCGGGCCAGAAGTGACTTGCACGCCGAGCTGCCGTCTATAAGGGCAGTGGGGTATCGGCAGGTCTGGGACTACCTCGACGGCAAGCTGACTGAGAATGAGATGCGTGAACGCGGTATCATTGCCACGCGTCAGCTGGCCAAGCGGCAATTCACCTGGTTGCGCGGCTGGTCCGACGTCCACTGGCTGGATAGCCTGGCCTGCGACAATCTGTCCCGCACCTTGAAATACCTGGGGACCGTCTCCATATTGAGCTGAGTCCCTGCCAGTTGCCGTCTATTCTTGCGAAGGGGCGGCATAATTTATCGATTTTCTTGATTTTCTATTATTGATCCTTACAGGAGTGCGGCATATGTCAAAAGGGCATTCGCTACAAGACCCTTACTTGAACACCTTGAGAAAAGAAAAAGTCCCGGTTTCGATCTATCTGGTCAACGGGATCAAGCTGCAGGGCCAGATCGAATCCTTCGACCAGTTCGTCGTGCTGCTGAAAAACACCGTCAGCCAGATGGTCTACAAGCACGCCATTTCGACCGTCGTCCCCGCACGCCCGGTTCGTCTGCCAAGCCCGACCGATGGTGAGCACGGCGACAGCGAGCCAGGCAACGCTTGAAAAAAGTAGGAGCCTGCATTGTTCTTTGAGCGCCACGGTGGTGGTGAGCGAGCGTTGCTCGTTCACTTGGAAGGTCAGAACCCTGAGGCGCGCGAAGACCCGCAGGAGTTTCAGGAGCTGGCGCTGTCGGCCGGAGCCGATATCGTTTCGCTGGTGACAGTGGCGCGGCATCAGCCCACCGCCAAGTTTCTGATCGGCAGTGGCAAGGTCGAGGAGTTGCGCGACCTGGTCCATTCGGCCGAAGCCGACCTTGTGATTTTCAATCACACCCTCACGCCCAGCCAGGAACGCAACCTCGAGCGCGTCTTCGAGTGTCGCGTGCTGGATCGTACCGGGCTGATTCTCGATATCTTCGCCCAGCGGGCGCGTACTCACGAAGGCAAGCTGCAGGTCGAACTGGCCCAGCTCGAGCACATGAGCACGCGACTGGTACGCGGTTGGACCCACCTTGAGCGGCAAAAAGGCGGTATCGGCCTGCGTGGTCCGGGTGAAACCCAGCTCGAAACCGACCGCCGCCTGCTGCGGGTGCGCCTGCGCCAGATCAAGGCACGCCTGGAGAAGGTGCGCAGCCAGCGCGAGCAGGCCCGTCGTGGGCGCAAGCGCGCCGACATTCCTTCGGTGTCGCTGGTGGGTTATACCAACGCCGGTAAATCGACCCTGTTCAACGCACTCACGCAATCCGATGTGTATGCCGCGGACCAGCTGTTCGCCACCCTCGACCCGACCTTGCGCCGGCTCGAGCTGGCCGACCTGGGGCCGATCGTGCTGGCCGACACCGTAGGTTTCATCCGCCACCTGCCGCACAAGCTGGTCGAGGCATTTCGGGCTACGCTCGAAGAGTCGAGCAACTCCGACCTGCTGCTGCACGTGATCGATGCCCATGAGCCCGAGCGAATGGAGCAGATTGAACAGGTACTGGCGGTGCTGGGCGAGATCGGTGCCGAGAGCTTGCCGATCCTCGAGGTCTATAACAAACTCGACCTGCTCGAAGATGTCGAGCCGCAGATCCAGCGCGATGCCGATGGCAAGCCGCAGCGGGTCTGGGTATCGGCACGCGATGGACGAGGCCTGGAGTTGGTTGGCCAGGCGATTGCCGAGTTGCTGGGGGACGACCTGTATGTCGGAACCCTGTGCCTGGAGCAACGGTTTGCCCGCCTGCGCGCGCAATTCTTTGCCCTGGGTGCCGTGCAGAGTGAAGAGCATGATGAAGAAGGGCGCAGCCTGCTGAGCGTGCGACTGCCCAGGGTCGAGCTGAATCGCCTGGTCAGCCGCGAAGGCATGGAGCCGCAAGTGTTTGTCGAGCAACACACTTTGCAATAAATGCCCGTCGAGGTCGCCGGGCAGCCGTGACAGGCATTCTGTAGCATTGGACGGCGCGCCGTGGGCGCGTCTTTGCTTTATCAGATGGAGAGCGCTATGGCTTGGAACGAGCCGGGTGGCAACTCGAACAATCAGGATCCCTGGGGCGGCCGCCGTAATGGTGGCGGCGGTGGTGGCGACAAGAAAGGTCCACCGGATCTGGACGAGGCCTTCCGCAAGCTGCAGGACAGCCTGAACGGCATGTTCGGCAGTGGCAAGAAACGTGGCGGCGGCGGTGACCGCAATATCGGCAAGGGTGGCGGCTACGGCCTGCTGGGCATCGGCCTGGCGGCTCTGGCGGCAATCTGGCTGTACAACGCCGTCTATGTCGTGGACGAGCAGGAGCAGGCCGTGGTGCTGCGCTTCGGCAAGTACTACGAGACCGTTGGTCCCGGCCTGAATATCTATTTCCCGCCGATCGACCGCAAGTACATGGAAAACGTGACTCGCGAGCGGGCCTACACCAAGCAGGGGCAGATGCTCACCGAAGACGAGAACATCGTCGAAGTACCACTGACCGTGCAGTACCGCATCAGCAACCTGCAGGACTTCGTGCTCAACGTCGACCAGCCGGAAGTCAGCCTGCAGCATGCGACCGACAGCGCCCTGCGCCACGTGGTGGGTTCCACCTCGATGGACCAGGTGCTGACCGAAGGCCGCGAGCAGATGGCCGTGGACATCCGCGAGCGTCTGCAGCGCTTCCTCGACACCTACCGTACCGGTATCACCGTCACCCAGGTCAACGTACAGAGCGCGGCAGCCCCGCGTGAAGTGCAGGAAGCCTTCGACGACGTGATCCGTGCCCGTGAGGACGAGCAGCGTGCGCGCAACCAGGCCGAGTCCTACGCCAACGGCGTGGTGCCGGAGGCCCGTGGCCAGGCGCAGCGCATCATCGAGGACGCCAACGGCTACCGCGATGAAGTCATCGCCCGCGCCAAGGGTGAGGCCGATCGCTTCACCAAGCTGGTCGCCGAGTACCGCAAGGCGCCGGAGGTCACGCGTCAGCGTCTGTATCTGGACACCATGCAGGAGGTCTACAGCAACTCCAGCAAGGTCCTGGTCACGGCCAAGGACGGGCAGAACAACCTGCTCTACCTGCCGCTGGACAAGATGGTCGAAGGCAGCCGTGGCAACAGTGCAGCGCCGGCCAGCAGCGTATCGCCGTCGGTCAATGACGCCGCCGCGCGTGCCGCGCAGGACCTGCAACCACAACCGCCGCTGCGTTCCAGGGAGAGCCGCTGATGAGCAATAAGTCACTGTTCGCCCTGATCGGCGCCGTGGTGCTGGCGATCGCCGCCTGGAACTGCTTCTACATCGTTTCGCAGACTGAACGCGCGGTATTGCTGCAGTTCGGCCGCGTGGTCAAGGCCGATGTCCAGCCTGGCCTGCACGTGAAGGTGCCGTACGTGAACCAGGTGCGCAAGTTCGACGCCCGCCTGATGACCCTCGACGCACCGACCCAGCGTTTCCTGACGCTGGAGAAGAAAGCGGTGATGGTCGATGCCTACGCCAAATGGCGGGTCAAGGACGCCGAGCGCTTCTATACCGCAACTTCGGGTATGAAGCAGATCGCCGACGAGCGCCTGTCGCGTCGTCTGGAAAGCGGCCTGCGTGACCAGTTTGGTAAACGCACCCTGCACGAAGTGGTTTCCGGTGAGCGTGATGCGCTGATGGCGGATATCACCGCCTCGCTGAACCGCATGGCCAGCAAGGAGCTGGGTATCGAAGTGGTCGACGTTCGCGTCAAGGCCATCGACCTGCCCAAGGAAGTCAACCGCAGCGTGTTCGACCGTATGAGCACCGAGCGCGAGCGTGAAGCCCGCGAGCACCGCGCCAAGGGTAACGAGCTGGCCGAAGGTATTCGTGCCGACGCCGACCGTCAGCGCCGCGTGCTGCTGGCTGAAGCGTACCGCGAAGCGGAAGAGACCCGCGGTGATGGCGATGCCCAGGCAGCTGCCATCTATGCCAAGGCCTACACGCAGGACGCCGATTTCTACGCGTTCTACCGTAGCCTCAAGGCTTACCGCGAAAGCTTCTCCAGCAAGAGCGATGTGCTGGTCCTGGATTCGAAGAACGAGTTCTTCCGTTTCCTGGACAAGAGCAAGCCCTGATCGTGCTCTCATGAGGGATTCGCCCCGCCGGGCAGCTAAAATGCCTGGCGGGGTGCATCCTGAATGAAAAGGGGTGTATGATGAGTCAGCCGGGAAATTCCCGGCTTTTTTGCGTCTGCAAGGTTGATTGGCAAACGGCCAGTTGACGGTTTGGTCAGGTCGCAAGGCAATTCGAGGGTATTGGCTACGGTGGTTGCGCTGGGATCGGTGCTGCCCGCTGTTGTGCGTCAATGCCTGCTTTACTCACGGCTCGCCAGCTGGCAGGCCGCCCGGACCAGAGGGGAAATGGCGTAATGGCAACGGTAGACCGCTGGCTACTGCCAGATGGCATCGAGGAAGTACTGCCACCTGAGGCGGCGCGCATCGAGATCGCGCGTCGTCAGGTGTTGGACCTGTTCCAGAGTTGGGGTTACGAACTGGTCGTCACCCCGCATATCGAGTACCTGGAGTCGCTGCTCACCGGCGCCGGCCAGGACCTGGACCAGCGTACCTTCAAGGTCGTCGACCCGCAGTCCGGCCGCCTGATGGGCTTCCGTGCCGACTTCACGCCGCAGGTGGCGCGCATCGACGCCCACACCCTGCGCCGTGAAGGCCCGAGCCGCCTGTGCTATGCCGGCAGCGTGCTGCATGCGCAGCCGCGTGCCCTGTCGACCTCGCGCAGCCCGATCCAGCTGGGCGCCGAGTTGTACGGCGACGCCAGCCCTACCAGCGATGTCGAAGTCATCAGCCTGATGCTCGCCACGCTGCAACTGACCGATGTCGCCGATGTGCACATGGACCTTGGCCATGTCGGTATCTACCGTGGTCTGGCCCGTGCCGCCAACCTGTCCGGCGCGGTCGAGCAGCAGCTGTTCGATGCCCTGCAGCGCAAGGCTGTCGATGAAGTGCAGGCGCTGACCGCAGACTTGCCGAAGGACCTCGGCAACATGCTGCGCGCCCTGTGCGAGCTGTGCGGTGGTCGTGAAGTGCTGGCCGAGGCCCGTGTGCGCCTGGGCCGTGCTCCGGCCAGCGTGCTGGCGGCGCTGGACGACCTGTTGGCGATCGCCGATCGCCTGGCTTCGCGCTACCCGGACCTGCCGCTGTACTTCGACCTCGGCGAACTGCGCGGCTACCACTATCACACCGGCGTGGTGTTCGCCGTGTTCGTGCCTGGCGAAGGTCAATCGATCGCCCAGGGCGGCCGTTATGACGACATCGGCGCTGATTTTGGCCGGGCACGCCCGGCCACCGGATTCTCCACGGATTTGAAGACCCTGGTCACACTGGGGCGAGCGGAGGTCGTATTGCCTGCTGGCGGCATCTGGATGCCCGACAGCAGCGATGCGGCCCTCTGGCAGATGGTCTGCCAGTTGCGCAACGAGGGCCAGCGAGTGGTCCAGGCTTTGCCTGGCCAGCCGCTGAGTGCTGCCCTCAAGGCGGATTGTGATCGGCAATTGATTCAGCAAGACGGGCGCTGGCAGGTTCTGCCGCTGACCCATTGAGATTCTTCGCCGGCAATGGGCCGGCACCAAGTTTGCGTGAATGAGGACAAATGTAATGGGTAAGAATGTCGTCGTCCTGGGCACCCAGTGGGGTGATGAGGGCAAAGGCAAGATCGTCGATCTGCTGACCGAACATGCTGCCGCCGTCGTGCGCTACCAAGGTGGCCACAACGCGGGCCACACCCTGGTGATCAACGGTGAGAAGACTGTTCTGCACCTGATTCCGTCCGGCATCCTGCGTGAAGGCGTGCAATGCCTGATCGGCAACGGCGTGGTCGTTGCCCCGGATGCCCTGATGCGTGAAATCACCAAGCTGGAAGAGAAGGGCGTACCGGTGCGCGAGCGCCTGCGCATTTCCCCGGCGGCTCCGCTGATCCTGTCGTACCACGTGGCCCTCGACCAGGCCCGTGAAAAAGCCCGCGGCGAAGCCAAGATCGGCACCACCGGTCGTGGTATCGGCCCAGCCTACGAAGACAAGGTGGCCCGTCGCGGCCTGCGCGTCGGCGACCTGTTCCACCGCGAGCGCTTCGCCGCCAAGCTCGGTGAGCTGCTGGATTACCACAACTTCCAGCTGGTGAACTACTACAAAGAGCCGGCCATCGACTTCCAGCAGACCCTGGACGAGTGCATGGCCTACGCCGAGCAGCTCAAGCCGATGATGCTCGACGTCACCGCCGAGCTGCACAACCTGCGCCGCGCCGGCAAGGACATCATGTTCGAAGGCGCCCAGGGCTCGCTGCTGGACATTGACCACGGCACCTACCCGTACGTCACCAGCTCCAACACCACCGCCGGCGGCATCTCCACCGGTTCCGGCGTTGGCCCGATGTACCTGGACTACATCCTGGGCATCACCAAGGCCTACACCACCCGCGTTGGTTCCGGTCCGTTCCCGACCGAGCTGTTCGACGAAACCGGCGCCACCCTGGCCAAGCGTGGCCACGAGTTCGGCTCCACCACCGGCCGTGCCCGTCGTTGTGGCTGGTTCGATGCCGTGATCCTGCGTCGCGCCATCGACGTCAACAGCATCTCGGGCATCTGCCTGACCAAGCTGGACGTGCTGGACGGCCTGGAAACCATCAACATCTGCGTTGGCTACAAGAACGAGAACGGTGCCGTCATCGACGCGCCTTCCGATGCCGACAGCTACATCGGCCTGGAGCCGGTGTACGAAGAGATGCCAGGCTGGAGCGAGTCGACCCTGGGCGTTAAAACCCTGGAAGAGCTGCCGCAGGCCGCGCGCAACTACATCAAGCGCATCGAGGAACTGGTCGGCGCGCCGATCGACATCATCTCGACTGGCCCGGACCGCAACGAGACCATCGTGCTGCGTCATCCGTTCGCCTGATCAGCTACTCGCTAGCTGACTGAACGCCGCGCCCCCGCAAGGAGGCGCGGCGTTTTCATATGGGGTACGAAGTAGCGGCGGGCTTGCCCCGCGCATGGCATCGGCGCAGGCAATTTCGCTGCCATGGATAATCGCCTCATATCTTTGGCATTTATACCTGCTGTCTCAGGCACAACCCTTGCTGTAAGAAGTTTCTGTAGATGCCATCAAAGTAATGGCGCCAGAAACACGAGGGTTACAACGTGTCTGCCATCCTTTCACTGTTACGAAGCCGCCTCTTGCGGCCTGTGTTTGTTGCGCTTGGTATCGCTCTTCTGGTGCAGGTGCTGGTTGCCGTTGCACTGACGCGGAGCACGGTCACCGCCCTAGAGGCCGATTTGGGGGCGCGCCTGGGCAATGACAGCCAGAAACTGGCTGCCGAACTGGAGCAGGCCGGGGAGGATGTCCGGGCTGGGCTCGACAGCCTTTCCGTCAGTACGCGCCAGCGCTTGAGTGCGGGCCTGTCCAGCCGTCTGCAGGATGAGCAGCAGCAGTTGCGCGCAACGCTGGAGGAAAATCTCAGGGACTCGGCCCATGAAATGGCCGATCTGTTGGCCTCGGTCGCACCACGGGCGATCTGGGACAACGACGTGCCGATGCTCTCGGACTTCGCTCGCCGTGCCCAGCGCAATCCCAACGTGTTGTTCGTGATCTACGACGATGCTCAGGGCCAGCACCTGACCCGCTACCTCAACCGGCAGAACCCGATCAACCAGGCATTGATGGAAAAGGGCCAGGGTGAACGGGCGCTGGACAAGGTGCTGGATGCCGCGCGCAAGGATCCGTCGGTGTACTTCGTCGAAGCGTCGATCAACCCCAATGGCGCAGAGATCGGCAAGGTGTTGATGGGCGTGTCCACCGCGGGCATCGACCAGGAGCTCAAGGCTCTGGATCAGCGTTTCGCGGCCTTGATCGCCAGTGGCGAGCAACTGGTCGGGGATAGCCTGGTGGCCGCCGCTGCCGACAGTGGCAAGGCCTTGCGTGCGCGCCTGGAGACAGCCCAGCACAGCGCCACGGCGATGCAGGCCAATACCGCGCAGACCGTGCGTGATGCCGCCGCCGAGCTGCGCTGGCGCATCGGCCTGGGTCTGGTGCTGGTCGGTCTGGGTGTGCTGCTGGTGGTGGCCGTGGTGCTCGGGCGTCGCGTCCTCAGCAAGCTTGGCCTGCTGATCGCCGCGTTGAACGACCTGGCCGCCGGCGAAGGTGACCTGACCAAGCGCGTCAAGCTCGACAGCCGTGACGAGATCGGCGACATGGCCTCGGCGGTCAACCGCTTCGTCGACAAGCTGCAGCCCATCGTCCGCGAGGCCGGCGAAGTGGCGCAGCGTACTGGCGTGGAGATCGACAGCATGGCCCAGCGCAACGCCGGGGCCGATGCCGCCGCCGCGTTGCAGCGCGACGAAGTGGCTGCCAGCCTGCGCGACCTGTCGAGCATGGCTGACGAGGCCCAGGCCGAGAGCCATGCCATGCAGGCGGCATTGCAGCAGGTGGTGGACATTCGCCAGGCGACCGACGAGAACAGCCGTGCTTCGACGCAGCTGGCGCGTTTGATCGAGAACCTGGCCGGCGAAGTGCAGACCGGCTCCCAAGTGATCGAGCGGCTGGCCAAGCAGAGCGAGCAGATCGAGGTGGTGCTGACGGTGATCCATGGCATTGCCGAACAGACCAACCTGCTGGCGCTCAACGCCGCCATCGAAGCCGCGCGGGCCGGAGAGACCGGGCGCGGTTTCGCCGTGGTGGCCGATGAGGTACGTGCCTTGGCGAGCAAGACGCAGAGCTCGACCGGGGATATCCAGTCGCATATCGCTGCGCTGCAGCAAGGCGCCAAGGAGGCGGTGGCGACCATCAGCCAGGCCGGGCGCCAGGCCAGTGAGGGCTTGCTGGTGTTGCGCGACAATGAGCGGCGCCAGCAATCGGTGCAGGCTGCTGTCGAGCAGGTGCATGCGGCGATCGGCCTGGCCACGCGAGCGGCCGAGCAGCAGGCCAGCGGCGCGCAAGCCGTGCGTGGGCGAGTCGAAACCATCCATGCCCAGGCCGAGCGTTCGGCCGAGGTGGTGATGCAGACCACCGCCAGCAGCAAGGTACTGGATGACCTGGCGGCGCAGTTGCGGGCCAGCTTGGGCCAGTTCAGGGCCTGAGGAAAGGTGGGGGCTCATCGCCGGCAAGCCGGCTCCCACAATTACAGTGCGGGCTTGAGAGCGACGCGGTAGGGGTGGGAGCCGGCTTGTCGTGGCGACGAACCGCGGCAAAAGGGGCGCAACGCGCCCCCAAGAGGAGGCTGTCACGCCTTGTTCAGGTACATCCTGGTAGTCAGCAGATACACCGGCAATCCCGAAACCACGATCAGCAATGCCGCATAAGGCGCCGCCGCCGCGAACTCGACATTGGCGGTATGCGCCCACACCTCGGTGGCCAAGGTGGTCATCCCGGTCGGGCTGAGCAGCAGGGTGGCGGTCAGTTCCTTCATTGCATCCAGGAACACCAGGGCGAACGCCGCCGCCATTGCCGGGAAGATGATCGGCAAGGTAACCCGGCAGAAGGCTGCAAAGCTGCTGGCGCCCAAGGTGCGCGCCGCCTCTTCCAGGGTTGGCGAGGCCTTGTTCAGTGCGGTGCGCACCGGCGACTGCGCCAACGGCAGGAACAGCAGGGAATAGGCCAGGATCAGCAGCGCCGTGGTCTGGTACAGCGCCGGTACATAGTGCAGGGCAAAGAACACCAGGGTCAGCGCGATCACCAGCCCGGGCAGGGCGTGCAGCAGATACGGCAACCGCTCGGCCCAGATCGCCAGACGCCCCTTGTAGCGCACCACGAGGAAGCTGATTGGCAGGGCCAGTAGCACGCAGAAGCCGGCGCCACCCAATGACACCGACAGCGAGGTGCCCAGGGCCTTGCCGATGGCCGCGACCGGGAAGGCCGCCGATGAGCCCACGCTCAGCCAGTAGCCGAGCATGGCCAGTGGAATGCCACTGCCCAGCACCGCCAGCGCCAGGCAGAACAGCTGCCCCAGTGGCATCCAGCCGCGTAGTCGCAAGGGTTGGGCGCGGCGCGCCACGCCCTGGCCAATGCGTACATGACGCGCTTTGCCACGCACCCGCAGTTCCAGCCACAGCATCGCCAGGCACAGCACCAGCAGCACCGCCGAAAGCATTGCGGCGTTGGCGTTGCTGAATTCCAGCTCGAACTGCTGGTAGATCGCCGTGGTGAAGGTCTGCAGGCCAAGGATCGACAGGGCGCCGAACTCCACCAGCATGTGCAGGGCGATCAGCAGCCCGCCGCCGAGCATCGACGGCCACAGCAACGGCAGGGTGATCTTGCGGAACACACCCCAGCGGCTGCAGCCCAGAGTGCGCGCCGACTCCTCCAGCGCGGTATCCAGGTTGCGCAGGGTGGCGGCCACCGGCAGGAACACCAGTGGGTACTTCGACAGCGCCATCACCAGGATCGCCCCGCCCAGTCCTTCGAAGTCCGAGCTCAGCGACACCCAGGTGAAGCTGCTGACAAACGATGGCACGGCGAATGGCAGGCACAGCACCACGCCCCACAGGCGTCGGCCCGGCAGATCGCTGCGCTCCAGCAGCCAGGCCAGGGCCACGCCCACCACCAGGCACAGCGCGGTGACGCCGACCATCAGCAGCAGGGTGTTGCGCAGCAAGCCCCACACGAACGGACGCCATAGCAGGCGCAGGGCTTCATGCCAACCGGCATCCCAGGCCTTGAGCCCGACGTACAGCAATGGCAGCAGGCTCATGGCCACCAGGAACAGCACGGGCAGCACCACCCAGATGGACGGGCGCTTGCGCTTGGGGACGAAACGCGCCAAGGCGGGCGAGGGCAGGGCGGCAGTCATCAGAGCAGGCCAACCTCACGTTCCAGCTCGATGGCTTCCTCGGCATTGCCAAGGTCGGCCGGCGAGATCTTCGGCGGGCGCAGCTCATCGAACGGCTTCAGGCCACGGTCGGAGACCATGCCTTTATGCAGCGGGTATTCGGCGGTGGTCTGGGTGATCACGCGCTGGCCTTCTTCGCTGGCCATCCAGTTGAGCAGGGCCTGGGCCTCTTTCGGATGCTTGCTGGCCTTGACCGCGGCAGCACCGGAGATGGTCACCAGGTTGCCGGCGTCGCCGTCGGCCAGGTAGTACAGCTTGGAGTCGAGCTTGCCGCGCTCGCGCTCCAGGGCGTACCAGTAGTAGTTGTTCACCAGCACGGCGGCGACTTCGCCCTTCTCCACGGCCTTCAGCGCGACCATGTTGTTGGTGTAGGTCTTGCCGAAGGCTTTCAGGCCGGTCAGCCATTCTTCGGTGGCTTCGCGCCCGTGCATCTTGAGGATGGCCACCGCCTGCTCCTGGAAGGCGCCGCTGGTGGGCACGTAGCCGACACGGCCGTCCCACTCGGGGCCGGCGAAATCCATCACCGTGGTCGGCAGGTCCTTCTCATCGATCTTCTTCGGGTTGTAGACCACCACGCGGGTGCGCGCGGTGACGCCCATCCAGGTGCCGTTGGCACCTACGTACTCCTTGGGCAGCATGTTCAGGGTGGCGTCGTCGATCTTCGCCAGAAGGCCCAGTTCGCCCAGGTTGTTCAGCGGTGGCGACTCTTCGGTATAGATGATGTCGGCCGGCGAGCGCTCGCCTTCCTCGATGATCTGGCTGGCCAGCTGGTTGCTGCTGCCCTTGCGAATATTGATATGAATACCGGTCTTGGCCTCGTAGGCCTTGGCGATGGCTTCACCGATTTCCTTGTGCTGGCCGTTGTACATCGTCAACGTTACCGGTTCGTCTGCCAGGGCGGCCGGAGCGCCGATCACCAGGCTCAGAACTGCGGCGGCCAGGGTGCGCATCAGCGGTTGCGGGCGGATCGTCATGCGGGTATTTCCTCGCTTACGGCTACATATTTGGAAACAATGGTAAACGAAATTGTTTCTCAAATGGGCGCATGACGGGAAATTCATGGGTAGACGAAGGAGGGGCTGCCCGGCGACATGAAATCGCAGGCAAGAAAAAACCCACTAGCAAGCTAGTGGGTTTTTGTATGGTGCCCAGGAGAAGACTCGAACTTCCACGACCGTTAAGTCACTGATACCTGAA
>NZ_JBMDJQ010000059.1:0-16105 GCF_057809275.1 Pseudomonas sp. FG36
TCGCAATGGAAGACGGTCTGCGTTTCGCCATCCGTGAAGGCGGTCGTACCGTCGGTGCTGGTGTCGTAGCAAAAATTATCGAATAAGTAGTTGATTTACTTGATCAGGCCGGTATAATGGCCGGCCTGATACAGCGTTACAGGTCAGTAGCTCAATTGGCAGAGCGACGGTCTCCAAAACCGTAGGTTGGGGGTTCGATTCCCTCCTGACCTGCCATTCACCTCGGTGTGATTGGCTTTCTTCTTACAGGATCCTCCCCGATGACTCCCAAAACTGAAGCCCAAGAATCGCGTTTCGACTTGTTCAAGTGGCTGGCTGTAGTGGCTTTGGTGGTTGTCGCCGTTGTGGGTAATCAGTATTACTCCGCGTCGCCGATCCTGTACCGCGTTCTTGCACTTCTCGCCCTGGCTGCGGTTGCAGGCTTCGTTGCCTTGCAGACTGCGAAGGGTAAGTCGTTCTTCACGCTGGCGAAGGAAGCGCGGACCGAGATCCGTAAAGTCGTGTGGCCGACCCGCCAAGAAACCACTCAGACCACGCTGATTGTCGTGGCTGTTGTTCTGGTTATGGCGCTGCTGTTGTGGGGTCTCGACTCCCTGCTCGGCTGGGCGGTCTCCTTGATTGTTGGCTAAGGGTGTCCCGTGGCTAAGCGTTGGTACGTAGTGCATGCTTACTCGGGTTACGAGAAGCATGTGATGCGCTCCCTGATCGAGCGCGTCAAGCTGGCTGGCATGGAAGACGAATTCGGCGAGATCCTGGTCCCGACCGAAGAAGTCGTTGAAATGCGCAACGGCCAGAAGCGCAAGAGCGAGCGCAAATTCTTCCCTGGCTATGTATTGGTCCAGATGGAAATGAACGAAGGGACTTGGCACCTTGTCAAGGACACCCCTCGGGTCATGGGTTTCATTGGTGGTACCGCAGACAAGCCTGCGCCGATCACTGATAAAGAGGCCGAGGCCATCCTCCGTCGCGTTGCCGATGGTAGTGACAAGCCGAAGCCGAAGACGTTGTTCGAGCCGGGTGAAGTGGTTCGAGTCGTTGATGGTCCGTTTGCTGACTTCAATGGCACCGTCGAAGAGGTTAACTACGAAAAGAGCCGCCTGCAGGTTGCAGTGCTCATTTTCGGTCGCTCTACTCCGGTGGAGCTCGAGTTCGGCCAGGTCGAGAAGGTCTAGCAGGACGAAGCATCCCATACCCCGCAGCCCTATGTGCTGCGGGGTTTTGTCGTCACTGGGATAAAACGCAAGTCATCCGGGGAGCCATCTGGCGTTTGTACCCGATTTTGGAGTAGCTCATGGCTAAGAAGATTCAGGCTTACATCAAGCTGCAAGTAAAGGCCGGCCAGGCCAACCCAAGCCCACCCGTTGGTCCAGCACTGGGTCAACACGGTGTTAACATCATGGAATTCTGCAAGGCCTTCAACGCCCGTACTCAGGGTCAAGAGCCAGGTCTGCCGACTCCAGTGATCATCACTGTCTACAGTGACCGTAGCTTCACCTTCGAAACCAAGAGCACCCCTGCCTCGGTTCTGCTGAAGAAAGCTGCTGGCCTGACCAGTGGTTCGGCTCGTCCGAACACCGTTAAAGTCGGTACCGTTACCCGCGCTCAGCTGGAAGACATCGCGAAAGCCAAACAGGCTGACCTGACTGCCGCTGACCTGGACGCTGCTGTACGCACCATCGCTGGCTCTGCCCGCAGCATGGGCCTGAACGTGGAGGGTGTGTAATGGCTAAGCTGACCAAGCGCCAAAAGGCAATCGCCGAAAAAATCGAAGCAGGCAAGGCCTACAACTTCGAAGAAGCGGCAACTCTGCTGGCCTCGCTGCCTGCTGCCAAGTTCGTCGAGTCCTACGACATCGCCGTCAACCTCGGTGTTGACCCGCGTAAATCCGACCAGGTCGTACGTAGCGCTACCGTGCTGCCGCACGGCACTGGCAAGACCGTACGTGTTGCCGTCTTCACCCAGGGCCCGGCTGCTGAAGCCGCTCTGGCCGCCGGTGCTGACCGCGTAGGTATGGACGATCTGGCTGCCGAAATGAAAGGCGGCGACCTGAACTATGACGTCGTCATCGCATCGCCTGATGCCATGCGTGTTGTAGGTCAGCTGGGTCAGGTTCTGGGTCCTCGCGGCCTGATGCCTAACCCGAAAGTCGGTACCGTTACCCCAGACGTAGCCACTGCCGTGAAAAACGCCAAGGCTGGTCAGGTTCGCTACCGTACCGACAAGAACGGTATCATCCACACCTCCGTTGGCAAGATCGGCTTTGAAGCTGGCAAGCTGAAGGAAAACGTTGAAGCCCTGATCGCTGATCTGAAGCGTATCAAGCCGGCTTCCTCGAAAGGTATCTACGTCAAGCGCGTTACCCTGAGCACCACCATGGGCCCAGGTCTGATCATCGATCAGAGCTCGCTGGACGTGTAAGACCATGCCGGCGGGTGTAAGCTCGCCGGCAGCAAAAATTGGGGTCCCTGCCTGGCGGGGGCTATCCAAGACCGTAGGCGGCGCAAGCCTTAAACAACCAGCCTACGCAGATGGTGCTCCCGGTTCCTTACCGAATCAGACACCAAAACGACATCCGGCCTCGGCCAGATGAAACGGTAACAAGCAGGAGTTTTACCCGTGGCAATTAAACTCGAAGACAAGAAGGCCATCGTCGCTGAAGTCAACGAGGCTGCCAAAGTCGCTCTGTCCGCTGTCGTGGCTGATGCCCGTGGTGTGACTGTAGGCGCAATGACCGGACTCCGTAAAGAGGCTCGTGAAGCTGGCGTATACGTACGTGTCGTACGTAACACCCTGCTCAAGCGCGCTGTTGCCGACACTGAATTCAGTGTCCTCAACGACGCCTTCACTGGCCCGACCCTGATCGCTTTCTCCAACGAACACCCGGGCGCCGCTGCTCGTCTGTTCAAAGAGTTCGCCAAGGGTCAGGACAAGTTCGAGATCAAGGCAGCTGCGTTTGACGGCAAGTTCATTGCAGCGAACCAGATCGACGTGTTGGCTACCCTGCCGACCCGCGACGAAGCCATCGCGAAGCTGATGAGCGTGATCCAAGGCGCTACCAGCAAGCTGGCCCGTACCCTGGCAGCCATTCGCGACCAGAAAGAAGCCACCGCTGCCTAAGGCACCGGAAACTCTTTCAAATCATACGTTTAATTTGATAGCTGCGTAGGCTGTCACCCCAATACAGGATTTAAGTCATGTCTCTGACTAACGAGCAAATCATCGAAGCAATCGGCCAGAAAACCGTTCTGGAAGTTGTTGAGCTGATCAAAGCAATGGAAGAAACCTTCGGCGTTACCGCTGCTGTTGCCGCTGCCGGCCCAGCTGCTGCCGCTGCCGTTGTTGAAGAGCAAACCGAGTTCAACGTTGTTCTGGTTGAAGCCGGCGACAAGAAAGTAAACGTGATCAAGGCCGTTCGCGAGCTGACTGGTCTGGGCCTGAAAGAAGCCAAAGAGAAAGTCGATGGCGCTCCTCAGGTTGTAGCTGAAGGCGTTTCGAAAGAAGCCGCTGAAGACGCTAAGAAGAAGCTGGAAGAAGCAGGCGCTAAAGTCGAGCTGAAGTAATTTCGACTTTGCGATGCCAGCCCGAGCGTCAAGCGAAGGGCTGATGGCTGGTGGCTTATGCCACCGGCCTTTTTCCGTTATTGGTGGCCGATCAGGTCGGCCCCGATAACGAGCTGCAAGACACCCAAGAGGGTGGCGCAAACCAAAGGGTTTGCACGATTTTCTGGCTGCTCCCGCCGGGAGATGCCAAACAAGCAGGTGACCAAGCTGGGGAATGCTGATGGCTTACTCATACACTGAGAAAAAACGTATCCGCAAGGACTTTAGCAAGTTGCCGGACGTCATGGATGTGCCGTACCTCCTGGCCATCCAGCTGGATTCGTATCGCGAATTCCTGCAGGCGGGAGCATCCAAGGATCAGTTCCGCGACGTCGGTCTGCATGCGGCCTTCAAATCGGTATTCCCGATCATCAGCTACTCCGGCAATGCTGCCCTGGAGTACGTCGGCTATCGCCTGGGCGAGCCGGCTTTCGATGTGAAGGAATGTGTCCTGCGCGGTGTGACCTTTGCGGTCCCGCTGCGGGTGAAGGTGCGCCTGATCATCTTCGACAAGGAATCGTCGAATAAAGCGATCAAGGACATCAAAGAGCAAGAAGTCTACATGGGTGAAATCCCCCTGATGACTGAAAACGGTACCTTCGTTATCAACGGTACCGAGCGTGTGATCGTATCCCAGCTGCACCGTTCGCCTGGTGTGTTCTTCGACCACGACCGTGGCAAGACGCACAGCTCCGGTAAGCTGCTGTACTCCGCACGTATCATCCCTTACCGCGGTTCGTGGCTGGACTTCGAGTTCGACCCGAAAGACTGCGTGTTCGTACGTATCGACCGTCGCCGCAAACTGCCGGCCTCGGTACTGCTGCGTGCCCTGGGTTACAGCACCGAAGAGGTTCTGAACACCTTCTACACCACCAACGTGTTCCACCTTTCCGGCGAGAAGCTCAGCCTGGAACTGGTACCTCAGCGTCTGCGTGGTGAAGTTGCGGTCATGGATATCCATGACGACAGCGGCAAGGTCATCGTCGAGCAAGGCCGCCGTATTACCGCGCGCCACATCAACCAGCTGGAAAAGGCTGGCGTGAAAGAGCTGGACGTTCCGCTGGAGTACGTACTGGGTCGCACCACCGCCAAGGCGATCGTGCATCCGGCTACCGGCGAGATCATTGCCGAGTGCAACACCGAACTGACCACCGACCTGCTGGTGAAGATCGCCAAGGCCCAGGTCGTTCGCGTCGAGACGCTGTACACCAACGACATCGACTGCGGTCCGTTCATCTCCGACACTCTGAAGATCGACACCACCAGCAACCAACTGGAAGCGCTGGTCGAGATCTACCGCATGATGCGTCCAGGCGAGCCGCCAACCAAGGACGCTGCCGAGACCCTGTTCAACAACCTGTTCTTCAGCGCCGAGCGTTACGACCTGTCCGCCGTTGGCCGCATGAAGTTCAACCGTCGTATCGGTCGCACCGAGATCGAAGGTTCGGGCGTGCTGAGCAAGGAAGACATCGTCGAGGTCCTCAAGACCCTGGTCGATATCCGTAACGGCAAAGGCATCGTCGACGACATCGACCACCTGGGTAACCGTCGCGTCCGTTGCGTCGGCGAGATGGCCGAGAACCAGTTCCGCGTTGGCCTGGTGCGTGTTGAGCGCGCGGTCAAAGAGCGTCTGTCGATGGCTGAAAGCGAAGGCCTGATGCCGCAGGACCTGATCAACGCCAAGCCGGTTGCGGCGGCGGTGAAAGAGTTCTTCGGTTCCAGCCAGCTCTCGCAGTTCATGGACCAGAACAACCCGCTTTCCGAGATCACCCACAAGCGCCGCGTTTCCGCACTCGGCCCTGGTGGTCTGACCCGTGAGCGCGCTGGCTTCGAAGTCCGTGACGTACACCCGACCCACTACGGCCGCGTGTGCCCGATCGAGACCCCTGAAGGTCCGAACATCGGTCTGATCAACTCCCTGGCGGCCTATGCCCGCACCAACCAGTACGGCTTCTTGGAAAGCCCGTACCGCGTGGTGAAGGAAGGCGTGGTCAGCGACGACATCGTGTTCCTGTCCGCCATCGAAGAGGCCGATCACGTGATCGCCCAGGCTTCGGCCGCGATGAACGACAAGAAGCAGCTGATCGATGAGCTGGTAGCTGTTCGTCACCTGAACGAATTCACCGTCAAGGCGCCGGAAGACGTCACCCTGATGGACGTTTCGCCGAAGCAGGTAGT
Organism: Pseudomonas sp. FG36; assembly: GCF_057809275.1. NCBI lineage: Bacteria > Pseudomonadati > Pseudomonadota > Gammaproteobacteria > Pseudomonadales > Pseudomonadaceae > Pseudomonas > Pseudomonas sp. FG36. Next base: position 5,778 of record NZ_JBMDJQ010000059.1, read on the forward strand.
TTCGGTTGCCGCGTCGCTGATTCCGTTCCTCGAGCACGACGACGCCAACCGTGCGTTGATGGGTTCCAACATGCAGCGTCAGGCTGTACCGACCCTGCGTGCCGACAAGCCGCTGGTAGGTACCGGCATGGAGCGCAACGTTGCCCGTGACTCCGGTGTCTGCGTGGTTGCTCGTCGCGGTGGTGTGATCGACTCGGTCGACGCCAGCCGTATCGTCGTGCGCGTTGCCGACGACGAAGTCGAGACCGGTGAAGCAGGTGTGGATATCTACAACCTGACCAAATACACCCGCTCCAACCAGAACACCTGCATCAACCAGCGTCCGCTGGTCAGCAAGGGTGACAAGGTTGCGCGTGGCGACATCATGGCCGACGGCCCGTCCACCGACATGGGTGAACTGGCACTGGGTCAGAACATGCGCATCGCGTTCATGGCGTGGAACGGCTTCAACTTCGAAGACTCCATCTGCCTGTCCGAGCGTGTGGTCCAGGAGGACCGCTTCACCACGATCCACATCCAGGAACTGACCTGTGTGGCCCGTGACACCAAGCTTGGCCCAGAGGAAATCACCGCGGACATCCCGAACGTCGGTGAAGCTGCGCTGAACAAGCTGGACGAAGCCGGTATCGTCTACGTGGGTGCCGAAGTCGGCGCTGGCGACATCCTGGTCGGCAAGGTCACTCCGAAAGGCGAGACCCAGCTGACTCCGGAAGAAAAACTGCTGCGTGCGATCTTCGGTGAGAAGGCCAGCGACGTCAAAGACACCTCCCTGCGTGTGCCGACCGGCACCAAGGGTACCGTCATCGACGTACAGGTCTTCACCCGTGATGGCGTCGAGCGCGACAGCCGCGCCCTGGCCATCGAGAAGATGCAGCTGGACGAGATCCGCAAGGACCTCAATGAAGAGTTCCGCATCGTCGAAGGCGCGACCTTCGAGCGTCTGCGTTCGGCTCTGAACGGCCAGGTGGTCGACGGTGGCGCGGGCCTGAAGAAAGGCACCGTGATCAGCGACGACGTGCTGAACGGTCTGGAGCACGGCCAGTGGTTCAAACTGCGCATGGCCGAAGATGCACTGAACGAGCAGCTGGAAAAGGCTCAGCAGTACATCGTCGATCGCCGTCGCCTGCTGGACGACAAGTTCGAAGACAAGAAGCGCAAGCTGCAGCAGGGCGATGACCTGGCTCCGGGCGTACTGAAGATCGTCAAGGTCTACCTGGCAATCCGCCGTCGCATCCAGCCGGGTGACAAGATGGCCGGTCGTCACGGTAACAAGGGTGTCGTCTCGGTAATCATGCCGGTCGAAGACATGCCGCACGACGCCAACGGTACTCCGGTCGACGTCGTACTGAACCCGCTGGGCGTACCTTCGCGTATGAACGTCGGTCAGATTCTTGAAACCCACCTGGGCCTCGCGGCCAAGGGCCTGGGCGAGAAGATCGACCGCATGATCGAAGAACAGCGCAAAGCCGCTGAACTGCGCACCTTCCTCACCGAGATCTACAACGAGATCGGTGGTCGTCAGGAGAACCTGGAAGAGTTCACCGACGAAGAGATCATCGCCCTGGCGAACAACCTGAAGAAAGGCGTGCCAATGGCCACTCCAGTCTTCGACGGTGCCAAGGAGCGTGAGATCAAGGCCATGCTGAAACTGGCAGATCTGCCAGAGAGCGGCCAGATGGTGCTGTTCGATGGCCGTACCGGCAACAAGTTCGAGCGTCCGGTGACCGTTGGTTACATGTACATGCTCAAGCTGAACCACTTGGTGGACGACAAGATGCACGCGCGTTCCACTGGTTCGTACAGCCTGGTTACCCAGCAGCCGCTGGGTGGTAAGGCGCAGTTCGGTGGTCAGCGTTTCGGGGAGATGGAAGTGTGGGCGCTGGAAGCATACGGCGCGGCATACACCCTGCAAGAAATGCTCACAGTGAAGTCGGACGACGTGAACGGCCGTACCAAGATGTACAAGAACATCGTGGATGGCGATCACCGTATGGAGCCGGGCATGCCCGAGTCCTTCAACGTGTTGATCAAAGAGATCCGTTCCCTCGGTATCGATATCGATCTGGAAACCGAATAACACGTGACGCGAGGGGAGTGGGCAGGTAATGCCCACTCCCTGCTCCGCCAGGAGGAAAGGCCTTGAAAGACCTACTGAATTTGCTGAAAAACCAGGGTCAAGTCGAAGAGTTCGACGCCATCCGCATCGGTCTGGCGTCGCCTGAAATGATCCGTTCGTGGTCGTTCGGTGAAGTCAAGAAGCCGGAAACCATCAACTACCGTACGTTCAAGCCTGAGCGTGACGGCCTGTTCTGCGCCAAGATCTTTGGCCCAGTCAAGGACTACGAGTGCCTGTGCGGCAAGTACAAGCGCCTCAAGCACCGCGGCGTGATCTGCGAGAAGTGCGGCGTTGAAGTTGCCCTGGCCAAGGTTCGTCGTGAGCGCATGGCGCACATCGAACTGGCCTCGCCGGTTGCCCACATCTGGTTCCTGAAGTCGCTGCCGTCCCGTATCGGCCTGCTGATGGACATGACCCTGCGTGACATCGAGCGCGTGCTCTACTTCGAGAGCTACGTGGTGATCGATCCGGGCATGACCACCCTCGAGAAGGGTCAGCTGCTGAACGACGAGCAGTACTTCGAAGCGCTGGAAGAGTTCGGTGACGACTTCGACGCCCGCATGGGTGCCGAGGCTGTCCGCGAGCTGCTGCACGCTATCGACCTGGAGCACGAGATCGGCCGCCTGCGCGAAGAAATTCCGCAGACCAACTCGGAAACCAAGATCAAGAAGCTGTCCAAGCGCCTGAAGCTGATGGAAGCTTTCCAGGGCTCGGGCAACCTGCCTGAGTGGATGGTCCTGACCGTCCTGCCAGTCCTGCCACCGGACCTGCGTCCGCTGGTGCCGCTGGATGGCGGCCGCTTCGCGACCTCCGACCTGAACGACCTGTATCGTCGGGTGATCAACCGTAACAACCGTCTGAAGCGCCTGCTCGATCTGTCGGCGCCGGACATCATCGTGCGCAACGAAAAGCGCATGCTGCAGGAAGCGGTCGACGCCCTGCTCGACAACGGCCGTCGCGGTCGCGCCATCACTGGCTCGAACAAGCGTCCGCTGAAGTCCCTGGCCGACATGATCAAAGGTAAGCAAGGTCGCTTCCGTCAGAACTTGCTCGGTAAGCGCGTGGACTACTCCGGTCGTTCGGTAATTACCGTAGGCCCGACCCTGCGTCTGCACCAGTGCGGTCTGCCGAAGAAGATGGCCCTCGAGCTGTTCAAGCCGTTCATTTTCGGCAAGCTGGAAATGCGTGGTCTGGCGACCACCATCAAAGCTGCCAAGAAGATGGTCGAGCGCGAGCTGCCGGAGGTGTGGGACGTGCTCGCCGAGGTGATCCGCGAACACCCCGTACTGCTCAACCGTGCGCCTACCCTGCACCGTCTGGGTATCCAGGCTTTCGAGCCTGTGCTGATCGAAGGTAAGGCTATCCAGCTGCACCCGCTGGTCTGCGCCGCGTACAACGCCGACTTCGACGGTGACCAGATGGCCGTTCACGTGCCGCTGACGCTGGAAGCCCAGCTCGAAGCGCGCGCGCTGATGATGTCGACCAACAACATCCTGTCGCCAGCCAACGGTGAGCCAATCATCGTTCCGTCGCAGGACGTGGTACTGGGTCTGTACTACATGACCCGTGAAGCCATCAACGCCAAGGGCGAAGGTCGCGTATTCGCCGACCTGCAGGAAGTCGACCGCGTATTCCGCGCCGGCGAAGCCGCCCTGCACGCGAAAATCAAGGTTCGTATCAACGAAACCGTGAAAGACCGTGATGGCAGCATCACCAAGAACACCCGTATCGTCGACACCACCGTCGGCCGTGCGCTGCTGTTCCAGGTAGTGCCGGCCGGCCTGCCGTTCGACGTCGTCAACCAGTCGATGAAGAAGAAGGCGATCTCCAAGCTGATCAACCAGTGCTACCGCGTGGTGGGTCTGAAAGAGACCGTGATCTTCGCTGACCAGCTGATGTACACCGGTTTTGCCTACTCGACCATTTCCGGCGTTTCGATCGGCGTTAACGACTTCGTTATCCCGGACGAGAAAGCCCGCATCATCGGTACCGCTACCGACGAAGTGAAGGAAATCGAGAGCCAGTACGCCTCCGGCCTGGTAACCCAGGGCGAGAAGTACAACAAGGTCATCGACTTGTGGTCCAAGGCGAACGACGAAGTGTCCAAGGCGATGATGGCCAACCTCTCGAAAGAGAAGGTAGTCGATCGCGAGGGCAAGGAAGTCGAGCAAGAGTCCTTCAACTCGATGTACATGATGGCCGACTCCGGTGCGCGTGGTTCCGCCGCTCAGATCCGTCAGCTGGCCGGTATGCGTGGCCTGATGGCCAAGCCGGACGGCTCGATCATCGAGACGCCGATCACCGCGAACTTCCGTGAAGGTCTGAGCGTACTGCAGTACTTCATCTCGACTCACGGTGCTCGTAAAGGTCTGGCGGATACCGCGTTGAAAACCGCGAACTCCGGTTACCTGACTCGCCGTCTGGTAGACGTTGCCCAGGATCTGGTCGTGACCGAGATCGACTGCGGCACCGACCAGGGCCTGCTGATGACCCCGCACATCGAAGGCGGTGACGTTGTCGAGCCGCTGGGTGAGCGCGTACTGGGTCGTGTCATTGCCCGTGACGTGTTCAAGCCAGGCACCGAGGACGTCATCGTTCCGGCCGGTACCCTGGTCGACGAGCAGTGGGTCGAGTTCATCGAGCTGAACAGCATCGACGAAGTCGTCGTGCGTTCGCCGATCAGCTGCGAAACCCGCTACGGCATCTGCGCCAAGTGCTACGGTCGTGACCTGGCGCGTGGTCACCAGGTGAACATCGGTGAAGCTGTCGGCGTTATTGCTGCACAGTCGATCGGTGAGCCGGGTACCCAGCTGACCATGCGTACGTTCCACATCGGTGGTGCTGCAAGCCGTACTTCGGCTGCCGACAGCGTCCAGGTGAAGAACGGCGGTATGGTGCGTCTGCACAACCTGAAGCAGGTCGAGCGTGCCGACGGCAACCTGGTTGCCGTATCGCGTTCCGGCGAGCTGGCCATTGCCGACGAATTCGGTCGCGAGCGTGAGCGTTACAAGCTGCCTTACGGTGCGGTGATTTCGGTCAAGGAAGGTGACAAGGTCGAAGCTGGCGCCATCGTCGCCAAGTGGGACCCGCACACCCACCCGATCGTTACCGAGCTGAAAGGTACCGTGACCTTCGTGGGCATGGAAGAAAACATCACCATCAAGCGTCAGACCGATGAACTGACCGGCTTGACCAACATTGAAGTACTGGACGTCAAGGATCGCCCTGCCGCAGGCAAGGAAATCCGTCCGGCAATCAAGATGGTCGACGCCAATGGCAAGGACCTGTACCTGCCAGGTACCGACGTACCTGCCCAGTACTTCCTGCCGGCCAACGCCCTCGTCGGCGTGGCTGACGGTGCCCAGATCGGCGTCGGTGACGTTATCGCGCGTATCCCGCAAGAAACGTCGAAGACCCGCGACATCACCGGTGGTCTGCCACGTGTTGCCGACTTGTTCGAAGCGCGCCGTCCGAAAGAAGCCTCGATCCTGGCTGAAGTCAGCGGCACCATCGCGTTCGGTAAAGAGACCAAGGGCAAGCGTCGCCTGGTCATCACTCCGACCGACGGTAGCGATCCGTATGAAGAGCTGATTCCGAAGTGGCGCCACCTGAACGTCTTCGAAGGCGAACAGGTCAACCGCGGCGAAGTTATCTCCGACGGTCCGAGCGATCCGCACGACATCCTGCGTCTGCTGGGTGTGAGCGCGCTGGCGAAGTACATCGTCAACGAGATCCAGGACGTTTACCGTCTGCAAGGCGTGAAGATCAACGACAAGCACATCGAGACCATCCTGCGTCAGATGCTGCGCAAGGTCGAGATCTCCGAGTCGGGCGACTCCAGCTTCATCAAGGGCGACCAGATGGAACTGACTCAGGTCCTGGTAGAGAACGAGCGTCTCGCCGGCGAAGACAAGTTCATCTCCAAGTTCACCCGTGTGTTGCTGGGTATCACCAAGGCCTCGCTGTCCACCGAATCGTTCATCTCGGCGGCTTCCTTCCAGGAAACCACCCGTGTACTGACCGAGGCGGCGGTAACCGGCAAGCGTGACTACCTGCGCGGCCTGAAAGAGAACGTGGTCGTGGGTCGTCTGATCCCGGCCGGTACCGGTCTGGCCTACCACAGCGAGCGCAAGCGTCGCCGTGATGCCGACAAACCGCTGCGTGTGAGCGCCAGTGAGGTGGAAGCCGCACTGACCGAAGCACTGAATTCCAGCGGTAACTAAGTACAGGGCAGGGCCCCGGCAAGCCTCGGGCGGGCATCGGCGACATGATTTGTTGCCGATGACCGGGCGAGGAGGGCCGGGGCCTCGTCTTGACTGGGTGCAAGATCCTCTTTAGACTTTTGTACCCTTAAATTTGGTGAGGCTCCGTCTCGCCAATTTTTGGCTTTCTTGCAAGACAATAGAGTCGCAAGACAATCAGTGGAGCTAGTAGATGGCAACTATCAACCAGCTGGTACGTCAGCCGCGTAAGCGTTCGGTCGAGAAGTCCGACGTTCCTGCGCTGCAGAACTGCCCGCAGCGTCGTGGCGTGTGCACCCGCGTGTACACCACCACGCCGAAAAAACCTAACTCGGCACTGCGTAAAGTATGCCGTGTGCGTCTGACCAACGGTTTCGAGGTTTCCTCGTACATCGGTGGTGAAGGCCACAACCTGCAAGAGCACAGCGTCGTCCTGATCCGTGGCGGCCGTGTAAAAGACTTGCCAGGTGTTCGTTACCACACCGTTCGCGGCTCTCTGGATACTTCGGGCGTCAAAGGCCGTAACCAGGGTCGTTCGAAGTACGGTACCAAGCGTCCGAAGTAATCGGCCGTTTGCACATATCCAATTTTTTGAGTCGATAAGAGTAAGGTCGGGCAGGGGTCGAAGACCCACGTCCCGGGCTAACCTGAAGACCGTTTGAGGGCTTATCATGCCAAGACGTCGTGTAGCAGCAAAACGTGAGATCCTGGACGATCCGAAGTACGGATCCCAGATCCTCGCCAAGTTCATGAACCACGTGATGGAAAGCGGCAAGAAGGCCGTGGCCGAGCGCATCGTTTACGGTGCCCTGGACGCAGTCAAAGCACGCAAGAACAGCGACCCCCTGGAAATCTTCGAGAAAGCTCTCGACGCCATCGCTCCGCTGGTCGAAGTAAAGTCCCGTCGTGTCGGCGGTGCCACTTACCAGGTCCCGGTTGAAGTTCGTCCGTCCCGTCGTAACGCTCTGGCAATGCGCTGGCTCGTAGACTACGCCCGCAAGCGCGGCGAGAAGTCGATGGCTCTGCGCCTGGCCGGTGAACTGCTGGATGCTGCCGAAGGCAAAGGTGCTGCAGTCAAGAAGCGTGAAGACGTTCACCGTATGGCTGAAGCCAACAAAGCGTTCTCGCACTACCGCTTCTAATTCAAGCATCAATCATTTTGCGAGGGCTTTATGGCTCGTACTACAGCAATTAACCGCTACCGTAACATTGGTATCTGTGCCCACGTTGACGCGGGCAAGACCACCACTACCGAGCGGATCCTGTTCTACACAGGTCTGAGCCACAAGATGGGCGAGGTGCATGACGGCGCCGCGACCACCGACTGGATGGTGCAGGAGCAGGAGCGCGGTATCACCATTACCTCCGCTGCTGTTACCACCTTCTGGAAGGGTTCCCGTGGTCAGTACGACAACTACCGCGTAAACGTCATCGATACCCCCGGCCACGTTGACTTCACCATTGAAGTTGAGCGTTCGCTGCGCGTACTCGACGGCGCGGTCGTTGTGTTCTGCGGTACCTCCGGCGTTGAGCCACAGTCCGAAACCGTATGGCGTCAGGCCAACAAGTATGGCGTTCCACGTGTTGTCTACGTGAACAAGATGGACCGTGCTGGTGCCAACTTCCTGCGTGTTGTCGGTCAGATCAAGAACCGTCTGGGTCACACCCCGGTTCCGGTCCAGCTGGCTATCGGTGCGGAAGACGACTTCCAGGGTCAGGTTGACCTGATCAAGATGAAAGCCATCTACTGGAACGACGACGACAAGGGTACTACCTACCGCGAGGAAGAAATTCCTGCCGAGCTGGTGGACCTGGCCAACGAATGGCGCAGCAACATGGTCGAGGCTGCTGCCGAGGCCAACGAAGAGCTGATGAACAAGTACCTTGAAGAAGGTGACCTGTCCGTCGAAGACATCAAGGCTGGTCTGCGCGCCCGTACCCTGGCGAGCGAGATCGTTCCTGCTGTCTGCGGTTCCTCGTTCAAGAACAAGGGCGTTCCCCTGGTTCTCGACGCCGTTATCGACTTCCTGCCTGCGCCAACCGAGATTCCTGCGATCAAGGGTATCCACCCTGATCTGATCGACGTGCCGAAGGACGAAGTCACTGCAGAGCAGTACGACGAGCGTCCTGCTGACGACAACGAGCCGTTCTCGGCCCTGGCGTTCAAGATCGCTACCGACCCGTTCGTTGGTACTCTGACCTTCGTCCGCGTTTACTCGGGCTTCCTGACCTCCGGTGACTCCGTCATCAACTCGGTCAAAGGCAAGAAAGAGCGCGTTGGTCGTATGGTGCAGATGCACGCTAACCAGCGTGAAGAGATCAAGGAAGTGCGCGCTGGCGACATCGCTGCTCTGATCGGCATGAAGGACGTCACCACCGGTGACACCCTGTGCAACGCCGACAAGCCGATCATCCTCGAGCGTATGGACTTCCCTGAGCCGGTAATTTCGCTCTCCGTAGAGCCGAAAACCAAGGCTGACCAGGAGAAGATGGGTATCGCTCTGGGCAAGCTGGCCCAGGAAGACCCGTCGTTCCGCGTCAAGACCGACGAAGAAACCGGCCAGACCATCATCTCCGGTATGGGTGAGCTGCACCTGGACATCCTCGTTGACCGCATGAAGCGCGAGTTCAACGTCGAGTGCAACGTCGGCAAGCCGCAGGTTTCGTACCGCGAGAAGATCACCAAGTCCAACGTCGAGATCGAAGGCAAGTTCGTTCGTCAGTCGGGTGGTCGTGGTCAGTTCGGTCACTGCTGGATCCGTTTCTCGGAGCCGGACGTCGACGACAAGGGCAACATCACCGAAGGTCTGGTGTTCACCAATGAAGTCGTTGGTGGTGTGATTCCTAAGGAATTCATCGCCCCGATCCAGAAGGGTATCGAAGAGCAGATGAAAAACGGCGTTGTTGCCGGCTATCCGCTGCTCGGCCTGAAGGCTACGGTATTCGACGGTTCGTACCACGATGTCGACTCCAACGAAATGGCGTTCAAGATCGCCGCTTCGATGGCGACCAAGCAACTGGCCCAGAAGGGCGGTGGCGTGGTCCTTGAGCCGATCATGAAGGTCGAAGTTGTAACCCCGGAAGACTACCTGGGTGACGTGATGGGTGACCTGAGCCGTCGTCGCGGGATGATCCAGGGTAATGAAGACTCGGTGTCCGGCAAGGTAATCACTGCTGAGGTACCGCTCGGAGAGATGTTCGGTTACGCGACCGACGTTCGTTCCATGTCTCAGGGTCGCGCAAGCTACTCCATGGAATTCTCCAAATACGCCGAAGCTCCGTCGAACATCGTCGAAGCACTCGTTAAAAAACAAGGCTAATCCCCTTTAGGCAAGAGGTTCACTGTCGTGGCTAAAGAAAAATTTGATCGTTCCCTTCCCCACGTTAACGTCGGCACCATCGGCCACGTTGACCACGGTAAGACCACTCTGACTGCAGCTCTGACCCGCGTCTGCTCCGAAGTTTTCGGTTCGGCCGTCGTTGAGTTCGACAAGATCGACTCGGCTCCGGAAGAAAAAGCTCGCGGTATCACCATCAACACCGCGCACGTCGAGTACAACTCGAACATTCGTCACTACGCTCACGTTGACTGCCCAGGTCACGCTGACTACGTGAAGAACATGATCACCGGTGCTGCCCAGATGGACGGCGCGATCCTGGTTTGCTCGGCCGCCGATGGTCCGATGCCACAAACCCGTGAGCACATCCTGCTGTCCCGTCAGGTTGGCGTTCCGTACATCGTGGTCTTCCTGAACAAGGCTGACCTGGTAGACGACGCTGAGCTGCTGGAACTGGTCGAGATGGAAGTTCGCGACCTGCTGTCCACCTACGACTTCCCAGGCGACGACACCCCGATCATCATCGGTTCGGCTCGTATGGCGCTGGAAGGCAAAGACGACAACGAAATGGGCACCAGCGCTGTCAAGAAGCTGGTAGAAACTCTGGATGCCTACATCCCTGAGCCAGTTCGT
>NZ_JBMDJQ010000006.1:0-183415 GCF_057809275.1 Pseudomonas sp. FG36
GGCGTACAGCGCGGTACCCACGGGAGCAAGAACGGAGCGAGGGAACCCCGGAGCGAAGCGTAGGGGCCGTATGAACGGAGCCGAACGGTTTTGCCGACTTTTGCCAAGACAAAAGTCGGCCGCCGTAAGGGCGGAAAGGTGACTAAATGTCGATATCGTCTACGAATACGCACACAAAACCAAAAACAATCACCCTCAAGCCCCAGCGACACCTTTATGCGCCAAAACACTATAAATGCACGGTAAAACAAACAACGTAAACAAAGTCCCCACCGACATCCCGGTAGCAATCACCATCCCGATATCAAACCGGCTGACCGCCCCGGCCCCGGTTGCCAAAATCAAGGGCACCATGCCAAACACCATGGCCGCCGTGGTCATCAGCACCGGCCGCAGGCGAATCGCAGCGGCTTCTTCGATCGCCTCACGTACCCCAAGCCCCCGCTCGTCCCGTAGCTGATTGGCAAACTCGACAATGAGAATCCCATGCTTGGTAATCAGCCCGATCAGTGTCACCAACCCCACCTGGGTATAGATGTTCATGCTCGAGACCCCAAGGAACAGCGGCAAGAGCGCCCCGCAGATGGACAACGGCACGGTCACCAGAATCACCAGCGGATCGCGGAAACTCTCGAACTGCGCCGCCAGCACCAGGAAGATGATCGCCAGCGCCAGGCCGAAGGTCACCCACAACGCGCTACCCTCCTGGACGAACTGCCGCGCTGTCCCGGCATAGTCCAGCGAAAAGCCTTCCGGCGCCTCTTCGCGGGCAATGGCGCGCACGGTTTCCAGTGCTTCACCCATGCTCACCAGCGGAACGCCCTGGATGATCGCCGAGTTCAGCTGCTGGAACTGGTTGAGCTGTCGCGGTCGGGCCCGGTCGCTCAGGGTGATCAAGGTCGATAATGGCAACAGTTGGCCTTGCTCGTTCTTCACGTAATAGTTGTTCAGCCAACCGGGGTTGGCGCGGTAGGGCCGTTCGACCTGGGCGATGACCTTGTAGCTGCGGCCCTCCAGCGTGAAGCGGTTAATCTCGGCCTCACCCAGCAAGGTCGCCAGGGTGCTGCCCAGGGTGTCCATCGACACGCCCATCTGCGCCGCCTTGGCGCGGTCGATGTCGATCACCACCTCGGGTTTGTCGAAGGCCAGGTCGATGTCGAGGAAGGCGAATTTGCCCGAGGCCTGGGCGCGCTCCTTGACCCGTTGCGCCACCTCCAGCAGCGCCGGGTAGTCACCGGCGGTGTTGATCACCAGCTGGAACGGCAGGCCCTCGCCAGTGCCGGGCAGCGATGGCAGGTTGAAGCCGAAGATCTGCAGGCCGCCGATCTGTTCGAGCTCGGCCTGCACCAGTGGCAGCAGCTGCATCTGCGTGCGCTCGCGTTCGTTCCAGGGTTTGAGCAGGAAGCCGCCGATACCGCTCTGCACGCCGTTGAAACCATTGATCTGGAATGACGAGTAGTACTCGGGGAAGCCCTTGAAGATCGGCGTGAACTGGTCGGTGTAGGCATTGAGGTAGTCCAGGTTCGCGGTCTGCGGTGAACTGCTCATCATGAAGATCACCCCCTGGTCTTCCTCCGGGGCCAGCTCGTTGCGGGTGAACATCAGCAGCACCGGGATCAGGCACAAGATCAGCACGGCGAATACCAGCACCACCGGGCGGCTGTTCAGCGTGCCGTGCAGCAGGCGCTGGTAGCGCACCTTGAGCGATTCGAAGATCAGGTCCAGGCGGTGGGCGAGACCGCTGGGGTTCTGTTCGTGGCGCAGCAGCACGGCGCACATCATGGGGGAGAGAGTGAGGGCGACGACCCCGGAGATGACCACGGCACCGGCCAAGGTCAGGGCGAACTCCTTGAACAGGGCGCCGGTCAGCCCGGTAAGAAAGCCGATGGGGGCGTACACAGCAGCCAAGGTGATGGTCATCGACACGACCGGCAGGGCGATCTCGCGGGCACCCTCCAGGGCCGCTTCGAAGGGCGTCTTGCCTTCTTCGATATGGCGGTGGATGTTTTCCACCACGACGATGGCGTCATCCACCACCAGGCCGATGGCCAGTACCATCGCCAGCAGGGTCAGCAGATTCAGCGAATAGCCCATCATCTGCATGAAGAACAGCACGCCGATCATCGACAGCGGGATGGTCACCACCGGGATCACCACCGACCGCAGTGCGCCGAGGAACAAAAACACCACGACGATGACGATCAGCACCGCTTCGCCGAGGGTCTTGATCACTTCGTCGATGGAGGCCTGGATAAACAGGGTGGCGTCGTAGGCAATGGACACCTTCAGACTGGAGGGCAGTTCTTCTTCGAGCTGCGGCATGATCCGCCGCACTTCCTTGATCACCTCCAGCGGGTTGGCCGCCGGCGTGGCCTTGATACCGATGTACACCGAGGGCGTGCCGTCGAACGAACTGACCGTGTCGTAGTTTTCCGCGCCCATTTCTACCCGGGCCACGTCACCCAGCAGCACCCGGCTGTCACCGCTGGTCTTCACCGGCAGGGCGGCGAAGGCCTCGGCAGACTTGAGCTCGGTGGTGGCATTGATGCTGGTGACCACATATTCGCCCTTCACTTCGCCTGCCGCGGAGAGGAAATTGTAGCGGCGCACGGCGTTGGTCACGTCCACCGCCGATAGGCCGAAGCCGGCCAGCTTCACCGGGTCGATCCAGATACGCATGGCGAACACCTGGTTGCCGAGGATCTCGGCCTCGGCCATGCCCGGCAGTGTGGCCAGCTTGGGCTGGATGACCCGTGACAGGTAGTCGGTGATCTGCGGGTTGCTCATTTCCTTGCTGTAGAAGCTGATGTACATCAGTGCCGAGGCGTCGGCGGCCTCCTTGCTCAGTACCGGATCCTCGGAGTCCTGGGGCAGCTTGTTGCGCACCTCGTTGGCCTTGGCCAGCAACTGGGTGAACAGGCGGTCGGTGTCGGCGCCGATCCGCGCGTAGACCGAAATGATCGAGAAGTTCTGCCGGCTCACCGAGGTCATGTAGTCGATGCCGTCGGCGCTGGCCAGGCTCTGCTGCAGCGGCTGGGTGATGTAGCCCTGGATGGTCTCGGCGTTGGCCCCGGGGTAGGCGGTGGTTACCGTGATCAGGGCGTTTTCCATCTGCGGGTACTGGCGGATCTGCAGCTTGCTCCAGGCCTGCAGGCCCAGCAGCAGGATCAGCAGGCTGACCACGCAGGCCAGCACCGGGCGGCGGATGAACGGGTCGGTGAATGCCATAGGCGCCTCCCGTTCACTGCGCGCCGGGCGCGGCGGGCTTCAGGGCTGAATCGGCGCTGATGCGGATCGCCGCGCCCGGGCTCAGCTTGAGCTGGCCGGCGGTGACGACCTGGTCGCCGGCCTGCAGGCCCTTGAGCACCACGACCCAACCCTCGCGACGTTCGCCGGTCTGCACGGTGAGTTGTTCGGCGATCAGTTGCGGCTGATCGTTGGCATCGCGCAGCGGCTGGCCGTCCTCGCCCTTTTTCGGGCTGATGCGATACACCGAGTTGCCATAGAGGGTGTAGGTGATGGCGTTTTCCGGCACCACGACCTGCGGTTGCGGGTTGGGCAGCAACAGTTGCAGGCTGGCGAACATGCCCGGCAGCAGCTTGCCCTCGGGGTTGGCCAGGGTGGCGCGGACCAGCAGGTTGCGCGTGCTTTCCTCGACCTTGGGGTTGATCGCGCTGAGGCTGGCGGGGAAGGTCTGGTCAGGGTAGGCGGCCACCTGGGCCAGCACCCGCTGGCCGAGGCTCAGGTGCGGTAGGGCCTGCTCGGGCACATTGAAATCGACGTAGAGGCTGGACAGATCCTGCAGGGTGGCGATCACCGTACCGCTGGGCAGGTAGGCGCCGACGTCCACCTGGCGGATGCCGATGGTGCCGCTGAACGGGGCGCTGATGCTCTTTTTCGCCAGCGATGCCTTGAGCTGGTCGACCACGGCCTGGTTGCGCCGGTACTGGCTGGTCAGGCGGTCGTACTCGCCACGGGAGATCGCCGAGTCGCCGACCAGCTGGCTGCCACGGCCGAAGTCGACCTTGGCCAACCCCAGGTCAGCCTGGGCTGTGCCGAGCAGGGCGGTTTCCTGGTCGCTGTCCAGCTGCAGCAGCAACTGACCAGCCTTGACCTGCTGCCCGGACTCGAAATGCAGCGACTTCACCGTGCCGGCCACTTCCAGGCCCAACTCAACACCCTGGTAGGCCTTGAGGCTACCGACCGCTGGCAGGCGCTCCTGCCACTGGCGTAGCTCGGCCTGGGCCGCGGCAACGCTGACCGGGGGCCTGGGCTGCGAGAACATCTGCACTTGCCGGTAGATGGAAAAGGCCTTGATGCCCCCCAGGATCAACACGATCAGCAGGACGACGGCCAACATGATCAGCATGCGGCGGCGCAACATGGTCCGGTTCCCTGGAGGTGGATTTTGTTGTTCGTCGGGCACGACCACGGGCGATCCGGCCCACGTGCGATGGGGCAAGTATTGTCGGTTTTCTGGAAAAGGGGAGGAGATAGATTGCCTGTTGTGGCCTCATCGCCGGCAAGCTGGCTCCCACAGGAGGGTGTTGCTGGTGTGGGAGCCGGCTTGCCGACGATGGGGCCGGTGCAGGCAATAGAACGATCAGACCAGGTGCAGATGGTTATCCCAGAAGCCTGAAGGCAGGTCCATCGGTTGCCCGATCAACTGCGCCTGGCGGCAATCATAGAAGCGGCAGCGGCCTTGCCCGGAGGTGACGACGAAACCGTCCTTCACCGCTCCGACCCCGGCGCAATCGGGCATCGGCGCATCAAGTTTGACTGCGCCGCTGTCCAGGTCCCAGATGAACAGGCGGTTGGCCCGCGGCGCGGTCAGCGCCACCAGGCGCAGGTCGCTGTGGATGGCGACGCTGGCGGTGTACTGGGCCATCGATTGCAGCTGGCGCTCCGGCACCGGAAAGGCCTGGAACGGCTCGCCCGGGCGCTTGATCGCCAGCAGTTCGGCGGTTTCTTCCGAGCCGCCCATGAACTGCTGGCAGGCGGCGATAGTGCCATCATCGCCAACTGCCAGGTGACGCACGCTGTTCATCTGCTGGGCCAGGGTCTCCTTGCTCAGCAGCGTGCCGTCACGCTGCATCAGCACCAGGCTCGGCTCCATGGCGTCGAGGTTCATCTCCACCCGGCTCTCGGCCTCGGTGCGGATGCCGCCATTGGCCACCACCAGGGTCTCGCCGTCGGGCAGCCAGGCCACTTCGTGGGGCCCGATGCCGTGGGTGGAGAGTTCGCCGCTGTGCACCAGGCGCTCGCCCTCGAAGCGGTAGACTCCCAGTACGCCACGGCCCGGGTCGCTGGTGTCGTTCTCGGTCGCATACAGCCACTCGCCACCCTTGTGGATCACCGCGTGGCCGTAGAAGTGCCGGCTGGGCTGGGAGGCGAGGGTCTGCAGCAGGCGCCCGTCACGCAGGTCGACCAGATAGCTCTCGGTACCGGGCCGGCGGGCGACAAACAGCGCGATCGGCAGCGTCGGGTGGTTGATGATCGCATGGCAACGCTGGGCCACCTCGGTGCTGAACACCTGGCTGCCGTCCAGGCGAAAGCCGACGGCGTAGTGCTTGCCGTCGCCGTCGTCGCGGGCCGAAAGCAGCAAGGGTTCGCTGCCTTTGCCGCGGAACAGGCTCCAGCCACCCAAGGTCAGGGCGCTGAGCAGAACGCTACCGAGTTTCAGGGCCTGGCGTCGCAGCATGATCAGTCACCGTCGTTGGCGTTGAAGCCCAGCTGGATGTTCAGCGCCTTGGCCAGCTCACCTTCGTGCAGGCGGTGGACGACGTTGAGGGCATCGTAGATCTGGTTGAGGGTCTGCTTGCCGGCGTCATCGGCCAGCAGTTCGCCGAGGGTCTTCTGGTTGTCGGCCAGCAGCTTGAGCGCAGCAGCATAGGCGTCGTCGATCTTCTGTGCCAGTGCCGCCTGGTCCTTGCCCAGCAGTCCGCGCAGGCCTTGGTTGTCGACCCCGACCCAGACGGTCTGGGCGGCCTTGAGCGAGGCTTCCAGGCTCTTGATCGAGGAGTGGCTGCGCCAGGCCTCGGCTTGCAGCGGTTGGGCAATGCCCTTGCTCTGCCGGCCCATCGGCGCGCCGAGCTTTTTCTTCAGGCTGTCCAGGGCGGTGACCTGGGCACGCAGTACGTCGGCGATCGCCTCGTGGGAGTCGGCGTAGCGCTGGTTGGGGAACTTGGTCATTTGCGACAGCATGCCGTCGGTGCTGTTCCAGCCTTTGAGGATTTCTTCGGCCAAGGCCTTCTGGTGTTCGCCGATGGCGACCAGCAGCGGGCAGTAGCGGGCTTTCTGTTCGGCGCTGGCGATGTCCGGCTTGCTGTCGAACAGGATGTATTCGTAGGCGGACAGGCCACGGACCACGACGCTGGCCTTGCCCAGCGATTCGACGGTGACTGCCTGCTCGCCGTTGACCAGTTGCTCGACCTGGCGGCCGACCAGGTTCTTCTTGTCAGGCCAGAACTGCACCTGCCAGGCACGGTTGCCTTCGGCCAGCGGGCCGACCAGCAATGGCTGCAATTCGGCCCAGGCTTTTTGCGCGCTGAGGAAGTCGGCGCGGGCGGTCTCGAGGTCCTGCTTGCCCTCACAGTAGGCCAGGGCGCTGGCGGCCAGTTGCCGGTCGGCCTCGACCCAGCGGCTGTAGGTCGGCAGGATCACCTGCTTGGCGATGGCCGCGGAGGTCACTGCCTGTGGGTCTTGTGGCGAGCAGGCGCCCAAGGCGAGTGCGGCGAGGCTGGTGAACAACAGTTTGGGTCGGAACATGCCCGGCTCCTTGTGCGTTTAAAGTGAATTCAGGAACGCCAGCAGCGCGGCGCGCTGCTCGGCATTGAAGGTCAGTACATGGTCGCGCGCCGCCTGGGCTTCGCCGCCGTGCCAGAGCACGGCCTCGAGCAGGTTGCGGGCGCGGCCGTCATGCAGGAACTGGCTGTGGCCGCTGACGGTTTCGCTCAGGCCGATGCCCCACAGCGGTGGGGTGCGCCAGTCCTGGCCGTTGGCGGCAAATTCGGTGCGCTCGTCACTCAGGCCCGGGCCCATGTCGTGCAGCAACAGGTCGCTGTAGGGGCGGATTACCTGGTTGGCCAGTTCCGGCTCGGCCGCATTGGCGGCGGTGGTGAATTGCGGGGTGTGGCAGCCCTGGCAACCGGCCTGGTAGAACAGGTTCTTGCCGGCCAGTACCTGCGGCGCATCGACGTTGCGCCGGGCCGGCACGGCAAGGTTGCGGGTGTAGAAGGTGACCAGGCGCAGGATATTGTCACTGACCTCCTTTTCGCCGCCCTGGCCATCGCCATTGGGCGCGGTCAGGCAGTCGACCTGCGCTGCGGTGCAGTCGTCCTTGGGCAACAGGGTGGTGGTCAGGCCCATGTCGCCGGCGAAGGCGTGCACGTTCTGCTGGTTGACGTTGGGCTGTCCTGCCTTCCAGCCGAAGCGGCCGACCACGGTCTTGCCCTGGGCATCGTCCCACACTCGGTTGGCGCGGCCACGGATGCCGTCGCGGTTGTGGTCGTCCGGGTCCTCGTTGGCCAGCAGGTCGGCTTCGGGAATGGCCTCGAGCAGGCCCAGGCCGATCATCGGCGGGGCGACCCGGGCGGAAAAGCGGGTGTCCGGGTGCAGCGGACCGTAGCCGAGCTGGCTGATCTGCAGGGTCGGGCGGCGTAGCTCGACCTGGTGGCCGTCCGCGAAGGCGACGCTGTGGTTGTCGTAGGTCACGCGGACCTTGCCTTCCGGGGCCACGCCGGGGATGGCCATGTCCTGCAACTGGGTACCGTAGACGGGCTCTGGGACCACGCCCAGGCGCTCGATCACCTGGGCGTAGTACGGCTGGTCGGGGATCGACAGGCGCACCAGCATCGACACCGCGTTGCTGTCGTCTGGCTCCGGTGGATGGCCGCGACCGTCGCGCACGTGGCAGTTCTGGCAGGCGTTGGTGTTGAACAACGGGCCGAGGCCATCGCGCGCAGTGGTGGTGGAAGGGGCGATCACCCAGGGGTTGCGGAAGAAGCTGTTGCCCACGGCGAAGTCCAGGCGTCGTTCGGGCGTGAGATTGGCCGAGGGCAGCGAGTAGGCGTTGCGATCGCTGCGCTGCACCGTCGCCTTGCCGCCCGAGAGCGCCTCGCCGGGCTCGGCCTGGGTGAAACGCGGGGCGTCGTCACAGGCGGCGAGGGCGAAGGCCAGCAGCAGGGGGCTTAGGCGGAGCAAGGACATCGACAATCCTGGGCATGGGCGAAAAACCGGCGTGCAAGCTTATCAGGCCGGGGGTGATTGAATAAGAGCAATTTGCAATTGCCAGATGAAATTGGCTTTACCTGGAAATGTCCGCGCCCGCCCATTTCGCTCCCGGAGGCGCATGACACGGAAATGAAAAAGGCGGCCCGAAGGCCGCCTCTGCTGAACCGCAACGCTGATCAGAATTCGTGATCGGCGGTGTCCGGGTTCAGGTTGTCGATGCCCAGCTTGCCCGCGGCCTGCTCGATCGCGCCGGTCTGCTTGACCAGGGAGGCGATGGCGTCACGCACGATCTGGTTGCCGGCGGCGTTGTCGGCGGCGATCAGTTGGTCGTAGTGCTCGCCCTTGAGAGCGTGGTCGACGATCACCTGGATCTTGGCTTCGGTGGCTTCCAGGTCGGCCTTGAGGGTAGCGTCGGTGGCCGGGTCGGCCTTGGCCACCAGCGACGACAGGCTCGGGCCGCTCAGCTTGCTGCCGTCAACACGGGTGTACTCGCCCAGGTAGACGTTGCGGATGCCCTTGGCGTCGTAGAAGTGCGAGTAGTGGGTGTTGTCGCTGAAGCAGTCGTGTTCGTCTTCCGGCGAGTTGGCTTCCAGCGAGACCTTCATGCGCTCGCCCGCCAGTTCGCCCAGCGACAGGCTGCCCATGCCGAACAGCATCTTGCGCAGGCCATCGTTGGCCGGCTCTTTTTCCAGGCTGGCGCGGTAGTTGTCGGCGACGTTCGGCGCCCAGTTGCCGACCATTTCCTCGAGGTCCTTGACCAGCAGGTCGGTGGCCGCCTTCAGGTAGGCACGACGACGGTCGTTGTGCCCGCCGGTGGCACCTTTGCCTTCGAGGTAGTCGGAGGCCGGGCGGTTGCCCGCGCCTGGGCCGGTGCCGTTGAGGTCCTGGCCCCAGAGCAGGAATTCGATGGCGTGGTAGCCGGTGGCGACGTTGGCTTCTGAACCGCCCAGCTCGTTCAGGCTGGCCAGCTTCTCGGGGGTGATGTCCTTGACGTCGATCTTGTCTTCGCCGACCTGGATCTCGGTGTTGGCGATGATGTTGGCGTTGGCCGCCGGGTTGCCCAGGGCGTGCTCATAGCTCTTGTCGACGTAGTCGATCAGGCCTTCGTCCAGGGGCCAGGCGTTCACCTGGCCTTCCCAGTCGTCGATGATGGTGTTGCCGAAGCGGAAGACTTCGCTCTGCAGGTACGGTACGCGCGAGGCGACCCAGGCGTCCCGGGCGGCTTTGAGCGTCTGGTCATCGGGCTTGGCGAGGAAGGCGTCGACGGCGGTCTGCAACTGCTTGGCGGTGCTCAGCGAGTCGCTGTACACGGCATGGACCATCTCGGCGTAGTGCTTGACCACGGCCTTGGCGGCGGCTTCATCGACAGCCCCTGGTGCCGCGGTGGTGGTGGCAGCGGCAGGTGCCTGGGCTTGCGGTGCGGCGGCCTTGTCGTCCTTGCCTTCGCCGCAACCGGCGAGGGCGATGGCGATGGCGAGCAGACTGGCGGAGGCCAGAGGCATTCGAATCATTGTTGGTTTCCTGCGTCGTGTGGTTGGACCATGGGTGGACCGTGCGCCGTGGCACGCGAAACCGCAACATCATGCGAAAGATTTGCATTTGCTGTAAAGGGGCGGGCGCGCATTTCATGCAAACGCCCGTTTGCGCTGCTTGGCCAGGTTGGCGTGGGGTTACAGCGCGGAAACCTGGTTGCGTTGCGCCTGCTTGAGGAAGTTGGTCAGTTCGCGCGCGGACAACGGTTTGCTGTAGTGGTAGCCCTGACCCTCATGGCAGCCCTGGGCGATGATGTAGGTCTCCTGTTCGGCGGTTTCCACGCCTTCGGCGATCACCTGCATGCCCAGGCTCTTGCCCAGCTGGATGATGGCGCGAACGATGGTGGCGTCGTCATCGTCGTCGAGCAGGTCCTGGACGAAGCTCTTGTCGATCTTGATCTTGTCCAGCGGCAGCGACTTCAGGTAGCTGAGCGAGGAGTAACCGGTGCCGAAGTCGTCGATGGCGATCAAGGCCCCGGAGCGGCGCAGGCTCAGCAAGTGCTGGGCGGCGGTGCTGATGTCTTCCATCAGGCCGGTCTCGGTGACTTCCAGCTCCAGGCTGCGCGGTGGCAGGCGGTAGGCCTGCAGCAGATTGTTGACTACCCGCGGCAGCTCATTGTGGTGCAGTTGCACGGTGGACAGGTTGACCGCCATGCGCAGTTCGCTGAAGCCCTGGTCGTGCCATTCGCGCAACTGCCGGCAGGCCTGGTCGAGCACCCACTCGCCGATGCTGATGATGCTGCCGTTCTGCTCGGCCAGGGGGATGAACTGGTCGGGTGGGACCATGCCCAGCTCAGGGTGCTGCCAGCGCAGCAAGGCTTCGACGCCGACCACGCGGTGGTCGCGGTAGCTGATCTGCGGCTGGTACACCAGGTACAGCTGGTTGCGCGGCAGGGCTTCGCGCAGGTCTTTTTCCAGTTCGCGGCGGCGGCGCATCTCGCTGTCGACGCTGGCGATGTAGAACTGGTAGCGGTTGCGCGAGCGGGCCTTGGCCAGGGTCATGGTCTGCTCGGCCTTTTGCAGCAGCTTCTCGGTGCTGTCGCCGTCCTCGGGGAACAGGGTGATGCCGATGGTGGCGCGCAGGCGGATCTGCTGGTGGTCGAGGTCGAAGGGTGCCTCGAGGTCGTCAAGGATGCTCTGGGCCAGCTCGGCGGCTTCGTAGGGTTGCTCGATATTGGCCTGGACCAGGGCGAACTGGTCGCCGCCCAATCGGGCCAAGGCGCCGAGGCGGCCGCTGTGGGCGCGCAGGCGGTCGGCCAGGGCCAGCAGCAGTTGGTCGCCGACCTGGTAGCTGAACTGCTCGTTGATGCCCTTGAAGTCGTCGAGGCCCACGCACAGCACGGCGACACGGCGTTGCAGGCGGCCACCGTCGACGAGGATCTTGTCCAGTTGCTGTTGCAGTTGCTGGCGGTTGGGCAGGCCGGTGAGGAAGTCGTACTGGGCCATGCGCTGCAGGCTGTTCTCGGCCTCGTGGCGCAGGTGGGTGTTGCGTTCGATGGAGGCCAGCAACTGGTTGGCGGTGTTGACCCAGATGCCCAGTTCGTTGCGCTCGTGCCCCTTGAGCAAGGGGATCTGGTGCTGGCTGGGGCGGTCGGGGTTGATTTGCGTCAGGTGCTCGATGATCTTCGACAGCGGCTTGGTCAGCAGCCAGTGGTACACCAGGTACAGCACCAGGCCCATGGCCAGGGCGCGCAGCACGCCGGAGATGAAGATGATCACCGCGTTGACCAGGAAACCCTCGCCATAGGCGGAGGTGTCGAGGGTGATGCTCAGGTCGCCGTAGTATTCACTGTAGGGGCCGCGGCCGACCAGTTGCGTGGTATAGGTGCGCTCCTGGCCGAGGATCAGGTCGGTCAGCCAGCGCATGGACATGTCCTGCAGTGGCCGGGACTTTTCCGCGAGCATGGTTTCGTTGGGGTGGCCGATGGAGGCCATGCGCACCGAGCCGTCCTGGAACAGGCCTTCCATCACCTGCATGCCCATTTCCCGGTCGAGGCTGTACACCGCCTGCGTCGAGGGGTCGCGGAACATGTCGAGGATGCGCTGGGCGTCGTTGTTCACCGACTGGCGGGTCTTGTAGGCGTCATAGACGATCTGCGCACAGCTGAGTACGACGCCGACAGCCAATGCCGAGAGCAGTACGACCCGCAGCAACTTGACCGATAAGCTGTTTCGGAATTCCAGCTTCAATGGGGTTTCCTTAATCCATGCGCATGCCATTATTTTGCCATCAACCATGGCGACAGACTATCGACCGAATGCCCCGGCAGGCAA
The DNA here is from genome assembly GCF_057809275.1 of Pseudomonas sp. FG36. Lineage (NCBI taxonomy): Bacteria > Pseudomonadati > Pseudomonadota > Gammaproteobacteria > Pseudomonadales > Pseudomonadaceae > Pseudomonas > Pseudomonas sp. FG36. Next base: position 12,039 of record NZ_JBMDJQ010000006.1, read on the forward strand.
CACGTCCGTCGACGGATCTGCCCTTGGCTCTATATCGGTTGAGCGGTCATGCGACTTGAGTGCGCTGCGTCAACTTTCCAGAAGGTTGATGTTAGCGCGCTATGCGGGCTGAGCAAGAGCGCGCGGATGGGTTGCAGGCAATTCTGTCAGGTTGGCCCTGGTGGCAGCGAGCTTGCTTGGCGCTATCGTCATGCCAGGCAACAAAAAACCCGGCACGAGGCCGGGTCTTTTTGCAGGCTTGGCGAACAATCAGGCCGTGAAGACCTTGCCTTCGAACTGCTCGGCAACGAACTTCCAGTTGACCAGGTTCCAGAACGCCTCGACGTACTTCGGACGCAGGTTGCGGTAGTCGATGTAGTAGGCGTGTTCCCAGACGTCGCAGGTCAGCAGCGGGGTGTCGCCGCTGGTCAGCGGGCAGCCGGCGCCGATGGTGCTGGCCAGGGCCAGGGAACCGTCAGCCTTTTTCACCAGCCAGCCCCAGCCGGAACCGAAGGTGCCGACCGAAGTCTTGGTGAACTCTTCCTTGAACTTGTCGAAGGAGCCGAAAGCAGCGGTGATGGCGTCAGCCAGGGCACCGGTCGGCTGGCCGCCGCCGTTTGGCGACAGGCATTCCCAGTAGAAGGAGTGGTTCCAGATCTGAGCGGCGTTGTTGAAGATGCCGCCCGAAGAGCTCTTGACGATCTCTTCCAGGGTCTTGCCTTCGAATTCGGTGCCTGGGACCAGGTTGTTCAGGTTCACGACATAGGTGTTGTGGTGCTTGTCGTGGTGATACTCCAGGGTTTCCTTGGAGATGTGCGGCTGCAGGGCATCGTGGGCGTATGGCAGCGGCGGCAATTCAAAAGCCATGGTGGATCTCCTGATTCAGGTCTGTTCGCGGTATGCGCAAGGCCGATCACGGGCGGCCCGGTGAGCGTCGGCGAGTTTGTACTCTTTGCGACGCAAGGGCTGGATCATAGCACCGGCCTCGGCGCTTAACCACGCAACATCTATAGGGAATAGAGGTTCCAGAGCGGTTGGCTGGGGCCGACAGGTGGGCTGCGTGACTGTCGAGGCCCAGCGTGGCATACCCGGTTTTTTCGCGGCGTCAGTTGAAGATCAACTGCGCCGCCACCGCGAACATCATCACCGCCACCATCAGGTCCAGCATGCGCCAGGTCGCCGGACGTGCCAGCCAAGGCGCCAGCCAGGCGGCGCCGATCGCCAGGGTCGAGAACCACACCAGCGAGGCACTGGCGGCGCCGGCCACGTAGGCGCCGGGCACGGTCTGCTGGGCGCCGAGGGAACCGATCAGCAACACGGTATCGAGGTAGACGTGCGGATTGAGCAGGGTCACCGCCAGGGCGCTGAGCAGCACCGCGCGGCGCGACCGCATGCCCTGGCCTTCCTGATGCTGCAGGCTCTGTTTCGAGCAGGCGCTGCGCAGGGCCTTGGCGCCGTACCAGATCAGGAACAGCGCACCGCCCCAGCGGGCCACGGCCAGTAGTGTCGGGTTGTGCGCCAGCACCGTGGCCAGGCCGAATACCCCGGCGGCGACCAGCAGCGCATCGCAGACGATGCACAGTGCCGCCACTGGCAGGTGGTGTTCACGGCGCAGACTTTGTGCCAGGACGAAGGCGTTCTGCGCGCCGATGGCCATGATCAGGCCGAAGGCCACCAGCATGCCGTTGAGATAGCTTTGCCACATAGCGGGAACACTCCACTGGCGCCGATGCAGGATCGGCGCGGGTTGCCAAGAAAGATGTGGCTATTGTGGCGGCTGAGGCGCTATAAGAAAAACAAATAGAGCTGATCAGTCATTAGAGAAATCGATGTTCGATTACAAACTGCTCGCTGCCCTCGCCGCGGTGATCGAGCAAGGTGGTTTCGAGCGCGCGGCCCAGGTGCTGGGGTTGTCGCAATCGGCTATCTCCCAGCGCATCAAGCTGCTCGAGGCACGGGTTGGCCAGCCGGTACTGGTGCGCGCCACGCCACCGAGCCCGACGGAAGTCGGGCGCCAGTTGCTCAACCATGTGCAGCAGGTGCGCCTGCTCGAGCGCGACTTGCAACGCCAGGTGCCGGCACTGGACGAGGAAGGCATGCCCGAGCGCCTGCGCATCGCCCTCAACGCCGACAGTCTGGCAACCTGGTGGGCCGGTGCGGTGGGGCCGTTCTGTGCCGAGCAGCAGGTGCTGCTCGATTTGGTGGTCGAGGACCAGGACGTCGGCCTGAAGCGCATGCGCGCTGGTGAAGTCGCGGCCTGCCTGTGTGGCAGCGAACGGCCGGTGGCCGGAGCGCGCAGCTTGCCGTTGGGCTCGATGCGTTATCGGGCGCTGGCCAGCCCCGCGTTCATGGCGCGTTACTTTCCTAACGGGTTCGCGGTCGAGCGCCTGGCCCGAGCCCCGGCAATCGTGTTCGGGCCGGACGATTTCCTGCAGCATCGCTACCTGGCGTCGTTGGGTGTACAGGAGGGCTTCCTGCATCACCTGTGCCCCTCGTCCGAAGGTTTCATGCGCATGACCGAGGCCGGCCTCGGCTGGGGGCTGGTGCCGGAGCGGCAGGTGGCCAAGCAGCTGGCACGTGGCGAGTTGGTGGAAATCTGTGCCGATACCCCCATCGATGTGCCGCTGTACTGGCATCATTGGCGCAACGGCGGGCAGTTGCTCGCCCAGTTGACCGACCACCTGCGCCATTCGGCGCGGGACTGGCTGGTGCCCTTGTAGGCACTTCAAGCGTCAGCTGCATCCGAAATAGAGCAAGGCGGAGTCTTACATGCGAATTCTGGTCACCGGCGCGAGCGGCTTCATCGGCGGGCGCTTTGCGCGTTTTGCCCTGGAGCAGGGCCTGGATGTGCGGGTCAATGGCCGGCGGGCAGAGGGTGTGGAGCATCTGGTCAAGCGTGGGGCGCAGTTCATCCCCGGCGACCTGGGCGACGCCGAACTGGCCCGGCGCCTGTGTCAGGGCATGGATGCGGTGGTGCACTGCGCCGGTGCCGTGGGGACCTGGGGTCGCTATCAGGACTTCCACCAAGGCAACGTGGTGCTCACCGAGAACGTGGTCGAAGGCTGCATCAAGGAGCATGTGCGGCGCCTGGTACACCTGTCGTCGCCGTCGATCTACTTCACCGGCCGCTCGCACCTGGACATCCGCGAAGACCAGGTCCCACGCCGCTTCCATGACCATTACGCGCTGACCAAACACCTGGCCGAGCAGAAGGTGTTCGGCGCCCAGGAGTTCGGCCTGGAGGTGCTGGCGCTGCGCCCGCGCTTCGTTACCGGTGCCGGCGACGCGAGCATCTTCCCGCGGTTGATGCGCATGCAGGCCAAGGGGCGCGTGGCGATCATCGGCAACGGCCTGAACAAGGTCGATTTCACCAGTGTGCATAACCTCAACGAGGCACTGCTCAGCGCACTGTTCGTCGAGGACCAGGCCTTGGGTCAGGCCTACAACATCAGCAACGGCCAGCCACTGCCGCTGTGGGATGTGGTCAACTATGTGATGCGCCGCATGCAGCTGCCCCAGGTGACCCGCTATCGCTCACCCGGCCTGGCCTACAGCCTGGCGGCCCTCAACGAAGGCGCCTGTCTGCTCTGGCCCGGGCGCCCGCAGCCGACCCTGAGCCGTACCGCAGTGCAGGTGATGAGCACGGATTTCACCCTTGATATCAACCGCGCGCGCCAGTATCTGGACTACCGGCCCGGCACCGATGTGTGGACGGCGCTGGATGAATTCTGCAGTTGGTGGCAGGCGCAACCCGGGCAGCGCTGAACCTGTGCGTGGGATGATGGTCATCAGTGCGCCGCCCTGGCGGTTTATACTCATGCCTCTTTGCTACTACCGCGGTTGAATGCACCCATGCGTAACGACGCCCACGATGATTTCGATGATGTGCCGACCCTTCGTGCCGGCACCCCTGATGACGATGAATTGCTGCCTGCCCATGTGGCCCGTAGCCGCCAGAAGGCGGTGCGGCCGCGTAGCAATGGCCCGCTGTGGACATTGCTGGGCGCCTCGTTCATCGCCCTGGCCGGGCTTGGCTGGTGGAGCTTCCAGCAGATCACCCTGATGGAGCAACAGCTGGTCGCGACCCAGGAAAGCTTTGCCCGTATCAGTGAAGAGGCCGCCGGGCGCCTGCAGGTGATCAGCGGCAAGGTCGATGCCAGTGAATCCAGCAACAGTACCGGCAGCGAGGCATTGAAGTTGCAGATTCGCCAGTTGCAGGCTTCCCTGGCCGAGCAGGGCAAGCAGCAGTTGGGCGTCGCCGGGCAGGCGGGAGACCTGGGCAAGCGCCTTGAACAGGTGCTGGCCGATACCCGTGAACAGCAGAAGGCCGTCACCGAACTGCAAAGCCAGTTGCAGGCGCAACTCAAGGCCGTCAATGCCGAGCTGGCTGCTCTCAAGTCGGGGCAGGTGGATGGCGGTAAGCTCGATGGCCAGCTCAAGAGCCTGAGCAACGACGTGGCGGCTTTGAAGAAACAGGGCAACCCGAGTGCCGCCATCGAGAGCCTGGAGCAAGATATGCTGGTGCTCAAGAGCCAGGTGGACAATCGCCCGGCGCCCACGGCCGGCGGCGCCTCGGTGCAGGAATTCGATGCCTTCCGCGGGCAGGTAACGCGCAACATCAGCACGCTGCAGAGCCAGATCCAGAACCTGCAGCAGCAGATCAACACACGCCCGTGAGCCAGGTAGCTGTTTGCCTGCCGGTACGTCTTTTCCTGATGTGACGGAGCCCTATAGCAGATCGCTCAGCCTTCCGGACTGCGCTGTCGCAAAGGGCGCAGCGTTGCAAGCATCACTAGCGTGGGAGCGGGCTTGCGCCGCAGTGCGGCGTTCCGACAAGCCCGCTCCCACAATGTATCTGCGCTGCCTAGCACTGTACTCGCGAACGCCACGATATGTTTGAGTGGAGTGTTCAGGCATGCAGTGGATCGAATAGCCCTCTCAATGCGTGCCTCCTGTCAACTACAGACACGCGTAGCCTGCCACCTAGCATTTTTGCCAGGTGCCGAATGTTTCCAGGTTTGTTAAATCTATTACAGCACGTCGACAGTACTAAAAGTAAAGGTCGAGTGTGAAGACCTATATAGTCGATTGGGTGGTCGTACTAGCCTGATGGTCGATTATAGATGCGTGGTTCTTTGTTTCTTGGAGTGTATCGGTTCGGGAGATTTTTATGAATAAGCCTGTGTCCGCTCAAGACAGTGAACAACTTCGTAAATCATCAAGGGTACTCCAAAATCTCTCCGTGGCTGTGTATCCCCGCGGCGTGCCCTTGGTGGATACCTATAATCCGTTGGAAATTCCCATTCTGATCCCGGAAGATCCCGATGCCGTCCCGGGAACACCCGGCGTAGTTCTGCCCGTAACAGAGCAGGGCAATAACCTGGCAACGGAAGTCGTTATTTGGGGAAACGCGGTGGCAGGTCAGACTATCGCTCTGCTTTGGGATGGGGAGCGGTTGTTGGATGATGATGATGAGAACACCTCCTGGCACGATGTACTTCCGGGGGAGGCTGCAGATAATACATTCAGGTTCCATCTCTCAGTGCCCGTCAAGCACCTGGATGCCATTCTCCCAGGAACGGAGAGAACGGCCATGCTGGGGTATTCAGTCAGGCAAATCGGCTCTGATGACTGGGTCAATGCCCCCAGTCGGCCAGTGCGGATCGACAAGCATGCCCCAGGGGGGAGTGCGGGTACCCTGGCGCAGATAAAGTTCTCTGATGCAATCGAGGCCAGGGGATATATTCTGAAATCGGACTTTGTTGCAGATGTGTTGAAGGCAACCGTTCAGGGATATACGACGCAGCGGCAACATGACGCGATTGCCGTGACCATCACTGATGGCCCAAAAACGAGCCCGCCACTGGAAGCCAAGGTTATTAGTAGTAGTGATGCGACGGACGTGCAGTTGCCATTGGTGGCATTTGACGAGTTGGCAGATGCAGTGTTGGTCACCTTTTCATATGTCGTGACGGACCGAGCTGGTAATTCTTCCGTTACTTCCGTGCCGCATAAAACTTTGAAGCTCTTTCTGAAGGATGTCCCGGTCGCGCTTGATAAATTGAAAGTTCCGAGGTTTGGCGATGAAGAGGCAACGCCTCAGTTGTTGCTCGACAAGGATGCCCGGGCAGGGGTTAAAGTTGTGATACCGGAGATTACAGGCATTCACGAGAAAGACGAAATTGTCGTGCTGTGGCACGGGAAAGAGTCCAAAAAACACACAGTACCGTTTCCACCACCTGTAGGTGATCTGTTGCCGATCAAATTGTCGTATGCGCTTACCAGTCGTGGCCCGGAGAACGGTGCGGTCAACCTCGGCTACCAGTTGTGGCGCGCAGGCTACAAGATCGCCGAAACAGCGACCCCGAACGTGATCAATGTTGACCTGCGACTGCCTGGCGGGCTTGACCCTGATCCGGAAAATCCGGGGCACGGTAAGCTGAAACAGGCGGTTCTGACGGGCAAGGTCTCGGGCAAGGATAATGAAGTAACGCCAGAGGATTTTGTTGCGGGCGGAGGGGCCACCTTGAGCATCCCTTGGGACGATTCGACTGGCAGCCGTCTGTTGCAGGAAGGTGACAACCTGGGGTTTGTCTTCGGCGACTCGGTTGACGCCGATAACAACTTCGTCAACGTCCACGTTCTTCTTCCCCCTGTGACCGCAGCCGAAGCAGCAGCCGATGAAAACGTAGTACGCGACCTGGACCCGGACTGGCTGGATGACTTGCCCAGTGGCCAGGTGCCAACGACCTATACCGTCAGCCGTGATTTTGATGCGGATCCCGACACTGAAGACAACCCTGCGTTCCCCCGCTTTAAAGATGTCAAGGTCACTCGCCCCGGAGACCTGCCAGGCGACGGTGATGATCTTGATGCCCTTGAATTTACTCGCCTCAATAGCCGTGGCGCGATCGACCGAACTGCTGCCAAGAATGGCGTGCCGTTTCGCATCAAGCTTTTTAAGGGGGCGAAGGAGAACGACAGGATCAAGATTCATCTCGCGGCGGATGATGGTTTGGGCGCGGACCCTGGCAACCCGATCGATGCATCTGGGCCGGAGGTCCCTGAGCATAAACTCAGTTCCGAAGATCTGGCCCGTGGGGAGATCACAGGCACGATCGCTGAGGAGTGGGCTTATAAGGTCTGCCTGGGCTCCGCGATGGTTAGCTATGTCGCATACAACGCAGTTGGGGAAAAGGCGTCTAGTCCACGCCGCACATTGGTAGCGATCAGAAAACCAAGCGAAGACTCCTGCCCGTTCCCTGAGCTGCGTTCCAGCGCCCGGAAGCGACGCTAACGCGGCAGTTGATTGCCACCTCGACAAGCCAAGAGACAACGATCCGTGGAGGGTGAGCGCATGGCAGGAGCTACTGAAACTGGGACGCTCGCACTCCCGGATCTGGTTGTCGATTTGCTGGAAGACGGTCATGGAAACGCCGAACTCCTACCTGTCGAACGGCAGGAGGAGCCCCTCATGGTGGGAGTACCTTGGTGGGATCATGTCGGCGCTGGCAACGTCATCGCACTGAAATGGGATGGCGTTATTCTTGAGGATACAGAGGGGGCCTATCATGTTGTCACCGAGGATGAAGCGAATCCTCCTACCGAGCCCGACTTTGTTTTCATCCTCGCTATACCTCCCGATTGCTGGGATAGCGTCGCCATAGGCAAGGACGAACGATTCCTGCTTGGCTACGGGGCCCGGCAGTTTGGCAGTGATGACTGGGAATTCGCCGAGAAAGACGTTTACGTTCGTATCGACAGGCAGGCACCAGGCGGCTCGGAAGGGGCTCTGGCCAAGGTGGTGTTCCCTGGCGACGTGGAGGCGCGAGGGCATATCCTTGAGTCCGATTTCGTCGGCGGCAAGCTTACGATAAGCGTCAGTGGTTACGTCGGTCAGCAGTTGGGTGATCAGATCATCCTCACCATCACCGACGGTGTCGAGTCGGTGATCGAAGGCCCGTTCGAGGTCGAGAGCGAGACCGATCCCACCGAGGTCACTCTATCGTTGACGAACTTGCAGGCCTTGTTCGACAGCATCCCGATCAGCTTCACCTACCAAGTGCAAGACCTTACAGGCAATGTGTCCGTGGTCTCGCTTGCCCATGATTCACTGACCCTGCGCCTTACTGAGACGCTGCCTGCGCCCAAGGTAGAGGGCGTCAATGAGCGCGATGAGCTCGACTTCAATACGCTGGGCGATGCACCCGTCAAGGTCATCGTCACGCCCGACTCCGCCTGGCTTGGCAAGACGCTGGAGTTGATTTGGGATGGTCTTACCGCCAATGGCACCCTACTGCCTCCAGTTTGTTACAAAATCGAAACGCTGACGGAGGAAAATCTCGCTTCTGATCTGGAGTTCGAGCTGGACAACAGCCACGCGGCGCAGGCACTGCAGGGCAGCGCCACGATGCTCTATCGCATCAGCGGCGCGCCCTGGCGCACGTCAGACGCCTATACGGTCGAGGTGACCGGAACCTTCGTGCTCCAGGCGCCCGAGATCGTCGAGGCTCAGGGGGGGTGGCTTGATCCCCGGGACGTGCCCAAATCGGGTGCCACTGTGCAAATCCAACCCTACAAGCACATGGTGGCAGGTGATCGTCTGTTGCTCGTGTGGAAGGGGACTAACGGTGTCGGCAAGCCTGACAACCACAAATGGCCGCTGGTGGTCGATGATGTCGGCGCCGTCAAGCATGTGGTGTTCACGGAAAGGGTCGAAGCATTACGGGGCGGCGACCTGAGGCTGTACTACACATTGGTCACTGCGGGCGGGGCGAAATCCCATTCACCAGTAAGCCACTGGCAAATAGCCAAGGTATTGCGCCGACCGGAAGTCGAGAAGGCATCTGGTGACGACAAGGACCAGTTGGATTTTCATCGCGACTTCATTGATGCAACCCATGTGAAGGTCACCGTGGCCCAATACCTCGGTATGAACGAAAGCCAGGAGGTTGCCGTTCGCTGGGTTGTTGAGGAGGGCGAGCGCAGGATTTGGGCACGCGTCGTCAGCTGGGTGCGCAAGTCGATACTCAAACGTACGGGTCTCACTTATCAGTCGCCCTGGAGGAGGGTCACGGAGCCGGCTGCGCTGGTGTTCGAGGTGCCCATTGGCGTGCTGATGGACTCCATCGGCAAGACGGTGTCGGTCAGTTACCTGGTCAAGCCGGCTGAAGGCGGGGACGAAGAACCTTCCGATGCACTTGCTCTAAAGGTGTGCCCGCAAGAACGCGACGATCTGCAGGCGCCGCGGTACATGTCGTTCGGCGGTAAGGCGCCCAAGTTCTCCCTGCGCTACGACGGCATCAAGGCCAACGACAAGATCGACATCCATTGGCAGGTTGAAGGTGGTGAGTACAGGAAAGCAACCGTTGAGGTCTACCAGGACGGTCGGTATTTCCTGGTCCTCGTCGACAAGGCCTGGGCTGAGGCCGACCGCAGGAAAACCGTATTCGCCAACTACTCCTTCCTCGTGGACCCGAGCAAACCTGAAACCAGACAGTTTTCGCCAGCTTCGAGCTTTCAGCCCGACTAGGAAAATTCGGCGTATTTCGCTCGTTTGAAGAAAAGTCCTACAGAAGTTCCTTGGCTTCTTGCCGACACTGCGCGCTCTTTTTCGCGGTGCCGAGATCGACCGATCGCCCACCGCTCGGTTAACGATATCAACAGGAGAGCAATATGAAATCGATGATTTCAGCGATGCCGTTGAGTGTTGCGGTGGGCCTGTTCAGTGCCATGGCCGGGACGGGGCTGGCCGAGGCGAAGGATCTCGATGGTCAGGATGAAGAGGTGAGTACGCCGGTTTCTGAAAATTACAACCTGAAAAATGGATCGAACCTGGTGGTCACGGCCAGTGGTAGTACTAGGGAGATCATCGCGTCGAGCGGTTCGACCGTCGCAGTGAACGGTGGGCAGGTAACGGCTTCCGGTGGGGGAACGGGCATTGCAATGCGCGAAGGCACCCTCGCGGCACTCGACGGAGCGACGGTCACCGCCGGAGCGTCCGGCTACGGGGTCAGTGGGATCAATGCCTCCACCATTGTCGCGAAGGGCAGCACGATCAGTGGCGGTAGCGGCACGGCACTCAGCCACGGTAGCGTGCTTGGGCTCGTCGGCAGCACACTGACCGGCACCCGGCAAATGGGCGCCTACCTCAATGGCTCAACCCTGATCGCCACCGGCGGTAGCGTCATCAGCGGTAAGATCAATGGCCTGAATGTCACTCAGGACCGGGCTGCCGACGGAGGTGGCGGTTCGGAGGTGACGCTGGATGGTTCCAAGGTCATGAGCGAAACCGGAAGCGCCATACTGGTTCGGGCTGCCTTTGACGGGACCACCGGCACGGCAACCATCGAGGTAAACAATGGCAGCGAACTGGTCGGCGGCAACGGCACCATCCTTGAGGTCACCGGGGGCATGACCGCCGATTTCTCCGCCGATAACAGCCAGTTGTCAGGCGATGTGGTGGTCGATGACAGCAGTAGCGCCAACCTGCTCCTGCGCAACAACGCCTCGCTCAGGGGCAACCTGGTCAATGTGCAGAGCCTGGCCCTGGAGAGCGGTGGCCGCTGGACCATGACCCAGGATGCGCAGGTGGGTGACCTCGTGCTGGACGGCGGCACCGTCGACTTCACCGACCGCGATACCACGGCCGGCTTCAAGACGCTGACGCTCGACAGCCTCAACGGTTCGGGCGTGTTCATGATGGACATCGACCTGGCCAGCGGCACCGGCGATCTGCTGAAAGTCACTGGTGTGGCAGAGGGCAATCATCAACTGAGCATTGCCAGCACCGGCGCCGATCCGGTCAAAGGGCAGGCTCCGCACCGTATCGTCGAAGTCGGTGGCGGTGATGCGGCCTTCGGCCTGCTGCACGATATCGATTTCGGTACCTACACCTACACCCTGGAAAAAGGCGAGGGCGAGGACAACTGGTACCTGGTGCAGAAGTTCGACGACAGCGGCAATCCTATAGTGACGCCGAGCGCCCGCGCGGTGCTGGGTATGTTCAGTGCCGCGCCGACCGTCTGGTATGGCGAGCTGTCCTCGTTGCGCAGCCGCATGGGTGAATTACGCCTGGGGCATGGCCAGGGCATCTGGATGCGCAGCTACGGTAACCGTTACAACCTTTCGGCTAGCAACGCCGTGGCCTACCAGCAGGACCAGAACGGCGTGAGTTTCGGTGCCGACGGCGCGGTGCCGGGCCACGGCGGGCGCTGGCTGCTCGGGGTAATGGGCGGTTACAGCGAGTCCGACCTGGACTTCAGCCTCGGTTCATCGGGCAAGGTCAAGAGCTACTACGTCGGTGCCTACAGCACCTGGATGGCCGACAATGGGTACTACGTTGATGCCGTGCTCAAGTACAACCGTTTCCGTAATCGCAACGACGTGGTGATGAGCGATGGTCACAAGACCAAGGGTGAGTATCACAATGACGGCCTCGGGGCCTCGGTGGAGGTCGGGCGGCACTTCAAAATGGGCGATGGCTGGTATGTCGAGCCGTTCACCCAGCTGTCCACGTTGTGGGTCGATGACGACAGCTATACGCTGGACAATGGCATGCGCGCCCAGAGCGATGGCGCCAACTCGGTGCTCGGCAAGGTCGGTGCGCAGGTCGGGCGCAGCCTGGCGCTGGACAACGGCAGCATCCTGCAGCCGTACCTCAAGGTTGCGGCGGCCCACGAGTTCATCAACAGCAACAAGGTGAAGATCAACGATAACCACTTCACCAACGACCTGTCCGGCACCCGTGGCGAGGTGGCGGTGGGCCTGGTGGCGCAGGTCTCGGAAGTGCTGCAGCTGCACGGCGAGTTCCAGTACAGCAATGGCGAGCATATCGAGCAGCCGTACGGGGTCAACCTGGGGTTGCGCTACAACTTCTGATCGCCCGCCGGCATCCACTTGCTGGAGCCTGTTCCTACAGGCCCAGCATTCGCTTACATCCGTGGGTAGTCGATGTACCCAACTGGACCTTTGCCATAGAACGTCTCCGGATGCGGCACATTGAGCGGTGCATCGGCGGCCAGGCGCGCTGGCAGGTCGGGATTGGCGATGAACGGAATGCCGAAGGCCACCGCATCGGCCTCGCCGCTGGCCAAGCCGGCATTGGCGCTGGCCTTGTCGAAGCGCTCGTTGACGATGTACGGGCCGCCGAACGCCGCCTTGATCAACGCGCCGATGCTGTCGTCGGCTTGCTTCTCCCGCGAGCAGATGAAGGCGATGCCGCGCTTGCCCAGCTCCCGTGCCACGTAGGTGAAGGTCTCGGCACGGTCGGCGTCGCCCATGTCATGGGCATCGGCCCGTGGCGCCAGGTGCACGCCCACGCGGCCGGAGCCCCACACCTCGATGGCGGCATCGGTCACTTCCAGCAGTAACCGCGCGCGGTTCTCCAGCGAGCCGCCATAGCGGTCGGTGCGCAGGTTGGTGCTGCTCTGCAGGAACTGGTCGAGCAGGTAGCCGTTGGCGCCGTGGATCTCCACGCCATCGAAGCCGGCGGCCTTGGCGTTCTCGGCGCCGCTGCGGTAGGCCTCGACGATGTCGGCGATCTCTTCGGTTTCCAGCGCGCGTGGGGTCGGGTAGTCACTGAGCGGGCGCACCAGGCTGACATGACCCTTGGGCTGGATGGCGCTGGGGGCCACTGGCAGTTCGCCGTTGAGGTACGACGGGTGGGAGATGCGCCCGACGTGCCACAGTTGCAGGAAGATGCGCCCGCCCGCGCCGTGGATGGCCTTGGTCACGTTGTGCCAGCCGCGCACCTGCTGGTCGTTCCAGATCCCGGGGGTATCCGGATAGCCGACGCCCATTGGCGTGACCGAGGTCGCTTCGCTGAGAATCAGGCCGGCGCTGGCGCGCTGCACGTAGTACTCGGCCATCAGCGCGTTGGGCACGCGGCCTTCGTCGGCGCGGCAACGGGTCAGCGGGGCCATGATGATGCGGTTGGGCAGTTCCAGGTCGCCCAGGGTGATCGGGTCGAACAACGTAGTCATGTGTGAAGCCTCGCTTGGATCAGGTCAGAGCTCTTGGCTCATTTGCTCGAGGAACGCCTTGATGGTCGCCTCGTTGCGTTTGAAGAAATGCCATTGGCCGATCTTCTGGCTGCTGATCAGGCCGGCGCGCTGCAGGGTGGCCAGGTGAGCGGACACGGTCGACTGCGACAGGCCACAGCGTTGGTCGATCTGCCCTGCACACACACCGTGTTCGGTGCTGTGGTGCTGCTCGGGGAACTGCGCGGCCGGGTCTTTCAGCCAGTTGAGGATGTCTCGCCGGACCGGGTGGGCCAGGGCTTTTATTATTTCGTCGAAATCGATGGGCATGGTTGGGCTCGTGGCGTGTAGCGGTATATCGCGATGAAACGAAATATAAATCGCTGCATCGCGATATACAAATATGAAGTGGTCATAAGGCAAGTCTTGATAGCTATATCGTCTTGTGACGATATAGCTATCAGCGGTGCTAGACTGGCGCCATGAATTATCTCGCGCACCTTCATCTGGGCGGCTCCGCGCCGCAGCAACTGCTTGGCAGCCTGTATGGCGATTTCGTCAAGGGCGAGCTTGCGGGGCGCTTCCCGCCTGCGCTGGAGGCTTCTATTCGGCTGCACCGACACATCGATCGCTACACCGACAGCCACCCACTGGTGCTGGCGGCGCTGGCGCGTTTTCCGCGCGAGCGGCGGCGGTTCGCCGGGATCGTCGTGGATGTGTTCTTCGACCACTGCCTGGCGCGGCACTGGGCGGCGTATGCCGAGCAGCCGCTGGCGCAGTTCACCGATGATTTCTACAAGGTATTGCTCGCCGAGCCGGAGTTGCCGGGGCGGTTGGCGCGCATCGCGCCGTTGATGGCGGCGGACGACTGGCTGGGAGCGTATGGCGATTTCGCCACCCTGGAGCAGGTGTTTGCCGGGATTGCCCGGCGCCTGTCGCGGCCTGAAGGGATGGCAGGGGTGATGGTGGAACTGGAGCGGTTGTACGAGCCGTTGTTGGCGGACTTTCGCGAGTTCTATCCGCAATTGCAGGCATTTGCCCGGGCACAGCAATCGGCTTGAGTCCGCAATCGCGGACTCAAGCTGCCCGAGCCTGTCGCCTCAGCGCCACTTCGACGTTCTCGGCGCCGAACAGCGCCAGATGGACCGCCTGTTGCGCTTCGAAAGCCAGTACCGCGCGTTCCTTGCCCGCACTGCCGATTGGCGGCAACAGGTGGATCAGCACTTGTCCGCGGTCTTGCGCGAACAGCCGCATCAAGTGGGAAACCAGGTCGTCCTCGCCAATGAACGGCGCGATCGGATCGGGCTGGCCCGCGCGCAGGTACTGGATTGCCACAGGCTGTAGTGGCGTGGCCTGGTCGATCGCCCCGGCCAGCAGGCGCCCATGGAAGGTGCGCAGGCTGCGACCGTCCGTGGTGGTGCCTTCGGGGAAGATCAACAGGGGGCGTTGTTCGCCCAATTGTTCGCTGATCTGCTCGCGCAGGCGCTGTGCATCGCCGCCGCCGCGACGAATGAACAGGGTCCCGGCCTTCTCGGCCAGCCAGCCGGCCAGCGGCCAGTGGCGCACCTCGGCCTTGGACAGGAACGACAGCGGGGTGAGCATGCCCAGCAGCGGGATGTCGGTCCACGACACATGGTTGCAGACCCACAGCATTGGTTGTTGCGGCAGCTCGCCCTTGACCTGCACTTCGAAGGGCAGGGCGGCGACCAGGCGCCCCATGAACATCCGAGTCCAGCGTTGGCGCTGTTCTATCGAGGCATTCAGCCCAATACGCTCGCCCAAGGCGATGACACTGGCCATGGCCAGCCCCAGGGCCAGTATCAGGAACAGCCGCAGCAGGCGGGCAGCGGCCCGCAGGCGCGGCATCAGACCGCCGCCTTGAAGTGACGGGCGTAGCGTGGGCAGAGGTCGTCGCGCTTGAGCAGGATGAACACGTCGGCGACCTGGAAGTCCTCGTCCCAGCACGGCTCGCCGCAGATCTTCGCGCCCAGGCGCATGTAGGCCTTGAGCAGCGGTGGCATTTCGGCGATGACGTTGTTCGGCAGCGGCAGGCTGGGCAGCGGGTTCTTCGGTTCGGCACGCAGGTGCTCGGTGCACAGGTAGCGGTCGCGCAGGCGCTGCATGATCGCGTGGGCCTGCACGCCGCCGTCCTGCATGGGGATGCTGGCGCAGCCCATCAGGTAGCTGTAACGGCCCTCGTTGAGCACTTCGGCCAGTTCGCTCCAGAGCACGGCGATGGTGCCGCCGTTGCGGTAGGCCGGGTCGACGCAGGTACGGCCCAGTTCGAGGATCGGGCCCTGCAACTGCAACAGACCGTGCAGGCTGAACTCCTCTTCACTGTAGAAGCGGCCGAGGCTGCTGGCGGCCTGGTGATCGAGCAGGCGGGTGGTGGCGACCAGCTGGCCGGTGGCCAGGTCACGCACGCCGATGTGGCGGCAGTGGATGTCGTAGTCGTCCATGTCCAGGCCGTGTTCGGCGCCCTTGAGCTTGGCCTTGAATTCGGCGCTGAACACCTTGAAACGCAGGGCCTGTGCTTCCTGCAGGGCCGCGGCGCCGACCAGGCGTTCGGCTTGCAGACGGCGTTCAGTACTGGTGTCGCCAGAGCGAGCGATCCGGGTCATCGTGAGTCTCCATAAGCCAGCCAAAGGGTTGCGGCCGGTCGGCTTTGTTGTGCAAAGTCAGCCTAGGTACGCCCGGTGTCACCCCCGTGAATCTTTGGTGATGCTTGCGTGACACCCCTGAAAGGAGCTTGCGATGGCCTGGTTGCAACGACTCAACGACCCCTTGCGCCACCCGCTGGCGGCGACCCTGGGGGAAACCTATGCGGCGGTGCTCGAGCGCTTGGGCGCGGTAATGCCGTTCGAGCTGGCGGTGCTGGGCGGGCGCGCCATGGCCACTCCCGGGCTGGCGTTCCTGCTCGGCTACCAGGCGGCGCTGCGGGTGCTGTGGCCCAGCGCGCCGGCCAGCCTGGGCGCGTTGTGTGCCACCGAGCGGCGCAGCGTGCGCCCGGCGGATATGCACACCCGTCTGGACGGCCTGCGCCTGACCGGCAACAAGGACTTCGTCACCGCTGGGCTGGATGCTGAATGGCTGTTGGTGGCGGCGCGCCACGAAGGACCGGGCGAGGCGCCGCGCTTGCAACTGGCGGTGGTCTATCCGGGTGAGCCCGGTGTAAGTCTCGAGGCCTTGCCGACCCTGCCGTTGATGCCCGAAGTGGGGCATGGCCGCCTGCAGCTCAAGGACGCCGCGTGCGAGTTGCTGGCCGGTGATGGCTGGGATGCCTACGTCAAGCCGTTCCGCTCTCTCGAGGACTTGTATGTGCTCGCCGCGCTGTTGGCCTGGCTGCATGGCGTTGCCCAGGAGTGCGCCTGGCCGCAGGCCCTGCGCCTGAAGCTGATCGGCCTGCTCGCCGGGTGCGCCGAGGGCAGCCGGCAATGCCCGGACAGCTTGGCCTGCCATTTGCTGCTGGGAGGCCTGTTTGCCCAGTTCCAGGACTTGCGGGGCGAGATCGACCAGGCGTTGGCCGCAGGGCCGGAGCACTGGGCACAGTTGTGGCAACGCGACCAGGGCCTGCTGGCGCTGGCCGGCGCCGCCCGTGACAAGCGCCTGGCCAAGGCCTGGAGTGCCGCCGGACTGTCATGAAAGCCTGAGAGGCTGGATGGTCTTTGAACCTCCACGCAGGCCTCCCATGAAGTCACTGTTCCTTGCCTTTGCCCTGGCTGTAGTTCCAGCCTGGGCCGAAGACTGGCCTGCGGCGCAGTGGCCGGTCGACAACACGCTCATCGACTGGCAAGCTGTAGACACCTACGCCTTCGCACCACGCGATACCGAGCGCGGCGGCATTCGCACCGATGCGTTGTTGATCATCCGCGACGGGCGCATCCTCCATGAACGCTACGTCGAGCCAACCCGTGCCGACACTGCGCACCTGACCTGGTCGGTGAGCAAGAGCGTGCTGGCCACGGTCATGGGCGTTGCCTACGGCGAAGGGCGCTTCCAGCTCGAAGATCCGGCTTCCCGCTATTACCCGGCCTTGCAGGCGCACCCAACGTTGCGCCTGGCCGACCTGCTGCATTGGGCCAGCGGCCTGGACTGGCAGGAAGATTACGAATACGCGCCGTTGAAGTCGTCGGTGGTGGCCATGCTCTACACCCGTGGCCGCACCGACATGGCCGCCTACACGGCGGCCAGGCCCGCCGCCCGTGCGCCCGGCACGCAGTTCGTCTACTCCAGCGGCGACAGCAACCTGCTGGCCGCCAGCCTGCGCGGCATGCTCGCGCCTGAGCGCTATGCCGACTATCCCTGGCAAGCCCTGTTCACCCCGCTGGGGATCGACAGCGCTGTCTGGGAGCGTGATGGCGCGGGCACTTATGTGGGCTCCTCGTACCTCTATCTCAGTGCTCGCGATCTGGCGCGCATCGGCCTGTTGATGCAGCGTGAAGGGCGCTGGCGCGAGCAACAGTTGCTGCCGGCCGAGTGGGTGGCGTTCAACCGTACCTTGTTCAGCGCCGCGCAGCCTGTGCCGGGCGAAGCCAACCCCGGCGGGCACTGGTGGCTCAACCGGCCATTGCCCGGCCAGCCGGTGCCGTGGCCGGATGCGCCGAGCAATACGTTCGCCGCACTCGGCCACTGGGGCCAGGCGCTCTATGTGCTACCCACGCAAAAGCTGGTGATCGTGCGCTACGCCGATGACCGCGATGGCAGCTTCAGCCACAACGAACTGCTCAAACGGGTGCTGGCCGCCGTGGCCGGGGAGGGCGCATGAAGCGGGTAGTGCTCCTGCTGCTACTGGCCCTGTCTGCCTGGGCCTGGTACGAGCGCCAGGCGTTGGCGGACTTCCCGGGTATCCTTTCGGCCTACTCGGCGAAAGAGTACTGCTCGTGCCGGTTCGTGATGGGTTTCCCTGAGGCCTATTGCCGGGGCTATGTGCGCCAGTACCTGCCCTTGGGCCTGCTGGAAGAGGACAGCCCCCGGCGCCTGGTCACTGCCGAGGGTCTTGGTCGGAGCAACCAGGCGGCCTGGCAGGGCAACCGCGAAGGCTGCCGCTTGCTGCCGTGAAACCGTGCGGGTAAGGTTGACGGCCTTGATTCACAGGATTTCACATGTTCAAGCCGTCCCGTCTGCTGCCCGCCCTCCTGCTCGCCCTGTGCCTGCCCGCCCATGCCAACTGGCACCTGGATGGCGAATCCTCGCGCCTGTCCTTCGTCACCGGCAAGAATGGCAATATCGCCGAGGTCAACCGTTTCCTGGTGCTGCATGGCAAGGTCGATCGCAAGGGCGCGGCCGAGGTCAGCATCGAGATGGACTCGATCAGCAGCGGCATCCCGCTGCGTGACGAGCGCATGCGCGACGGCCTGTTCGCCTTCGAGCAGTTCCCCGAGGCCACGGTGCAGGCACAGATCGACCTGCGCCCGATCAACGACCTGGCCAACGGCGCGCAGCTGGAGCTGCGCTTGCCGGTGAGCGTGACCCTGCACGGCCAGACCCGCAGCTACAACACCCTGCTGCTCGCCACGCGCCTTGACGAGCGGCGTTTTCAGGTGGTGACCCTGGAGCCACTGATCCTGCGCGCCTCGGAGTTCGGCCTGCTGCCGGGCCTGGAGAACCTGCGCAAGCTGGCCGGGCTCAAGTCGATCAACCCCTCGGTGCCGGTGAGCGCGGTGCTGATCTTCACCGCCCGCTGACATGCCGGGGCCGGTCTTCCCCTGGCGGGATGGCAACCAGTTCGAACTGCTGATCGACGGCCCCGAGTTCTTCCCGCGCATGCTCCTGGCGATCGTGCGTGCCGAGTATCAGGTCGACCTGGAGCTTTACCTGGTCGAGGCCGGGGCGTGCGCCGAGGCGGTGGTCGAGGCCCTGGAGCAGGCCGCGCAGCGTGGCGTGCGGGTGCGTTGCCTGTTCGACGACTATGGCTCGCTGGCCTTCACCTCCGCCTTGCGTGAGCGCCTGCTGGCGGCGGGTGTCCAGCTGCGCTGGTACAACCGCCTGCGCTGGCGCCGGGGCCTGCGCAACCTCTATCGCGATCATCGCAAGCTGTTGCTGGTGGACGAGCGCTGGGCGGTGGTCGGCGGTACCGGGGTTACCGACGAGTTCTGGACACCTGAAGCCGACACCAGCGAGTGGCACGAAGTGATGGTGCGCATGGAGGGGCCGGTCGTCACCGACTGGCAACTCTTGTTCGACCGCCAGTGGCACGCCAACCAGCGCCGCACCGCCTGGCGCCCGCCCGAGGGCTTCGGCCTGCCGCGCCTGCCCCAGGTGCCGGCGCAGGGGCAGGGCATGGGCCGGGTAGCCTATGCCGACGCCCGCCAGTACAAGGACATCCTGCATGCGCTGGTGCGCGCCCTGAACAGCGGCCAGCGGCGCATCTGGCTGGCCACGCCGTACTTCCTGCCGACCTTCAGCGTGCGGCGCTCGCTGCGGCGGGCCGCGCAGAAGGGCATCGACGTGCGCCTGCTGCTCACCGGCCCGCGCACCGACCACCCGGCGGTGCGCTATGCCGGGCACCGCTATTACCCAAGGCTGCTGCGTGCCGGGGTGCGGATCTTCGAGTACCAGCCGTGCTTCCTGCACCTGAAGATGGTGCTGGTGGACGACTGGGTCAGCGTTGGCTCGTGCAACTTCGATCACTGGAACCTGCGCTTCAACCTCGAGGCCAACGTAGAAGCCATCGATCCGCCGCTCAGTGCTGCTGTCGCCGCCAGCTTCGAGCGCGATTTCGCCCAGAGCCTGGAGGTCGATCTGGCGCGCTGGCATGCCCGTCCACTGTGGCGTCGGGTGCAACAGCGCCTGTGGGGCTGGCTGGACCGGCTGGTGGCCAATCTGCTGGATCGCCGCGACTAGTGACGTATATCGCCGTCACGCAAAGCAGACTATCGTGCTGGAACTGTTCCGAGACAACCGATGGAGTGGATGCGATGACGGCGAAGAAGATTCTCATGCTGGTGGGCGACTATGTGGAGGACTACGAAGTGATGGTGCCGTTCCAGGCCCTGGCCATGGTCGGCCATACCGTCCATGCCGTGTGCCCGGAGAAGATCGCCGGGCAGACGGTGCGCACGGCGATCCACGATTTCGAGGGCGAGCAGACCTACAGCGAGAAGCCCGGACACAACTTCGCCCTGAACTACGACTTCGTCCAGGTGCGCGCCGAGAGCTACGACGCCTTGCTGATCCCGGGCGGGCGGGCGCCGGAATACCTGCGCCTGAACGACAAGGTGCTGGAACTGGTCAGGGCGTTCGATCATGCGGGCAAGCCTATTGCCGCGGTGTGTCATGGCGCGCAGTTGCTGGCTGCGGCCGGGGTACTGGAAGGGCGCGAGTGCAGTGCCTACCCGGCGTGCGCGCCTGAAGTGCGTCTGGCGGGTGGGCAGTTCATCGATATCGCGGTGGACCAGGCGCATGTGGACGGCAACCTGGTGACGGCGCCGGCCTGGCCCGCGCATCCGGGGTGGCTGGCAGCATTTCTGAAAGTGCTGGGAACCCGTATTTCCTGATCGACTCGGTTTAGCTTTATAGGAGCGGCCTTGTGTCGCGAAAGGGCTGCGCAGCAGTCCCAGGGGACGCCAAGGCCGCTTTGCGGCTTTTTGCGACACAAGACCGCTCATGCATGGGCCGAGCATTTGTAGCGGTCACGGAGAAGTACCTGTCGCGCAGGGGAAAGGCCGTGGGGCAGGGCGGATGCTAGGGTGGATCCCAGTCATAGTCATCGACAGGACGCCCGACCCGCATGGAAATACGCCTGCTGCATGGCGCGGCCATCGCGCCTTACATCGATGAGCTCGCGCGCTTGCGCCTAACGGTGTTTCGCGAGTTCCCCTACCTTTACGACGGTTCACTGGCGCATGAAGTGAACCACCTGGCCAGCTACGCCGACTCGGGGCGTAGCCTGGTGGTGCTGGCACTGGACGGCGGCCAGTTGGTCGGAGCCGCTACCGGCCTGCCACTGGTGGACGAAATGCCCGAGTTCCAGCAGCCGTTCCTGAGCCAGGGACGCGATCCGGCATCGGTCTATTATTTCGGTGGATCGGTCCTGTTACCGGCCTATCGCGGCCAGGGCCTGGGCGTGCGCTTTTTCATCGAGCGTGAGTCTTATGCCCACAAGCTGGTCGAGTTCGAGGCGTGCGCCTTTTGTACCGTGGAGCGCCCGGCCGGGCACCCGCAGCGGCCGGTGGATTACAAGCCGCTGCAAGGGTTCTGGCGCAATCGCGGCTTCCTGCAGGAGCCGTCGCTACGCACGGTCCACCACTGGCGTGACCTCGACGAGCAGGAACAGTCGACCAAGGTCCTGTCGTTCTGGCTCAAGGGGCTACCTGTGTGAACGACGACGGCTCCGCGCGGGGCCGTCGCTGTTCCAGGTTTCACTTGGCTTGATTAGCTGGCGCCGCTCGAACGCAACGGGTTCAGCGCTTCAGCTGGGATGATAGAACCGTCCCGTCGCATGCTCATATTTGGGGTGATCGGAAAAGGCGCTTCGTTCTCCCATGAGACGACGCATGAACGGGATTTTGTGCGTGGGGGCGGTGGTCCAGACATTCGAATGGGCGAAGGTTTGCGAAGGTTTCAGGTCATAGACAGCAATCACCTTGTCGTAGCCATAAACCGGGCGCCGCAGGATATCGGCGAGCCTCTGTGCTGCCCCGCTTGAACCGCCCTCACAGGCGACCAGGAACAACGGTTCCGCCGGATCGACTCCTTGGAGCCTCGGTGCGATTTCCTTGACTGCCAATTTTACCGGATCGACCATTTTGCCTTGGGCATTCATGAGTTGCCCATTGCTTGCGCCATGGGTCTCGAGTGCCCTGTAGCGGCCCAGGAAGCGCTCGTGCCAGACCACATCATGGGTGGGGCGACCGTTCACCCATTGTTCATACAATGCTTCGCTTTTGCCCGCCGATCGCACAGGTGCACTTTGCGGCGATGAACGGGTGGCGTTACGTCTGCCTCTGTCGGCTATCTTTTGCCCCCGACCCGGTAAACGCATGCCGCTCAGTCGTGAGGCTCCAGTGCTGAGCATCGCGCCGGTCACCATGCTCGCGGCGCCGGTGCCTATGGAGATCCAGCCTAGAATGCTGGCGGCATTTTCATCCTTGCCACTGATTTGCATGGCCATGGCCGCCACCCCGGTCGCCAGGGAAACCGTGTTCAATGCGGCCGCGGCGACTGCCATCGCTCCGCTGGCACTGAGCCCTCCAGCGGCCAGAAGGGCGGGCAGTGCGGTACCCATGCTGGCGACGGTAGCGATCACGCCGATGGCAATACTGGAGCCGGCCAGGACCCAGCTCTGCCAGCTGTGACCATCAGGGTCGGAGCGGTTGATCGGGTCACCTGCGCAATACGCGTACGGGTTGATGCCGCCGCGGCCAAAGGGGCTTTCGCTGTCAGGGGCCAGGAAGCACATCAGCAATGGATCGTAGGGGCGATAACCCGCTGGGATGATCCAGCCGGTAAGCGGTTCGTGGCGCTCGGCGCAATAGCCAAAAGGAGTCTGTCCGGCGTGTCGGGGTTCGGCTCCATAGCAGGTGTAGCGGCGGCTTTGCACCTCGCTTCCGGCCTCCAGGCGGACACTCCCCTGACCATCACAACCGAGCAGAATGCTTTGGCGTATCCCATTTGTTACCCGGTTCACGGCGAACAGGGTCGTGCCATCACCGACAAGTTCCAGGCGCTCACCCTGCTGTTGTTCATGGGTCAGTTGTGAACTGCTGTGGAAACTGCGAGTGAGATTGTCGTCGATTACCCGGTCGCACAGTTGGCCACTAGGGTTGTAACGATATTGGCAGGTGCTTCCCAAGTAGCTGACGCTGGCCAGGCGGTCCTGGTTGTTCCAGGTCATCTGGCGACCGAGGCTGTCCCTGACCACACGGCCGCAGGCGTCGTAGGTCAGTTTGATCTCAGCTGGCCAACTGGGATGAGTGTGGCTGATCGAGATGATTTGTGTCGGGTCGCTTTCGGCGTAGCGGAAGGTGGCGATGTCAGTGCTGCCGTCGGCGAAAGTGCTGAGTACTTCGCGTAGTCCATCCACGGCGTTGAAGGTGAAGCGCTGCTCGGCGACTGCATTGCCGAACGGATCCTGCGCGGCCGCGTCAGTATTGGCAATGTAATGCACCAGGCGGCCGCGCAGATCGTAGGTGAAGTGTTCCTGTGCCTGCTGGCCGGCTTCTTCCCAGGTGCGGGAAACCAGTTGATCCAGATTGGAGTAAGCCAGTGTCTGGACAAATGTGTGGTTCTGTCCTGCTTCGCTGACGCTGAAAGTACACCGGGTCTCCCGACCGAGACTGTCGTACTCCAGGAATTTGCTCAGGGTCTTGCCGCTGACCAGATCCTGGGTGGTGATGTTCGAGGGGCGTGAAAAAGCATCGTAGGAGAATGTGCTGTACACCTCGCCGGCCTGGATACGACAGAGCCGACCGAACTCATCATGCGTGCGCTGATGTTTGACACCGGCAACATCGGTGAATCCAAGTGGTTCTCCGAGCAGCGAATGACGCCAGTGGGTGCTGTGACTCTGACCGTCCACTAGCCAGCTCTCACGTATCATCTGGCCGGATGGGGCGAAATGCCATTGTTGTTCGTCGCGTGTGCCAATGGCCTGAAATGGCCGGCAGAGTTGTTTGTGATAGTTCAGGCGTTCGCTGGCTTTGCCATCGACCTGGATGGCCAGCACAGCATTGCCCAACTGAGGCTCGTAGGTGTACGCCACGCGTTTGCCGTCGGGCAAGGTATTGGCGGTTGGTGGCAATTGGCCCGGCTGGTAGTGATAGCGGGTGGTGCGGCCGGCCACGCTGACCGACCGCTGACGCCCCAGGCCGTCGTAGTTCTGGCGCCCTATTTCGAACGATTCGGCGGTCATGGCTGGTGCTCCTTTGCAGGGGTGACGGTGATGGACTCGATATGCTCGGCATCGCTGTGGGCGGCGAATGTCCAGGACAGACGGGTGCCATCGGCCTGGGTGTTCTGGGTCACGCGTCCGTAGTGGTCATACTCGGTAAAAGTGATGATGGAGGGGGTTCCAGCGGCCTCGATGCGTTCCTCTATGACCCTGCCCAGGCCATCACGCACCTGCTTGTGGCTGCGGACCAGTTTGCCGTCTGCCGTCAAGTGTTGCTGCTCGATTGGGGCACCCGCGGTATCGCGTATTACCACGAGCTTTGGCCCGATCAATTTACCCGCCGATTGCCATTGCTCACTGCGTAGGGAGATTGGGTCGCTATGTTGATGGTTGCTGATGCCCTCAGGGCTGATGCTGAGCACGGGTTGGCCCCAGTTGTCGTAAGCCGTCGTGCTGGTCAGGGTGACCAAAGCCCTGTCGTCTTCGCCGAGCCAATCCTGCTGGGTCTGGCTGACTTGGCGGCCAAGGGCGTCGTAGGCCTTGTACAGGACTGCGCGGAAGGTGCCGGGGGCATGATCGAGGTCCTCACGCTCCTGCCGCAGGAGGCGGCCGTCACCATCGAGCCACTGTCGCTGGCGGCACCCGGTGGCGTCGGTCTGTTCGACCATGACCGGGTTGTCCTGAGGGGTGGCGCGATCCGTGCGCGCCAAGGTGTCGTTCAGATGATAACGGGCGGTTTGTTCCGTTTGGTAGGGGCTGCCCACGGCGTTAACGGTGCGCGTGATGCGGCCCATGGCGTCATATTCGTGACGGGTGCAGACGCCGGCGCGGTCACGCACCCAGGTGGTCTGGCCACTTAGCAGAGACTGCGCGCGGCTATCGCTGGCACGATTTTCATCGTCGTTCTCGAAGCCGGAGATAGTAGTGGTGCTGACCAGTTCGTCGTTGCTGACTACGTATTGATAGCAGGTGGTGGTGGCTTTGCCGTTTAGCTCGGTGATGCTTCGGGCTTCGCGGCCGTAGGCGACGCCGGGTATCTTGATGTAAGACAGGCGGGTCTCCTCCAGCACACGATCACTCTGCTCGTCCAGCAAGCGTTCACTGACAACCAGAATGTGCGCAGGTGCCCCCTCGATCAGCGAGGGTAGCAATTCGTAGGTGTAGCCCGTACTCAAGGTTGGCGCGTTGCCAGGGGCGTTGGCTGGTTTGGTGATCTTTTTCTTTAGGGACCGCACCATGCCCAGGGGATCCTGCGGGCAACCTTCTGCACCTTCGGCTGGATAGTAGATGTTGAATTCTTCGATGCCGCTCGGGTGGCGGGTGTAGGTGATGTTGCCGAAATCGTCGTAACGATAGGTCGTTGTTTCTGTGCGCGTGGCGCCGAGCCGGGCATGGTCGACCCAGGTGGTGGAGACCTCGTGAGGTAGCTGGCAGCAAGGTGGTTGCTGTTCCCAGGTCAGCTTCGGGTCGACCCCGTAGTGGGTGTCCTTGCGGATTTCGTGGTTGCCCAGACGCGTCATTTCACTGATCAGCAGGTGATAGCGGTCCCATATCCTTTCGGTGCTGCCAAGTTCCCGCCCATTGGCGTCAGTAAGCGTTTCGATGCATTGGTACTTGTACTCGCTCTCGACCTGGTAAAGATTGTCCCGCCCTGTCTGCCAGATAAATGCCTGTTGGCTACCGAAACCAAGGTAGTTAGTCGTGCCGACCCATTGGTAATGGTGCACCCGTTCAGTACTGGATGTTCCGGCGCCATGGATCCATGACTCGACCCGCGGCAGATGGGAGAACGGAGCGCCAGCCGGGAGCTGATGGCCGTCGGCCCCGGTCGCCCACTTGATGGTGTCATGAGCACCCAGCGGGCTGTGCACGGTGGTGGGCAGCAGCAGGCGAGCGCCATTGTCCAGGTATAGGTCGTCATACTCGATTGCGAAGGGACGCTGGATGCCAGGCACGTGGATTTCGCTGAGTCGGTCATTGCTCAGCGCAAGGCGCAACGTGAGTGCTTGCGGGGTATCCGGGTTGACGATGAGATGGACTTCGTCCTCCAGCTGATCCACATTCAGCAGCGCGCGCTGTTCATCACTGATTTGCTGAAGAATGAAATGGCCGTCATTGCCGTAGGGCGCCCAGTCGATGAACAGGCGATGGCCCTCCGGGGAGTGCATTTCCTCAACCAGATAGCGTCCACTGTCTTCCTGCTCGCGCAGGATTTCGCGTTCTCCGGACTTCTTGTCTACCCGGAAATCACCGTTGTGTTGTGGGATGACTCGCAGCGTCGGGAGTTTTTGATCGCTGAAGGTCAGCGGCGTATCGGCTGCGAACGTGGAGGCATCTTGATCTACGGCGTACTGCTCGCCAGAGGCGAGCCTCAGGGTGTTCCCGTCGAGTTCGGATAGCCCGAGGGTCCAGCCTAGTCCGTAGCCTTTGTTGACATTTGAGCCCAGCATGCTGAAGGCCAGGGTGATCGAGAGCGCCGGCCCACTCAGCTGGTTGGCGGGTGGGAGGGGCAGGGCGATCGCTAGGGTGAACTGGCCGGTGCGATTGTTCACGCCGGTTTTCATGAAGTCGAGAAAGTTGCTGGCTTGGGTATGTATCGAAGACATTGGGTGTTTCCTGTCGCAGGGAGAGGTCGGTGCCCCTGTTCGCGGGCACCGAGTTTCCAGGAAGGTCAGGCCTGGCTCGCACTTACCTTGAAGGACACGTGTTTACCTGCTTCTGCGACGAAGAACTCGACTTCATAGTCATTGCCATGCTGGTCGATCACCTTCCAGATGCTGCGCTTCGTCTGGGAGGTGCTGTAGTGACGGTTATAGAAGCGTTTGGCGTACAAATGGATAAGCATGTGAGCAGGACGCTGGTGATGGGCTCGGTCCGACTCTGGAGATTGCAACGTGAATGGCTGGCCCACCTCATACACCGTCACCTTGCGGTGCTGGCTGTAGTCATTGGTGAGTTGGAATGAGATCAATGCGTGATCCCAGCTGTTCATTTCATAGATAGATTGAGACGAAGGTGTGGCCAGCGCCTCGCTTTGGACCATCCTGGTCCTTGGATCGGCAAATCCGAAGTAGCTGACGGATTCTTCGAACTCATCATCCCAGTAGTTCAGATTGATACTTGGGAGCTTGTACGTGAGGGCCGGCTCGCTGCTCAATTTGAAGAGCTCATTAGAGGGCGGTACAGGCGCAATGGACTCAATGACGACCGAGGATTTGAAGGGGTCGGCATTCGTCACGAAATAATGATCTTCATCCTTCCAGATCAATGCATAAATTTGACTGAGTGTGCCACCAGGACGCTTCGAGCTCACATAAAAGCGACGGCGAATGGACTGGGGGGATTGCGCCATCAGCGCACTAGGTGCGGTGCCGGAAGCGCTATGGTAGACAAATCGCTCGTCGCGCTCGGAGTGCGCATACAGGTGTGGATGATCCAGCACTCGAGGATTGCCTTCGTCATCGATCTGGACCAAGGTCAGTGAGTCGAGGCTCTGCTGAGAAATCGTCTCGTCCTTGCGAGGTTCGAGTGTGACGGTGATCTCCACCTGTTGGCGGCCATTGGCATAAACGCGACGGGAGTTGGAGGTGATATCCAGTTGGAAACGGCGTAGCCATTGATTGGCTTTCAAGGTATTGCTCATGAGGTCTGCCTCTGCAGGAGATGAGGCCTCATTTGAGTCGGAAATTACGCTTTGAGAGCGGTGCATATTGCTGGCTGTAGGAGCCAGCATCAATTTCCTGCGAGCAAAAAAAACCGCTCCTCAAGGGAGCGGCTTATTTCCTACTGCGGTGTAGACGTTACTTCACTTCCACCGCCAGGCTTTCGGCGATCTTGCTCTGCCACAGCGCAGGGCCGGTGATGTGCACCGATTCACCCTTGCTGTCCACCGCGACGGTGACCGGCATGTCCTTCACTTCGAACTCGTAGATCGCTTCCATGCCCAGCTCGGCGAAGGCCAGGACCTTCGACTTGCGGATGGCCTGGGCCACCAGGTAGGCGGCGCCGCCGACGGCCATCAGGTACACGGCCTTGTTGTCCTTGATCGCCTCGATGGCGGTCGGGCCACGTTCGGACTTGCCGATCATGCCCAGCAGGCCGGTCTGCTCTAGGATCTGGCGGGTGAACTTGTCCATCCGCGTGGCGGTGGTCGGGCCGGCCGGGCCGACTACTTCGTCACCGACCGGGTCGACCGGGCCGACGTAGTAGATGAAGCGGCCTTTGAGATCCACCGGCAGCTCTTCGCCACGGTTGAGCATTTCCACCATGCGCTTGTGCGCGGCGTCGCGGCCGGTGAGCATCTTGCCGTTGAGCAGGATGGTCTCGCCCGGCTGCCAGCTGGCGACTTCTTCCGGGGTGATCGCGTCCAGGTTCACGCGGCGAGCGCTTGGGCCGGCTTCCCAGACGATTTCCGGGTAGGCGTCCAGCGACGGCGCTTCCAGCTCGGCCGGGCCGGAGCCGTCGAGCACGAAGTGGGCGTGACGGGTGGCGGCGCAGTTGGGGATCATGCACACCGGCAAGGAGGCGGCGTGGGTCGGGTAGTCCATGATCTTGACGTCGAGCACGGTGGTCAGGCCGCCCAGGCCCTGGGCGCCGATGCC
The DNA here is from genome assembly GCF_057809275.1 of Pseudomonas sp. FG36. NCBI lineage: Bacteria > Pseudomonadati > Pseudomonadota > Gammaproteobacteria > Pseudomonadales > Pseudomonadaceae > Pseudomonas > Pseudomonas sp. FG36. The sequence continues at coordinate 40,430 of NZ_JBMDJQ010000006.1, forward strand.
CAGCTGGTTGACCTTGTCGAACAGCTCCAGGCGGATCTCTTCGAGGCGGTTCTGCGGGCCACGGGCTTTCAGCTCATGGATGTCGATGGATTCCATCAACACTTCCTTGGCCATCACCGCGGCCTTCTCGGCGGTACCGCCGATGCCGATGCCGAGCATGCCAGGCGGGCACCATCCAGCCCCCATGGTCGGGACGGTCTTGAGCACCCAGTCGACGATCGAGTCGGACGGGTTGAGCATGGCCATCTTCGACTTGTTTTCCGAACCACCGCCCTTGGCCGCGACATCCACCTCGACCTTGTCGCCCGGGACGATCGAGTAGTGGATGACGGCTGGGGTGTTGTCCTTGGTGTTCTTGCGGGCACCGGCCGGGTCGGCCAGGATCGAGGCGCGCAGGACGTTCTCGGGCAGGTTGTAGGCGCGGCGCACACCTTCGTTGATCATGTCGTCGACGCTCAGGGTGGCGCCGTCCCAGCGCACGTCCATACCGACGCGGATGAACACGGTGACGATGCCGGTGTCCTGGCAGATCGGGCGGTGGCCGGTGGCGCACATGCGCGAGTTGATCAGGATCTGGGCGATCGAGTCACGCGCGGCAGGCGACTCTTCACGCAGGTAGGCCTCGTGCATCGCCTGGATGAAGTCGACGGGGTGGTAGTACGAGATGAATTGCAGGGCGTCGGCGACGCTCTGAATCAGGTCGTCTTGCTTGATCACGGTCATGCAGCGCGCTCCTCTTAAAGACGGGAACATTCGAAAAGGCATTCCGACAGTGCACACCTGTATGTCAGGAACGCCTGGCAAGGCGCCGGCTGGTCGGGCCGGCACAAAAAAGGCGCGGCAGTATACCGTGCCCCGCCTGCGGAAACACCTGCACGTGGTCTGGACCAAGGTCGGCAGGGAAGGGGCATCCTTTTTGCTGATGACATGCGATGCTGTTGTATCGGGAGCGTTTCGCCGGCAATGCACAGCCCCCTGTGGGAGCCGGCTTGCCGGCGATGGGGCGCCAAGCGCCTCTGGAAAACCTTGAATCGAATGAGAAACCTGACCATGCCCGAACTTTGCGTGGGCGAGCGCCAATGGGTAGTGCCAAGCGGCAGCAATCTGCTCGATGCCCTTAACGAGGCAGGCCTGAATGTGCCCTATAGCTGCCGCGCCGGCAGCTGCCACGCCTGCCTGGTACGTTGCCTCGATGGCCTGCCCGTGGATGCCAGGCCCGAGGCCCTGAATGCGGCCCAGCGCGACGAGGGCTGGCGCCTGGCCTGCCAGTGCTCTGTGGCCGGCGACCTGCGGGTGGCGCTGTTCGACCCGCTGCACGATGGCCTGCCGGCCACGGTGGTTGCACTGGATTGGTTCGACGACGTGCTGCGCCTGCGCCTGCGCCCAGGCCGGACGCTGCGCTACCAGGCTGGCCAGCACCTGGTGCTGTGGTGCGGCGACGTGGCCCGCCCCTACTCGCTGGCAAGCCTGCCGGGAGAGGATGAGGCGTTGGAGTTTCACCTGGATTGCAGCCGCCCCGGCGCGTTTTGCGACAGGGCCCGGCAGTTGCACGTAGGCGATGCGTTGAGGTTGGGCGAACTGCGCGGCGGGACGCTGCACTACGACCCTGACTGGCAGGCGCGGCCTTTGTGGCTGCTGGCGGCTGGCACCGGGCTGGCACCCTTGTGGGGCATCCTGCGCGAGGCGCTGCGCCAGGGGCATCAGGGCGAGATTCGGCTGCTGCATGTGGCGCGCACGCCAGCCGGGCACTACCTGGCCGAGGCGTTGCAGGCGCTGGAAGGGGTGAGCGTGGAGTTGGTGCTGGCCGAACAGTTGGATGAGGCGCTGGCCGGTTTGCGCCTGGCGTCGCGCCAGACCATTGCATTGCTGTGCGGGGCGCCGGGGAGTGTCGAGCGGTTCGCCCGTCGACTGTTCATTGCCGGGGTACCGCGGAATCAGGTGTTGGCGGATGTTTTCAGCGAACACGCCTGAGGCCTGAAAGCATCGCGGGGCAAGCCGCTCCCACACAAGTGGGAGCGGGCTTGCCCCGCGCTGGCTTTTGTTGGCAGATCAGCCGACCAGCGGATCACCGACATGCAGGATCTTCATGCCGTTGGTGCCACCGATGGTGTGGTAGCTGTCACCCTTGGTCAGGATGACCCAGTCGCCTTGCTCCACCAGGCCGCGCTTGAGCAGCTCGTCGACCGCCGCCTGACTCACCTTGTCGGCCGGCAGCGAGGCCGGGTCGAAGGCGATCGGGTAGACGCCGCGGAACATGTTGGCACGGGCCTGGGTAGCGCGGTGCGGCGACAGGGCGAAGATCGGCACGTGCGAACGCAGGCGCGACATGATCAGCGGGGTATAGCCACTTTCGGTGAGGGCGATGATCGCCTTGACGCCGGGGAAGTGGTTGGCGGTATACATGGCCGCCAGGGCGATGCTCTCGTCGCAGCGTTCGAATGTGGTGTGCAGGCGGTGGCTGGACTTCTGGCTGGTCGGGTGCTTCTCGGCGCCCGAGCAGATGCGGGCCATGGCCTGGACCGCCTCGATCGGGTAGCTGCCAGCGGCGCTTTCGGCCGAAAGCATCACCGCGTCGGTGTTGTCGAGCACGGCGTTGGCCACGTCGGACACTTCGGCGCGGGTCGGCATCGGGTTCTGGATCATCGACTCCATCATCTGGGTCGCTACGATCACCGCCTTGTTGTTGCGGCGGGCGTGCTGGATGATCTTCTTCTGGATCGCGATCAGTTCGGCGTCACCGATTTCCACGCCCAGGTCGCCACGGGCCACCATGACGGCGTCGGAGGCGAGGATCAGCTGGTCGAGGGTCTCGTCGTCGGCCACTGCTTCGGCGCGTTCGATCTTGGCCACCAGCCAGGCGCTGCCGCCGGCTTCGTCACGCAGCTTGCGGGCGTATTCCATGTCGCTGGCGTCGCGCGGGAACGACACGGCCAGGTAGTCCAGGTCCATTTCCGCGGCCAGCTTGATGTCGGCCTTGTCCTTCTCGGTCAGGGCCGGTGCGGTCAGGCCGCCACCTTTGCGGTTGATGCCTTTGTGGTCCGACAGCGGGCCGCCGATGATCACCACGCAGTGCAGGGCATCTGCGGTGGCCGTTTCGACGCGCATGACCACGCGGCCGTCGTCGAGCAGCAGTTCGTCACCGACGCCGCAGTCCTTGACCAGGTCGGGGTAGTCGATGCCGACGATATCCTGGTTGCCTTCGGTCAGCGGGTGAGCGGTGGAGAAGGTGAACTTGTCACCGACTTTCAGTTCGATGCGCTTGTTGGCGAATTTGGCGATGCGGATCTTCGGACCCTGCAGGTCGCCCAGCAGCGCGACATGGCGGCCGTTCTTGGCGGCGATGTCACGGATCAGGCGGGCGCGGGCCTTGTGCTCGTCCGGGGTGCCGTGGGAGAAGTTCAGGCGTGCCACGTCCAGGCCGGCGAGGATCAGCTGTTCGATCACTTCCGGCGAATTGCTGGCGGGGCCAAGGGTGGCGACGATTTTGGTACGGCGGATGGTCATGCACAGACTCCTATAGTGAAGCGCAGCGAAAGGCTACTCCTCAATTGCGCTGTAGTCATTGTTCCGTTGCACTACCTGTACGGTTGCGAGGGTGGCGTTTGAACGGTCGCGGTATGCTTGCAAAAGGCTGTGAAGATTTGTCGTGAAAGGCCGATACAGTGCCCATCAAAGGAGAGTTCCCATGCGCACCCTGATCGTTTTGACCATGGCGGCCAGTGTCGTCGGCTGCACCCGCTGGTCCATGGACCACCACCTGAACAATGCCTACCGCGCCTATGACCGTGGCGACTGCGCCAAGGTGATGCTCGAGCTGTCGCAGGTCGACCGCACCAGCCGTGCCCGGCCGTTCATCCACCCGGAAGTGTCGCTGCTGCGTGGCCAGTGCCTGGAGCGCCAGAAGCTCTACGTCGACGCGGCGCAGACCTACCAGTACCTGATCCAGCAGTACCCGCGCAACGAATACGCCTACCGCGCCCAGGCACGCCTGCAGACACTGGAGAAGCTCGGCCACCTGCGCGGCAGCGAAGCGGCGGTGGCCAGCCCGGTGAACACTACACCTTGGCGTTAATCCCAAGGTGTCGATGATTTCATGTAGTCCGTCCGTCGGACTGGGCTAATCTGTTGGAGAGTTGTAACGATCATCGCCAGTACCTTGTCTTCCTGGCTCCAGGTACAGGACTTCACAGCGATCATGTTTATCGAGCGACATATTGAACGTCATCAACTGCCTTGCGTGCTCAAGGTCTTCAACCGCTGCACCGACCAGCAGATCGGCTACCTGGGCAACGCTTCCGAAGACGGCCTGATGCTGATCAGCCAGTTGCCGGTGCTGGTGGGGCCGGACTTCGAGCTGCAACTGCGTGTACCCCTTGCCGGCGGTGGCCTGCAGTTCATCAACCTGACTGCCAGTTGCCTGTGGTGCCGCGAAGATGAGACGCCCGGGCATTTCGATGCCGGTTTCATGCTGTTGCAGGCGCCGCAGGAATACGACGGCTTTGTTCGCTCGCTGCGCGATTTCTTCAGCTTCCGGCCCATGAACGCCTCTGCGTGAGGCTGGCCCAGCCCTCACGCGTGCCGTTAGACTCTGGTCGACCTTGTTACAGGAAGACCCCGTGAGCTCCAGCATCTTCTGGCACGACTACGAAACCACCGGCATCAATCCACGCTGCGACCGCCCGCTGCAGGTGGCCGGCGTGCGCACCGACCTCGACCTCAACGAGATCGAGGCGCCTATCAATCTCTATTGCCGCCCCTCCGACGATATCCTGCCGCACCCGGCGGCCTGCCTGGTGACCGGCATCACTCCGCAGCAGTTGGCCAGCCAGGGGCTGTGCGAGGCCGAATTCATGACGCGGATCCATGAGCAGCTGGCCCGGCCCGGTACCTGTGGCGCCGGCTACAACACATTGCGTTTCGACGATGAGGTCACCCGCTACAGCCTCTACCGCAACTTCTTCGACCCCTATGCCCGTGAATGGCAGGGTGGCAACAGCCGCTGGGACTTGATCGATGTGGTGCGTACCGCCTATGCGCTGCGCCCGGAGGGCATCGTCTGGCCACAGCAGGATGGGCGCACCAGCTTGCGCCTGGAGCTGTTGAGCAAGGCCAATGGCATCGACCATGGCCATGCCCACGAAGCGCTTTCCGACGTGCGGGCGACCATTGCCCTGGCCCGGTTGATTCGTGACCGGCAGCCCAGGTTGTATGACTGGTTGTTCCAGTTGCGCAGCAAGCACAAGGTCATGGAGCAAATCCGCCTATTGCAGCCGTTGGTACATGTATCCGGACGTTTCTCGGCCCAGCGCAACTATATCGGTGTGGTGTTGCCATTGGCCTGGCACCCGCGTAATCGCAACGCGCTGATAGTCTGCGACTTGCAACAGGATAATTCGCCTCTGCTCCAGGAGAGTGCGCAAGCATTGCGTCAGCGTTTGTACACGCGGCATGAAGAGATGGCCCAGGGCGAACTACCGGTGCCGCTGAAGTTGGTGCATATCAATCGCTGCCCGGTGCTGGCGCCGCTATCGGTACTGCGCCCAGTCGATCAACAACGGTTGGGGCTCGAGTTGCCGGTGCTGCAGGCACAGGCGGAGCAGTTGGCCAACCAGCAAACTGTTTGGCGAGACAAGCTGGACATCATCTATCAGGAAGAGGGCTTTGCACCCTGCGAAGACCCGGAACAACAGTTGTATGACGGTTTCCTCGGTGAGCGGGACAAACGCCTGAGCGAGCAAGTGCGCTGTTCCGATCCGGCGCAATTGGCCAAGGGCCAGTGGATGTTCGATGATCCGCGCTTGCCGGAATTGTTGTTCCGCTATCGGGCGCGAAACTTTTCCGACACCCTTGATGAGCAAGAGCGTGCACGTTGGCATGCGTTCTGTCAGCAACGTCTTACAGACCCTACCTTTGGTGCGCCTAACACCCTGGCCAATTTCGAGCAGGCATGTCAGGCCAGCCTGGCAGACGCCAGCGAGGCGGGACGCCAGGTACTGGAAGCCTGGCAGGGTCATATCCGACAACTGAAAGTGCAATACCAGCTTTGAAATGTGCAGATAAACAAAAACGCCGGCAAGTGCCGGCGTTTTCATGTTGAAACCAATACGTCCGTTAAGCGTATCAGTCCAGCAGGGTAGCCCAGCTTTCGACGACGTCGCCGCCCCACTTGGCTTTCCACTCTTTCAGGGTCTTGTGGTTGCCACCCTTGGTTTCAATAACCTCGCCGTTGTGCGGGTTCTTGTATTGCTTGACCTTGCGTGCACGCTTGGTGCCGGTGGTCTTGACTGCGCCGCGCGGGGCTTTGCTCAGTTTGCTTTCCGGATCGAGCAGGGCGATCACGTCACGCAGCGACTTGCCGTTTTCGGCCATCAGCTCGCGCAGCTTCTTTTCGAACTCCAGCTCTTTTTGCAGTTTGCCGTCTTGCGACAGGTTGGCCAGACGGGCCTGAAGTTCCTTGATAGCTTCTTCGGTGGCGCGGTACTCGTTGATCAGGGACATGGTGTGTTCCTTAGTGCATGTTCAGAGAGAGAGACAGTGGGGCAATAATAGACAGACGATACTCTCAAGTAAACAATTTAAAATTGAAGACTCAATTAATAGTAGGGCATGACTTCACGGTCATTAGGTTAAGAAAAATTTACAAATTTCTTGGGGCAATGCCGATTACCCCTTGGGAAAAAGGCTATGGACCTGTGTGATCGAGCCCTCCAGGCAAGGCGCTCAGGTAAAGATGATTACTGCGTTTTCCCCGGCAGGCCGCTAGAATATGCGCCTTTGCGAAGTTCTGGAGTCTCTCTCATGCGCACCTATCGACTGGTGATTGCCTGCCCCGACCGTGTCGGCATCGTGGCGAAAGTCAGTAATTTCCTGGCCCTCTACAATGGCTGGATCAACGAAGCCAGCCACCATTCCGACGAGCAGAGTGGTTGGTTCTTCATGCGTCATGAGATCCGTGCCGAGTCCCTGCCGTTCGGTATCGAGGCTTTCCGCGAGGCGTTCGCGCCGATCGCCGAAGAGTTCTCCATGACCTGGCGGATCACCGATTCGGCACAGAAGAAGCGCGTGGTGTTGATGGCCAGCCGCGAGTCGCACTGCCTGGCAGACCTGCTGCACCGTTGGCACACCGACGAGCTGGACTGCGAGATCCCATGCGTGATCTCCAACCACAACGACCTGCGCAGCATGGTCGAATGGCACGGTATTCCGTTCCACCATGTGCCGGTCGATCCGAAGGACAAGCAGCCGGCGTTTGCCGAAGTCTCGCGTCTGGTCGAGGAGTGCGGCGCCGATGCCGTGGTGCTGGCGCGCTACATGCAGATCCTGCCGCCGCAGCTGTGCCAGGCATACGCGGAAAAGGTGATCAACATCCACCACAGCTTCCTGCCGTCGTTCGTGGGCGCCAAGCCTTACCACCAGGCGGCGCTGCGTGGCGTGAAACTGATCGGCGCGACCTGCCACTACGTGACCGAGGAGCTCGACGCCGGCCCCATCATTGAGCAGGACGTGGTGCGTGTCAGCCATGCCGACAGCATCGAGGACATGGTCCGCTTCGGTCGTGACGTGGAGAAGATGGTCCTGGCCCGTGGCCTGCGCTATCACCTGGAAGACCGCGTGCTGGTGCATGGCAACAAGACCGTGGTGTTCAACTGAGTCGAGGGCCGGCATATGGCCGATCCACGTGACAAGGCCGGCGCTTCGGCGCCACCGACCTTGGGCGAGGGCTGCCTGGCCCGTTTCGACCCCGATGCGTTGAGCGATGAGGACGGCACCGAGTTTGCGGGTGCCGCCGAACTCTGGAAGCGGCTCAACCCGTCTGTCGACGGCGACGTTCCAGCAATGGACGCGCCAGCAGACAAAGGAACACCGGCCCCCCGGCCAGCAGGTAGAAGTAGTAGGTAACCGCGCGCCATATGAGGATCGCCGCGGCTGCCGTCGAACTCCCCACCAGCGGTGACAGCAGGGCCGCCGAGGTCAGCTCCGCCGCACCCGCGCCGCCTGGCAGCAGGCTGAACTGCCCCGCACTGAGCGACAGCATCTGCACCAGGAAGCTCGGAATCCACGCCAGGTCGACGCCCAACCCGCGCAGCACCAGGTACAGCACGCTGTAGCGCAGGCACCAGTGCGCGCAGGTCAGGATGAACACCAGCGCCAATGTACGCCGTGGCATGCGCCAGGTATCGGCCAGGGCATGGACGAAGCGCAGCACTTTGCGTGCCCAGCGTCGCCGCCGGGCCGGTGACATGCCCAGGTGCCGCAGCAGCCGGCCATTGCCGCGCATTACCCCGCGTCGATAACGTAGCAGCAGGAAGATTCCCGCCAGCGCGGTGCACAACAGCAAGGCGCTGCCCAGCAACATCTGCGCCTGGCTATGGCCGAGCCTGTGGAACAAGGCGTACGCGGCAATCGCCAGCATGGCGCAGAAGAAGAACAACAGGTCGTTCAACTGATCCATGGCGAACACCGCGCCGCTGCGCGAAGGCGCGATACGCTCGCGTGCCAGCAGGGTCATCAGCGTCAGTGGGCCGCCCGTGCCGCCTGGGGTGGTACAGATGGCGAACTCGGTGGCCATGACCACTCCCAGGCTGCGGATACGGCCCACGCGGGCGCCCTGGTCGCCGAGCAGCAAGCGCAGGCGCAGGGCATTGAGCGTCCAGCACAGCAGGATCATGCCCAGCAGCAGCGCCATCAGGCCGGGAGCGAAGGATTGCAGGCGTGGGAGCAGATCGCGGCCGCCAAGCAGAGCGGGCACCGACACTGCCAGCAGCAATGCCAGGCCCAGCCAGCCCAGGCGATTCATGGCGCGGCCTGGCGCTCCAGCCAGGCCGACTTGGTCAGTGGCTCGCGGCCTTGCGCCAGCAGTTGCTGCAGGGTCTCGAGCCAGTAGTTGCGCGCGCTGGCGTGGCGCATGTCCACCGGATGCAGGCCCAGGCGCAGGGTGTCGGCCTCACGCCAGCGCCGGCACTGCCAGTCGCTGACCACTCTCGACAGCCCGCGGCGCCATGCGCTGCGAGCGCTCCACACCAGCCCAGGGGCATCGAAGGCAGTGAAGTCCGGCAGCCGGTACAGGTGCCGTGGTGTGCTGGTGTAGCGTAGCGGCAGCTGGCGCAGCGCCTGGCGCGTGCCTTCGCTCATCAGCCAGGCGGGGGCGACGAAACCCGTCACTGGCCAGCCCTGTTGCCCGAACAACGCCAGCCCGGCGTGCAGACGCTGCAGCGCGCTGGCCTGGTCCAGGCCGTGGAACTCGCCTTCGTGGGTGTAGATCCTGCGCATGAAATATTCGCCCGGCCCGCGTGGCGGGGGACCGTCATCGGCGTGGTAGTAGCCGTGCAGGGCCAGTTCGTCGCCACGGGCCAGGCGCCGTTCGAGCAGCCGGCAGAAGGTGGGCGAACGCGTGAGTGGATTGCGGTGGTGAAAGTCCGGCACCACCAGCCAGGTCATGGGCACGCCACCTATGTCGTCGATCGCCTGGACGAAGGGTTGGTAGTCCGGCCAGGTCTCCGGCGCGACATCGTGCAGCACCAGCATCAGGCTGCGTCGGGTGGCGGCGGGCTCAGCCATGGGCGCGCACCGGCAACGAGTGCCCCAGCACCGCCTGGTAATGCTGGAGCAGGCCACTGACCACGTTGTCCCAGCTGTAATGGCGTTCCACGTGGCGACGCGCCTGACTGCCAAGCTGGCGTACGCCGTGGTCGAAGACTTCGCGCACGGCGGCGGCCATGGCGCGGCCATCGTTAGGTGGGCATAGGCGACCACAATGCTCGTTGACGATTTCGCCGAAGGCGCCAGCGTGCACGGCCACCACGGGCGTGGCACTGGCCATCGCCTCGAGAATGACCAGACCGAAGGTTTCCTGGTCGCCGGCATGCACCAGCAGGTCGGCGCTGGCCAGTAGCCGGGCGACCTCCTCGGGTGGGCAGAAGTGGTCGATCACGCTGACATTGTCTGGCACGCCGATCGGCATGTTCGATCCGACCAGAAGCAGGTGATAGGGCTGTCCGAGTGCCTGCATGCAGTCGAGCAGGACCGGCAGGTTCTTCTCCCGCGAGCCGCGGCCGGCGAATACCAGCAGTCGGCTGGTATCGGCGATGCCCAGTTCGCGACGCAGGCCGGGGTCGCGCTTGTCGGGGTGAAATTGCACCAGGTCCACGCCCAGGCGTTGCACGTGCACATTTTCGACCCCCAGCCTGCGCAGCTTGTCGGCCATCACCTGGCTGGGCGCCAGTACCCGGTCGAAGTGCCCGTAGAGCTTGCTGACATAGGCCTCGACATTGGGGGTGAACCAATTGCCCATGCGATTGCTCACCAGCAGCGGCAGGTCGGAGTGATAGAAGCCGATCACTGGCACATCGAGCTTGCGCCGCGCCTCCAGGGCCGCCCAGGCGGTGAGATAGGGGTCGCCGACCTCGATCAGGTCGGGTTGCAGGCGGCGCAGTTCCTTGCACCAGGGGGCCAGGCGTACCGGGAAACGGTAGCCGTTGCCGAAGGGCAGTGGCGGCGCGGGAACATGATAGACGCCGTTGACCTGGCTGGCGCTGGCGCCGGGGATCAGCAGGCTGTGGCGAACGCCGGGCATGGCGTCGAGGCGGCGGTGTTTGGCATCAAGATAGGTTCGTACGCCGCCGCTGGCCGGGGCATAGAACATGGTGATGTCGGCGATGTGCACGATCAGCATCCCTCCGGGATCGTCCTCGGGTGTGTCATCAGGCGGTAATGGACCGGCGATGACGCGCCTTAGGGTTGACCTTGTTGAAGGATAGTTTGTTCGATCAGGGTTTGGCGGGGCCCGCTCCCACGCAGAGGTGGGAGCGGGTGGGGGTCAGATGCGGAAGCTGCCGACCAGATGCTTGAGGCGACCGGCCTGCTGCTCCAGGTCCGAACAGGCGCGCAGGGTGGCCTGCAGGTTCTCGACGCCTTCCTGGTTGAGCATGTTGATCTCGTTGATGTCCATGTTGATCGAGTCGACCACGGCAGTCTGTTCTTCGGTGGCGGTGGCCACCGACTGGTTCATGCCGTCGATCTCGCCGATGCGCTGGGTGACACTGCCCAGGCGCTCACCGGCCTGGTTGGCGATGTCCATGCTGTCCTGACTGTGGCGCTGGCTCTGGCCCATGGTGTCGACCGACTCGCGGGCGCCGACCTGCAGCTCCTCGATCATGGTCTGCACCTGTTGCGCCGATTCCTGGGTGCGGTGCGCCAGGTTGCGCACCTCGTCGGCGACCACGGCGAAGCCACGGCCGGCCTCGCCAGCGCGGGCCGCCTCGATGGCGGCGTTGAGGGCAAGCAGGTTGGTCTGCTGGGAAATGCTGGTGATCACCTCGAGGATCTGGCCGATGTTCACGGTCTTGTTGTTCAGCGTCTCGATATGCTCGCTGGAGGTGACGATCAGGTCCGAGAGGCGGTTCATCGCATCGATGTTGCGCTGCACCACCTGCTGGCCTTCCTCGGCCAGCAGCCGCGCGGAGCTGGCATGTTGCGAGGCCTGGGCGGCATTGCCGGCGATCTCCTGAGCGGCGGCGCCGAGCTGGTTGATGGCGGCGGCGACGCTGTTGGTGCGATTGGACTGCTCGTCGGAGTTGGCCATCGACGAGTTCGAGGCGCTGATCACCCGCAGCGCCACTTCGTTGACCTGTTCAGTCGCCGAGGACACCTCGCGGATCGAACCATGGATGCGCTCGACGAAGCGGTTGAAGGCGGTGCCGAGGGTGCCGAATTCGTCGTGGTTGTGGATTTCCAGGCGGCGGGTCAGGTCGCCTTCGCCTTCGGCGATGTTCGACATGGCACGGGTCATGGTGTGCAGCGGCTGCATCAGCACGCGGATCAGCAGGCCGAGCAGGGCGATGATGATCACCACCGCCACCACTGTGGCGATCACCGCCGAGGTGCGGAAGGTGCTGAGCATCGAGAAGGCCTTGTCCTTGTCCACCGACAGGCCGATGTACCAGTTGGCCGACGGCAGGCCTTTGACCGGGGTGAAGGTCAGCAGGCGGGTTTCGCCGTTGAGGGTGACTTCGGTCAGGTCGCTGGACAGGCGGGGGGTGTTCTGCGGGAACAGGTCCGACAGCGACTTCATCACCAGGTTCTTGTCCGGGTGGATCAGGATCTTGCCCTGGTCATTGACCAGGAAGGCATAGCCCATGCCGCCGAAGTTCAGCGAGTTGATGATCTCCACCAGGCCGTCGAGGGCCAGGTCGCCGCCGACAACGCCGACCGAGCGCGAGGCGGTGCTGATGATCGAGATGACCATCTTGTTGGTGGCCATGTCGATGTAGGGCTCGGTGAGGATAGGGCCGCTGGCGTTCAGGCCATCCTTGTACCAGGGGCGCACGCGCGGGTCGTAGCCGTCAGGCATCTTGGTGTCCGGGCGCACGGTGAAGGTGCCATCGGGCTGGCCCAGGTAGATGGTCAGGAAGCTCGAGGTGAGAGCGTTCTGGCCCAGCAGGGTGCCGGTGTTCTGCGGGTATTGGGCGAGGTTCTGGGCAACGTTGTCGACCAGCTTGATGCGCCCTTCGAACAGGTTGCGGATGTTGGTGGAGGTGGACTCGCCCATCTCGGCCAGGTAGTTCTCCAGGTCTTCGCGAATGGCGTTACGCTGGAGGTAGTCGTTGTACAGGGTGAACAGACTGAAGGCGAGGATCACGATCAGTGATGCCGCCAGAAGAATCTTGTGGCTGAAACGAAGGCTTTTATTCATAACGTGATCGTGTCCGCTAAGGTTTTTTATCGGGTCGTTCGCACAAAGCACGGCTGGAAAACAGTGCAACAATTCCCGTGGGTCCTTTTCGGGTTGTTACTGTCTTTCTGGTTAGAATCATTTTGAAATATCGGCTGTCACGCGGCAGAACTTGAGCAGGGGATGAAAGAAGATGTCAGATTCCTTACGAATGGTTGTAGGAGCAGGGCCGGATGGTCAGCCGGTATCCCAGGCCATGCGCCTGGCCAACCGGCATGGCCTGGTGGCCGGGGCCACGGGCACCGGCAAGACGGTTACCCTGCAGCACCTTGCTGAGCTGTTCAGTGACGCCGGGGTGGCGGTATTCGCCGCGGATGTGAAGGGGGACCTGTGTGGCCTCGGTGCGGCGGGCGCGCCGCAGGGCAAGGTAGCCGAGCGGATCGCCGGCATGCCGTGGCTGAATCACACGCCCCGGGGCTACCCGGTAAGCCTGTGGGATGTCGCGGGGCAATCGGGGCATCCCTTGCGCACCACGATGAGTGAAATGGGGCCGCTGTTGCTGGGCAACTTGCTGGAGCTTACCGACAGCCAGCAGGCTGCCTTGTATGCGGCGTTCAAGGTGGCTGACCGTGAGGGCCTGCTGCTGCTCGATCTGAAGGACCTCAAGGCCCTGCTCGCGCACCTCAAGGACAACCCACAATTGCTGGGCGAGGACAGCGCGTTGATGACCAGTGCATCCACGCAGGCGCTCTTGCGCCGGCTGGCGATCCTGGAGCAACAAGGGGCCGAGGCATTGTTCGGCGAACCGGCACTGCAGCTCGAAGACCTGCTGCGCCCCGACGGCGACGGGCGCGGCCGCATCCACCTGCTCGATGCCAGCCGCCTGGTACATGATGCCCCCAAGGTCTATGCGACGTTCCTGCTGTGGCTGCTGGCAGAACTGTTCGAGCAGCTACCGGAGCGCGGCGATGCCGACAAACCTGTGCTGGCGTTGTTCTTCGATGAGGCGCACCTGCTGTTCAACGGCACGCCCAAAGCGTTGCAGGACCGCCTGGAGCAAGTGGTGCGGCTGATCCGCTCCAAGGGCGTGGGGGTGTATTTCGTCACTCAGTCGCCGGGGGATCTGCCGGATGCGGTATTGGCCCAGTTGGGCTTGCGCATCCAGCATGGCCTGCGCGCCTTCACCGCCAAGGAGCAGAAATCATTGCGTGCAGTGGCTGATGGTTTCCGGCCGAACCCGGCGTTCGACAGCTTGGCGGTGCTTACTGAGCTCGGTATCGGCGAAGCCCTGGTCGGCACCCTGGAAGAGAAGGGCACGCCAGCCATGGTTCAGCGGGTGTTGATCGCGCCGCCACAGTCGCGGATCGGACCCTTGAGTGCGGCTGAGCGCAGTGCGCTGATCGCGGCGTCGCCGTTGGCAGGGCGTTATGACAAGCCGATCGACCGTGAGTCCGCCTATGAAATGCTCACGCAGCGCAAGGGCGCGCCGGTGGAGCCGGTACCTCAGGCCAAGGCCGGAGAAGACAGCTTCGCCGACAAGGCCGGCGAGTTCCTGCAGAGCGCGGCGGGGCAGGCGATCAAGTCGGCGGTGCGCCAAGCGGCCAATCAGTTGGGGCGTCAGTTGGTGCGTGGGTTGATGGGGTCGCTGCTGGGTGGGAAGAAACGTTAAACCTCGATGGCCTATCTCGGGAAAAATCGCATCGGCGCACCGCCGCTCCCACGAAAAAGGCGCCCTGCAAGGGGCGCCTTTTTCAGTACTGCATCAGCACTCAGCTAATGGCCTTGGTGGCCAGCCAGAACAGGCCGGCCGCCAGGCCCATCGACGCCGGCAGGGTGAGTACCCAGGCCAGCAGGATGGTCTTCACGGTGCCGCCCTGCAGGCCGCTCTTGTTGGCGACCATGGTGCCGGCGACACCTGACGACAGCACGTGGGTGGTGGACACCGGCAGGCTGAACACGTTGGCCATGCCGATGGCGCAGGCCGCGGTGATCTGGGCCGACATGCCCTGGGCATAGGTCATGCCCTGCTTGCCGATCTTCTCGCCAACGGTCAGCACCACGCGCTTCCAGCCGACCATGGTGCCCAGGCCCAGGGCCAGGGCGACAGCGACGATCACCCAGAACGGGGCGTATTCGGTGGTGGCGGTCAGGTCCTTGCGCAGTTTATCCAGGTCAGCCTTTTCACGAGGCTCCAGGCCTGGCAGCTTGCCGACCTTCTTCGCCGTGTCGTCCAGGCACAGCAGGTAGCGGCGCACTTCGACGCGCTTCTCGGCGCTCAGGGCGCGATAGTCGGTCACACCGGCGAGCGACGATTGCAGCGCGGCGATGGTCGGCTCGGTCTGCTGCGGATTGCAGCTGAACTGCTCCGGCAGGTCACTTGCCTGCGCCTTGCCCAGTGCCAGGAACTCGCCAAGAGTGGCGGCGTTGCGCTGGTAGAACTGGCTCAGGTGCAAGGTGGCGTCACGGGTACGCTCGATCTGGTAGGTGGTGCTGTTCAGGTCGAGGACGAACTTGGCCGGGACGATACCGATCAGTACCAGCATGATCAGGCCGATGCCTTTCTGGCCATCGTTGGAGCCGTGCACGAAGCTCACGCCCATGGCCGAGATCACCAGCACCAGGCGGTTCCAGAACGGCGGGTGCTTCTTGTCGTCAAGCTTGCGGCGCTGGTCAGGGGTCTTGTGCATCTTCGACAGCGGGCGCCACCATTTCAGGCCGATCAGCACCAGGGCGGCGACAGCAAAGCCGGCCATTGGCGAGAGCACCAGGGACATGGCGATATCAATGGCCTTCTGCCAGTTGACGCCGTCACCCAGCGGAATGTCGCTGAGCAGGGCGTTGGCCAGGCCGACGCCGAGGATCGAGCCGATCAGGGTGTGCGAGCTGGACGCCGGAATGCCGAAGTACCAGGTGCCCAGGTTCCAGGTGATGGCGGCGGCCAGCAACGAGAAGACCATGGCCAGGCCGTGGCCGGTGTTCACATTGATCAGCAGTTCGACCGGCAGCAGGTGGACGATGGCATAGGCCACCCCGACACCACCGAGCAGAACGCCGAGGAAGTTGAACACGCCAGAGAAGAACACGGCGAGGTGCGGTGGCATGGCCTTGGTATAGATGACGGTGGCTACCGCGTTGGCGGTGTCATGAAAGCCATTGATGAACTCGAAGGCGAGCACGAAGGTCAGAGCGAGCGTCAGGCTCACGATAACCCAGGCATCCAGTCCGCTGAATAAATCGATCATGAAGGTTGTCTGGCGGTCTTAGGGGGGGCGGATTATGCCAGAAAACGATGGCAATCGATGCACCTGCGGCTGACCGATGGCAGGCAAATGCCGACATGGCACAAGCAGTCAGGTGCCGGGTAATCGCAAAAAAACGCCGCTAAAAATCGATAAAATTCAGAAAAATCAGCTATTTGAGGTGATTTTTACTGGACTTGCGCAATTAAAACGACTGTATGAAATTTGTGTGATTCCATTTCATATCACAGGTTTTCCCCGGCATACCTCGCCGCAAACCCTTCCTGGGTGATGGCGCATTGGCATCGATCGGCTTCAGTTGTCGTCGCTGCGCAGTTCCTTTTCGATCTTCTCGATTTCCTGGGCGAACGCCTGGTCGAGAATGCTGGCACGTTTACGCCAGGGCTTGCGTTCCGGATCGGGTTGCGCGGCATAGGTGGTGACTTCACCACCGTAAACATCCTTGTAACGTTCAGCCTGGCGCTCGAGTTCCGCGCGCAGTTCTTCTTTCGTCACAGTAATACCTGAATAGGTTGAAGTTGGGCGTCAGCCTTTAAATACACACGCAGAATGCGGATATGTCGGCAAGCCGAACAATTCATTGCACCGAAACCGAAATGGCAATGTGTGAGTTGGCAAGCTGCGGTGCAGCGCACGGCAAGCCACAGCAAAGACAGGGGCTGGCAGTCGCAAGGCAACGAAAGTGCGTCGATTGGATCCGTTAAACGGTGCTTGCAATCAACACCGGCAATTATAGCAATCGCCCGGTTGAAGGCTATCGTTCTTTACCTGCAACTGACAATAGACCTGAAGTTTGTTGTGCAGCCTATAAACCCTTTGTCGTGCAGACATTCAAAAGGTTCAAGCCGATGTGCCAGCAAAGTTCGCCGGGCACTGTCAGAAATGAAAACGGCCTCGCTGAGGGGCGAGGCCGTTGCCTGGGACTTCTACGGTGGGTACCTGACCAGTCTCTCCAAAGAAGCCACATGTGGCAGGGGAAAGGTATAAGCAAAAGTGTCAGCGGTCAATTGCGATTATCGGCCGTTCGTTCGATAATCGCACGAGGTAGCGATTTTTTTGAGGCATGTCCATGAGCGAAGAAACCAGCGGCCAGTCAGCCAACGAGCCCGCACGCAGTAGCAGCCCCACCCTGGCCCCGCCGATCGTGGCGTCGGCGGCCAAGCGCATCCAGGCATTCACCGGCGACCCCGACTTCATGACCTCCCTGGCCCGTGGCCTGGCAGTGATCCAGGCCTTCCAGGAGCGCAAGCGCCACCTGACCATCGCCCAGATCAGCCACCGAACGGAGATCCCGCGGGCCGCGGTGCGGCGCTGCCTGCATACCCTGATGAAGCTGGGTTACGCGACCACTGACGGGCGTACCTATTCGCTGTTGCCCAAAGTGTTGACCCTTGGTCATGCCTACCTGTCATCCACGCCATTGGCGGTGTCGGCCCAGCCTTACCTGGATCGCATCAGCGACCAGCTCCATGAAGCGGCCAACATGGCCACATTGGAAGGCGATGACATCCTTTATATTGCGCGCTCCGCCACCGTCGAACGGCTGATCTCGGTGGACCTTTCGGTCGGCGGACGGTTGCCGGCCTATTGCACTTCGATGGGCCGCATCCTCCTGGCAGCGCTGGACGATGCCAGCCTGCACGAATACCTGGAGCGTGCCGACCTCAAGGCCCGTACCAGCCGTACCCTGCACGACCCGGCCTCATTGTTCGCGTGTATCCAGCAGGTGCGTGAGCAGGGCTGGTGCGTGGTCGACCAGGAGCTGGAGCAGGGCTTGCGATCGATTGCGGTACCGATCTATGACGCCTCCGGCCAGGTGCTGGCGGCGCTGAATGTCAGCACCCATGTCGGCCGCGTCAGCCGTGGGGAGTTGGAGCAACGGTTCCTGCCGATCCTGCTGGCGGCCAGCAGGGACCTGTGCCATCAGCTGTTTGGCTGAGGCCCGGCGGGGGCGCGCTGCGCCCCATCGCCGGCACTGATCTCAAGCCAAGCGTCATCCCTGTGGGAGCTGGCTTGCCAGCGATGAGGCCCCGTTGAGCATGCCTTCGCCGTTTCCTGTTCGATAAACGCACAGTGTCGCTCTCGACGAATTGCGCCGCCCACGCCCGCTGATTAATGTCTGTCGCACGTGTCGGCTGCGCCGACCGGATAATAACAACAGGCCCGAGGGCATCCCCATGACCACTGTCCCTTCGCTGTCGCGGCTACGCCCGCGCACGGTGCTACTGCACTCCGGCTGAGCCTCGGCCGTCATATCCGCTGTTTCCTGTTCCAGTGCATCCGCCCTGCGCGGTAGCCTGCCTGCGCCCAACTCCCGGATAACAATAATGAACAAACCGCAATCCGCTGTCGGCAACTGCCTCGACGTCCAGTCCTTCATCAACGCCCAGCCGCTGTCCCGTTATCAGTGGCGGGTGGTGATCCTGTGCTTCCTGATCGTCTTTCTCGATGGCCTGGACACCGCCGCCATGGGCTTCATCGCCCCGGCGCTGTCCCAGGAGTGGGGCATCGACCGGGCCAGTCTCGGCCCGGTGATGAGCGCCGCGCTGATCGGCATGGTGTTCGGCGCCCTCGGCTCCGGCCCGCTGGCTGACCGCTTCGGACGCAAGGGCGTGCTGGTGGGCGCGGTACTGGTGTTCGGTGGCTTCAGCCTGGCCTCGGCCTACGCGAGCAATGTCGACCAATTGCTGGTGTTGCGCTTTCTGACCGGCCTGGGCCTGGGGGCTGGCATGCCCAACGCCACCACCTTGTTGTCGGAATACACCCCGGAGCGCCTCAAGTCGTTGCTGGTGACCAGCATGTTCTGTGGTTTCAACCTGGGCATGGCCGGCGGTGGCTTCATCTCGGCCAAGCTGATTCCGGCCTACGGCTGGCACAGCCTGCTGGTGATCGGTGGCGTGCTGCCGCTGCTGCTGGCAGTGGTGCTGTTGGCCTGGTTGCCGGAGTCGGCGCGCTTTCTGGTGGTGCGCAATCGCGGCGCCGACAAGGTGCGCAAGACCCTGGCGCCGATCAATCCTGAACAGGTGGCCCAGGCATCGAGCTTCAGCGTGCCGGAACAGAAGGCGGTGGCGGCGCGCAACGTGTTTGCGGTGATCTTCTCGGGTACCTATGGCCTGGGCACCGTATTGTTGTGGCTGACCTATTTCATGGGCCTGGTGATCGTCTACCTGCTGACCAGCTGGCTGCCGACACTGATGCGCGACAGCGGCGCAAGCATGGAGCAGGCCGCCTTCATCGGCGCATTGTTCCAGTTTGGCGGAGTGCTGAGCGCGGTGGCAGTGGGTTGGGCAATGGACCGCTTCAACCCGCACAAGGTGATTGGCATCTTCTACTTGCTGGCAGGTGTGTTCGCCTACGCCGTTGGACAGAGCCTGGGCAACATCACCTTGCTGGCGACCCTGGTGCTGGTTGCCGGCATGTGCGTGAACGGCGCGCAATCGGCCATGCCCTCGCTGGCGGCGCGCTTCTATCCGACCCAAGGCCGTGCCACAGGCGTTTCCTGGATGCTCGGGATCGGTCGCTTCGGCGCGATTCTCGGCGCCTGGAGCGGGGCTACGCTGCTGGGGTTGGGGTGGAATTTCGAGCAGGTGCTGACGGCACTGCTGGTGCCAGCGGCATTGGCCGCGGTGGCTGTAGTGGTGAAAGGGTTGGTCAGCCACGCGGATGCGACCTGAGGTCTGGGTGGCTCGCTCCTGCAGGAGCGTATATTTAGCAGGGTAACAAATGGTTCGATAATCGCACAAAAGTGCGATTATCGGATTGAGATAACCCCCTCAGTCTCCTTAATCTGGGCCCATCGCAGCGATGCATCGGTCCGCTGCTCACTGACCCGACTCGACCTGACCAGGAGTCTCCAATGGCAGCAACCCTCTCGCTTCACGAGGCCGTGAAGCAGTTCATCCAGGATGGCGACAGTGTCGCCCTCGAAGGTTTCACCCACCTGATCCCGACCGCCGCCGGCCACGAGATCATCCGCCAGGGCAAGCGCGACCTGACCCTGGTGCGCATGACCCCGGACCTGATCTACGACCAACTGATTGGCGCCGGCTGCGCGCGCAAATTGATCTTCTCCTGGGGTGGCAACCCCGGTGTCGGTTCGCTGCACCGCCTGCGCGACGCGGTGGAGAAACAGTGGCCCCACGCCATCGAGATCGAGGAGCACAGCCACGCCGACCTGGCCAACGCCTATGTCGCCGGCGCCTCCGGCCTGCCGTTCGCGGTGCTGCGCGCCTACGCCGGCTCCGACCTGCCGAAGGTCAACCCGCTGATCAAGTCCGTCACTTGCCCGTTCACCGGCGAAGTGCTCGCCGCCGTGCCGTCGGTGCGCCCGGACGTCACCGTGATCCATGCGCAGAAGGCCGACCGCAAGGGCAACGTGCTGCTGTGGGGCATCCTCGGCGTGCAGAAGGAAGCGGCGCTGGCAGCCAAGCGCTGCATTGTTACCGTCGAGGAGATCGTCGATGACCTGCAGGCACCGATGAATGCCTGTGTGCTGCCGACCTGGGCCCTCAGCGCGGTGTGCCTGGTGCCCGGCGGCGCCCACCCGTCCTACGCCCATGGCTACTACGAGCGCGACAACCGTTTCTACCAGGCCTGGGACCCGATTGCCCGCAACCGTGAGTCGTTCACTGCCTGGATCGACACCTATATCCGTGGCACCGATGACTTCACCGAATTCCAGGCCAGGCTGGCCAGCACCGCGGAGGCCGCGCAATGAGCTACTCCACTTCCGAAATGATGACCGTCGCCGCCGCCCGTCGCCTGCGCAACGGCGCTGTCTGCTTCGTTGGTATCGGCCTGCCGTCCAAGGCCGCCAACCTGGCGCGCCTGACCTCGTCGCCTGACGTGGTGCTGATCTACGAGTCCGGCCCGATCGGTGCCAAACCCAGCGTGCTGCCGCTGTCCATCGGGGACGGCGAGCTGGCCGAGACCGCCGACACCGTGGTGCCGACCGGCGAGATCTTCCGCTACTGGCTGCAAGGCGGGCGCATCGACGTCGGCTTTCTCGGCGCCGCCCAGGTTGACCGCTTCGGCAACATCAACACCACCGTGGTCGGTGACTACCACGCACCGAAGACCCGTCTGCCGGGGGCAGGCGGCGCGCCGGAGATCGCCGGCTCCGCCAAGCAGGTGCTGATCATCCTCAAGCAGTCGCCGCGTGCCTTCGTCGACAAGCTCGACTTCATCACCTCGGTCGGCCATGGCGAAGGCGGCGATTCGCGCCAGCGCCTGGGCCTGCCGGGTGAGGGGCCGGTCGGCATCATTACCGACCTGTGCATCATGGAGCCGGAGGCAGGTACCCACGAGTTCGTGGTCACCTCGATCCACCCAGGCGTGACCCGTGAGCAGATCATCAAAGCCACTGGCTGGGCGATCCGCTTTGCCGAGAACGTACAGCAAACCGCGGCACCAAGCGAGGTAGAGCTGTCCGCTTTGCGCGACCTCGAGGCGCGTACCGCCGCCGCCCATGGCCAGACGGCAGGAGAAGCCTGATGCGTGACGTCTTCATCTGCGACGCTGTTCGTACCCCTATTGGCCGTTTCGGCGGGGCCCTGGCCGGCGTGCGCGCCGATGACCTGGCGGCAGTGCCGCTCAAGGCATTGATCGAGCGTAACCCGGGTGTGCAATGGGACCGGCTCGACGAAGTGTTCTTCGGCTGCGCCAACCAGGCTGGCGAGGACAACCGTAACGTGGCGCGCATGGCGCTGTTGCTGGCCGGCTTGCCACACAGCATCCCAGGCGTGACCCTCAACCGCCTGTGCGCCTCGGGCATGGATGCCGTCGGCAGCGCCTTCCGGGCCATCGCCAGCGGCGAGATGGAGCTGGCGATTGCCGGTGGCGTCGAGTCGATGTCCCGCGCACCGTTCGTGATGGGCAAGGCCGAGAGCGGCTACTCGCGCAACATGAAGCTCGAGGACACCACCATCGGCTGGCGTTTCGTCAATCCGTTGATGAATGCCCAGTTCGGTGTGGACTCGATGCCCGAGACCGCCGACAACGTCGCCGATGATTATCAGGTATCGCGTGCCGACCAGGATGCCTTCGCCCTGCGCAGCCAGCAGAAGGCTGCCGCCGCGCAGGCCGCCGGCTTTTTCGCCGAGGAAATCGTGCCGGTGTGTATCCAGCACCGCAAGGGTGAGACGGTGGTCGAGCACGACGAACATCTGCGCCCGCAGACCACGCTGGAGGCGCTGGCCAAGCTCAAGCCGGTCAACGGCCCGGCGAAGACCGTTACCGCTGGCAACGCCTCGGGTGTCAACGACGGTGCCGCCGCGCTGATTCTGGCGTCGGCCGAGGCGGTGAAAACGCACGGTCTGACCCCACGTGCCCGGGTACTGGGCATGGCCAGCGCCGGTGTGGCGCCACGGGTGATGGGCATCGGCCCGGTACCCGCGGTGCGCAAGCTGACCGAGCGCCTTGGCATTGCCGTGGCCGACTTCGATGTCATCGAACTCAATGAAGCCTTTGCCAGCCAGGGCCTGGCGGTGTTGCGCGAGCTGGGTGTGGCAGACGACGCACCGCAGGTGAACCCCAACGGTGGCGCCATCGCCCTGGGGCATCCGCTGGGCATGAGCGGGGCACGTCTGGTGCTGACGGCGTTGCATCAGCTGGAGAAGAGCGGCGGGCGCAAGGGGTTGGCGACCATGTGTGTGGGCGTTGGGCAGGGCTTGGCGTTGGCTATTGAAAGGATCTGATCCTTTGGAACCCATCGCTCCCGCGATGAGGCCGGTAGCCATGACACACGGGCAAGGCGGAACGAGTGTGTAACCAGGTATGTCTAGAATTACCTGTGACCCTCCAGGAGCAAACGCACCATGACCTCAACCTATTACACCGGCGAAGAGCGCAGTAAACGCATCTTCGCCATCGTCGGCGCCTCGTCGGGCAACCTGGTGGAATGGTTCGACTTTTATGTCTACGCCTTCTGCGCCATCTACTTTGCCCCGGCCTTCTTCCCCTCCGACGACCCCACGGTGCAGTTGCTCAACACCGCCGGCGTGTTCGCCGCGGGCTTCCTGATGCGCCCTATCGGCGGCTGGATCTTCGGCCGCCTGGCCGACCGTCACGGGCGCAAGAACTCGCTGATGATCTCGGTGCTGATGATGTGTGGCGGCTCGCTGATCATCGCCTGCCTGCCCACCTACGCCAGCATCGGCACCTGGGCGCCGGCGCTGCTGTTGCTGGCGCGGTTGATCCAGGGGCTGTCGGTGGGTGGTGAGTACGGCACCACCGCCACCTACATGAGCGAAGTGGCGCTGCGTGGCCAACGCGGTTTCTTTGCCTCGTTCCAGTACGTCACCCTGATCGGCGGCCAGTTGCTGGCGGTGCTGGTGGTGGTGATCCTGCAGCAACTGCTCACCGAGGACGAACTGCGCGCCTATGGCTGGCGCATCCCGTTCGTGGTCGGTGCCATTGCCGCGTTGATCTCGCTGATGCTGCGCCGTTCGCTGAAGGAGACCAGCAGCGCCGAGACCCGCCAGGACAAGGATGCCGGCAGTATCAGCGGGCTGTTCCGCAACCACGCCGCCGCATTCATCACCGTGCTGGGCTATACCGCCGGTGGTTCGCTGATCTTCTATACCTTCACCACCTACATGCAGAAGTACCTGGTCAACACCGCCGGCATGAACGCCAAGAGCGCCAGTTTCGTCATGACCGGCGCGCTGTTCCTGTTCATGATCCTGCAGCCGCTGTTCGGCATGCTCTCCGACCGCATCGGTCGGCGTAATTCGATGCTGCTGTTCGGCGCCCTGGGGACGCTCTTCACCGTCCCCTTGCTGATGGCGCTGAAGACCGTGACCAGCCCGTTCATGGCCTTCGTGCTGGTGACCCTGGCCTTGTGCATCGTCAGCTTCTACACCTCCATCAGCGGTCTGGTGAAGGCCGAGATGTTCCCGCCACAGGTTCGCGCATTGGGCGTGGGGCTGGCCTACGCCGTGGCCAACGCGGTGTTCGGCGGCTCGGCCGAATACGTGGCACTGGGCTTGAAAACCTTGGGGATGGAGAACACCTTCTACTGGTACGTGACCGCCATGATGGCGGTGGCTTTCCTGTTCAGCCTGCGCCTGCCGAAGCAGGCGGCGTACCTGCACCACGATCACTAAGGACGTTGCATGAGCAACCAACTGTTCGACGCCTACTTCACCGCCCCGGCCATGCGCGAGGTTTTCTCCGACCGGGGCCGGCTGCAGGGCATGCTCGACTTCGAGGCGGCCCTGGCCCGCGCCGAAGCGGCCGCCGGGCTGGTGCCGCACACGGCGGTGACTGCCATCGAGGCGGCCTGCAAGGCCGAGCGCTACGATGCCCGGGCGCTGGCCGACGCCATCGCGGTGGCCGGCAATTCGGCGATCCCGCTGGTCAAGGCCCTGGGCAAGGTGGTTGCCAGTGGCGTACCCGAGGCCGAGCGCTACGTGCACCTGGGCGCCACCAGCCAGGATGCGATGGACAGCGGCCTGGTGCTGCAACTGCGCGAGGCCCTGGGATTGCTCGAAAACGATCTCGGCAAGCTGGCCGATACTCTGGCGCATCAGGCATTGCAGCATGCCGACACGCCGCTGGTGGGGCGGACCTGGCTGCAGCATGCCACGCCGGTGACGCTGGGCATGAAGCTGGCCGGTGTGCTTGGCGCCCTGACTCGCCATCGGCAACGCCTCAAGGAACTGCGCCCGCGCCTGCTGGTGCTGCAGTTCGGTGGCGCTTCCGGCAGCCTGGCGGCGCTGGGCAGCAAAGCGCTGCCGGTGGCCGAGGCCCTGGCCGCGCAACTGAAGCTGGCCTTGCCTGAACAGCCATGGCACACCCAGCGTGACCGCCTGGTGGAGTTCGCTTCGGTGCTGGGCCTGGTCGCTGGTAGCCTGGGCAAGTTCGGTCGTGACGTCAGCCTGCTGATGCAGACCGAGGCGGGTGAGCTGTTCGAACCCGCCGCACCGGGCAAGGGCGGTTCCTCGACAATGCCGCACAAGCGCAATCCGGTCGGGGCGGCGGTGCTGATCGGCGCCGCTACCCGTGTGCCCGGGCTGCTCTCGACCTTGTTCAGCGCGATGCCCCAGGAGCACGAACGCAGCCTCGGTCTGTGGCATGCCGAGTGGGAAACCCTGCCGGAGATCTGCTGCCTGGTCTCCGGTGCCTTGCGCCAGGCCCAGCTAATCGCCGAAGGCATGGAGGTGGACGCCGAACGCATGCGCCGCAACCTCGACCTCACCCAGGGCCTGGTGCTGGCCGAGGCGGTCAGTATCGTCCTCGCCCAACGCCTGGGCCGCGACCGTGCCCATCACCTGCTGGAGCAGTGCTGCCAGCGCGCCGTGGCCGAAGGGCGCCATCTGCGTGCAGTGCTCGGTGATGAGCCGCAGGTCAACGCCGAGTTGTCCGGCGAAGAGCTCGACCGCCTGCTCGACCCCACCCATTACCTGGGCCAGGCCCGCGTCTGGGTGGCGCGCGCCGTGGCCGAACATCAACGTTTCACTGCCTGATAGGAGACCGCTGTGGCGCATTTGCAACTGGCCGATGGCGTACTGAACTACCAACTCGATGGTCCGGCCGATGCGCAGGTGCTGGTGCTGTCCAACTCCCTGGGCACCGACCTGGGCATGTGGGATGAGCAGATTCCCGCCTGGAGCGAACACTTTCGCGTGCTGCGCTACGACACCCGTGGCCATGGCGGCTCGCTGGTCACTCAAGGCCCCTACAGCATCGAACAGCTGGGGGGCGACGTGCTGGCCCTGCTCGATGCGCTGGACATCGAGCATGCGCACTTCGTCGGCCTGTCCATGGGCGGTCTGATCGGCCAGTGGCTGGGCATCAACGCCGGCCACCGCCTGCACAGCCTGACCCTGTGCAACACCGCGGCAAAGATCGCCAACGACGAGGTCTGGAACTCTCGCATCGACACGGTGCTCAAGGGGGGGCAGCAAGCCATGGCGGACCTGCGCGACGGCTCCATCGCCCGTTGGTTCACCCCGGCCTTCGCCCAGGCGCAGCCGGCCGAGGCCCAGCGCATCTGCCAGATGCTCGCGCACACCAGCCCAGAAGGCTATGCGGCCAACTGCGCGGCGGTACGTGATGCCGATTACCGTGAACAGCTGGGGCGCATCCAGGTGCCGACGCTGGTGGTGGCGGGCACAGCGGACGTGGTCACCACGCCTGAGCATGGCCGCTTCATGCACAGCCGCATCGTCAACGCGACCTATGCCGAGTTCCCGGCGGCGCACCTGTCCAACGTCGAGATCGGCGCGGCCTTCACCGCCCGTGTGCTCGATTTCCTGCTGGCCCGCTGAGGAACCTGCCATGGATGAGAAACAACGTTACGAAGCCGGCATGCAGGTGCGTCGCGCGGTGCTCGGCGATGCCCACGTGGACCGCAGCCTGGAAAAGCTCAATGATTTCAACGGCGAGTTCCAGGAGATGATCACCCGGCACGCCTGGGGCGATATCTGGACCCGCCCCGGCCTGCCCCGGCACACCCGCAGCCTGATCACCATCGCCATGCTGATCGGCATGAACCGCAACGACGAACTCAAGCTGCACCTGCGCGCGGCCGCCAACAATGGTGTGACGCGGGAGGAAATCAAGGAAGTGATCATGCAGAGCGCGATCTACTGCGGGATCCCGGCGGCCAATGCCACGTTCCACCTGGCCGAGTCGGTGTGGGATGAACTTGGGGTGGAGTCCAGGCAGTAACGCATCGGGGGCAAGTCGCATAGGCGCACCGCCGATGCGACTTGCCCCGCGACTACTTCAGATGACTGCTTTCTTCTGGCGAACGGCGACAGGCCCGGCATTGGCCTCCACGGCCTTTTTCAGCTCGCCGCACAGCCCAGCCATGAACGCCAGCTCCGCCACCACGAACAGCGGCCCGACGATCAGCCCGCTGAGGTCATCGACGAATGCCGGCTTGCGCCCTTCGTAGGCATGTCCGACGAACTGGATGATCCAGCCCACCACGAACGCACCCAGCCCGGCACTCAACCACAGCCCGGTACTCTGCACGGCCAGCGCCTGGCCGGCCCACAGGCACAAGCCCAGCAGCAGGCCCATCACCAGGCCGAAACGCAGGTCCAGGCGCAGGTAGAACCACACCGACCAGATCGCCAGCAGCAGTGCCGGCGACAGCCAGAGGCCCGCCACGTCCCAGCCCGGGCGTGACAGCAGCACGGCCACGGCCAGCACGATCAGCGGAATGCCGATGAAGTGGGTGGCGATGTTGCGTGGGTCGCGGTGGTAGGCCGCGTATTGACTCAGGTGCTCGATGAGTTTTTTCATTGTTGTTCCTCCATCAGGGGTGAGCACAGCTTGCCCCTGTTCATTCATTGTCGTCTGTCGCCTGGCCGACAGAGTTCGCTTTGCGAGGTGCCATGCACGATCCGCGTACTCAACTGCTGCATGGCCAATGGTTCCGGCAGTTGCCCGTTACCGTTCAGGATAGTCTGCTGGCCCTGGGCCGTCCGCGTGAGCTGGCAGCAGGGCAGCGTCTGTTCCAGCGCGGCGATGCGCCGTGTGGCCTGTATGCGGTACTCGAAGGGGCGATGCGGGTCGGGGCGGTCAGCAGCGCAGGCAAGGAGGCGTTGCTGACGCTGGTCGAGTCACCCCACTGGTTCGGCGAGATCAGCCTGTTCGATGGCCAGCCGCGCACCCATGACGCCTATGCCGAGGGGCCGACACGCCTACTGTGGATTCCCCAGGCGCCGTTGCTGGAGTGGTTGGCCTGCCAGCCAGAGCACTGGCGCGACCTGGCCCTGCTGATGAGCCACAAGTTGCGCTGGGTGTTCGTCGCCCTCGAGCAGCAGAGCCTGCTGGCCGCCGCGCCGCGGGTGGCACAACGGTTGGTGCAGATGGCCGAGGGCTACGGTGAGCGCGATATAGCCCAATGGCGGTTGCAGGTGTCCCAGGAACAGCTGGCCTTGATGCTGTCGCTGTCGCGCCAGACCATCAACCAGATCCTCAGGAGCCTCGAACAGGCCGGCGTGGTGCGCCTGGGCTATGGCGAGGTGGAGATTGTCGATGCGCCACGTCTGCGGGCGATGGGGCAGCATCCAGGCTGACCAGGGTGTCGATCATTGCCCGCGCCGCCGGTGACAGGCGCTGGCCGCTGCGACTGATCACTCCACAGCGCACGCTGAGTACTTCCAGACCTGGCGGCAGGTTGCGCCAGTGCAGACGCACCAGATGGCCGGCGGCCAGGTCCTCGGCCACCGCTTCTTCGCTGGCCGTGCCGATGGCGTCGCTGGCCAGCACCACGCTGCGCAGCACCGCCAGGTGCTCGGTCTGCAGGTGCGGGGTGAAGTCGGTGCGTCCGCTGAGATTGGCCAGGCGTTTGCGCACGCCGGGGGCCAGCAGGGCGCTGGCCAGCGGGTAGGCGAACAGGTCGTTGGTCGACAGGCTGTCCTTGGCCAGCAATGGGTGCCCGGGGCGGCAGAAGAACAGGCCTGGGCGTGGGGACAGTGCCTCGGTATGGAAGTTGGGATCGGCCTCGAAGGGCCGCACGTCATCGACGAAAAACTCGATCTGCTCGCGACGCAGGGCCTGGCCCAGGCGCTCGGCATTGTCCACCAGCAGGTCGGTGCGGATACCGGGATGAGTGCTGATGAAATGTTGCAGGGCCTGGGGCACCAGGCGCACGGCCAGGGCCGGGCCGCTGCCGAAGTGCAGCTCTCCGGCATCGAGCTTGGTCATCTGCAGGACGTCGTTGTTCAGTTGCGCGGCGCCCTGGACCAGGCGACGGGCATGTTGCAACACCACTTGGCCCTCGGGGGTGGGGGGCAATGCCTTGCTGGCGCGATCGACCAGGGAGCAGCCAAAGGTATGTTCGAGGTTCTGGATTGCGCGGCTGAAGGCGGGTTGGGTGATGCCCATGGCGTCGGCGGCGCGGACGAAACTGCGGTATTCGGTGAGGGCGATGAAATAGCGCAGTTGGCGGAGGTCCATGCTCGGGCTCTGGTGCGGGGATCGGAGCTTGGTTTTAGCGGCTTGTTACATATAACGTCAAAGAATGTTATTTGATTTGAATATGTTTTTTAGTTATTTACCTTGCGACATGTCCAATTGCGGGCAACCCACTCACTCGCCGCTCCTGCATTGTGCGGACGGCTTGGGAGTGGGCTTGCCCCGCGATGGCCTCAAAGGAGATTGAACGGGTAGCTGACAATCAAGCGGTTCTCATCGAACGCGTTGCTGCTGAAATCCCTGCGCATGGTCGAATTACGCCACTTCACCGACAGGTCCTTGAATGTCCCGGCTTGCACCACATAGGCCAACTCGGTCTCCCGGGCCCATTCCTTGCCATCGTCCACCCCTCCGGCATGCACGTTGTCGCCTTTGATGTAGCGGTTCATCAAGGTCAGGCCGGGGATGCCGACGGTGACGAAATTGAAGTCGTGACGCAGTTGCCAGGAGCGCTCCTTGGCGTTGTCGAAGCTGGCGTTGTAACTGTCGTTGGCCAGCGTGCCGCCACTGGTGCCGTTGACCCGCATCCAGGCGTCGTCGCCACTGACCTTCTGCAGGCCGATATAGAAGGTGTGGCCCTGGTAGCGCGCCGAGAGCATGGCCGAGGCGGTGCGGTTGTCCAGGTCGCCGGCGCGGGCGCTGCCATCCTCCTTGCCGAGGAAGTAGCCCAGGTTGGCGCCCAAGGTCCAGTCGCCCAACGGCTGGCTGTGCACCAGGTTCAGATACTGCTGGCGATAGATGTCTTTTAGTCGGGCATCCCACAGGCCGAGCATCGTGCGTTTGTCGTTGAAGCTGTATTCGCCGCCGGCGAAGTTGAAGCGGTCGGAGGTGATACCGGTGCGCCCCTGCATGAACATGTCTTCCATGCTCGCATCGTTGCGCGGGCTGTTGCCGCGGAACTGGCCGGCGTACAGGGTCAGGCCGTCGATCTCCTTCGAGGTGAGCTGGCCGCCGCGGAACGTCTGCGGCAGCGAGCGGCCATCGTCCGAACGCAGGATCGGCAGCACCGGCATCCATTCGCCGACTTTGAGTTCGGTCTGCGACAGGCGCGTCTTGAACGCTACCCCCAGTCGGCCGAAATCGTCCGCCGGGCGGCCGTCGTCATGTACCGGCAGCAGGTGGGTGCCGGCTGTGCCCTTGCCTCCATCGAGCTTGACCGAGTACAGCCCCAGCACATCGATGCCGAAACCGACGGTGCCCTGGGTGAAGCCGGAGCGGGCATCGAGAATGAAGCTCTGGGTCCATTCCTCGGCCTTGCCCTGGGGGTTGGCCGGGTCGACGAAGTTGCGGTTGATGTAGAAGTTGCGCAGGTTGAGGCTGGCCTTGGCGTCTTCCAGGAAGCCACCTTCGGCGGCCACGCCGGGCAGGGCGCAGGACAGGGCCAACAGGCCGGGCAGCAGCTGGCGTGCGGGTTGCAAAGTGCTCATCTGTCGTGGATCTCTTGTTTTTATTGGGCGAGCCGGGTCGCTGCGGGTGCGGCCGCAGGGATGGGCATCTTTAGAGAGAACTTGTGCAACGTTGCGGGGGCGATGGTGCGGGGGAGGGTGGGGGCTAGGCAATTCGTTGCAAGCGGAACGGGGCGGTTATCGAACGCAATGTGACTGCGCAACAAAAAGCCCACCGCAAGGGTGGGCTTGATGCTGTCAGCGGGCCAGTCAGCCTTTCGGTGTCTGGATCGAAGCCTGCTGCTGGGTCTGCTCGTACCAGCCGCCGCCGAGGGCCTTGTACAGGTTGACCTCGCTGACCAACTGCGACAGGCGATCACCGATCAGCGACTGCTGGGCGCTGAACAGGTTGCGCTGGGCATCGAGGAAGGTCAGGTTGCTGTCGATACCGATGCGGTAGCGGCGCTCGGCCAGGCGGTAGTAGTCCTGGTTGGCCGCGACCAGGTCGCGTTGCGCCTGCAGCTGCTCTTCGAACGTCTTGCGTGCGGCCAGGCCATCGGCGACTTCCTGGAAGGCAGTCTGGATGGTCTTTTCGTACTTGGCGACGTTGATGTCCTTCTGGATCTTCGAGTAGTCCAGGCTGGCGCGCAGGCTGCCGGCGTTGAAAATCGGCAGGTTGATCTGCGGCTGGAACAGCCAGGTGCCCGAACCGCCCTTGAACAGCCCGCCCATGTCCGGGCTCAGGGTACCGGCGTTGGCGGTCAGGCTGATGCTCGGGAAGAACGCGGCCCGCGCCGCGCCGATGTTGGCGTTGGCGGCCTTGAGCAGGTGCTCGGCCTCCTGGATGTCGGGGCGGCGCTGCAGGATGTCGGACGGCAGGCCGGCCGGCACTTCGGCCAGCTGGTCGGCATTGAGCTCCAGCGGCTTGGGCAGGTTGGCCGGCACGCCGGTACCTACCAGCACTGTGAGGTTGTTCAGGTCCTGGGCGACCAGGCGCTGGTACTGCGACAGCTTGACGCGAGCGCCTTCGACGGCAGTGCGCGCCTGGCTCAGGTCCAGGGCCGAGGCCACGCCCACCTCATTGCTGCGGCGGGTCAGGTTGTAGCTCTCTTCGTACGTCTTGAGCGTTTCTTCGGTCAGCTTCAGCAGCGCCTGGTCGGCCTGCCAGGTGTAGTAGGCGTTGGCCACGCTGGCCACCAGGCTGATCTGCGTGGAGCGGCGCGCCTGTTCGCTGGACAGGTAGGTTTCCAGGGCCTGCTGGGTCAGGCTGCGCACCCGGCCGAACAGGTCCAGCTCATAGGCGCTGACACCCAGGGTGGCCGAGTACTGGCTGCTGATGGTGGATTCGCCGGTCTGCGACATGTTCGCCGGCATCCGCTGGCGGCTGCCGCTGCCATTGGCGGAAACCGCCGGCAGCAGGTCGGCGCGCTGGATGCGGTACTGCGCGCGGTAGGCGTCGATGTTCAACGCCGCGACCCGCAGGTCGCGGTTGTTTTCCAGCGACGTCTGGATCAGTTGCTGCAGCGCCGGGTCGTGGAAGAACTGGCGCCAGCCCTGTTCGGCCGCGGCGACGTCGGCCGATTGGGTCGGCGAGTACGCAGGGCCTTGCGGCCACTGCGCGGCCACCGGCGCCTCTGGCGTCTGGTAGTCGGGGATCAGCGAGCAACCGCCGAGGATGAAGGCGGTTACCGCCAGGGACAACAAAGACTTGGTCATTGCCCAGCCTCATAACGTGGAGTTTCAGGGGTGGCGTGTTCTTTCGGCTCTTTGCTGCCGAACAGCGACGACACTGCGACGAAGAATAGCGGTACCCAGAAGATGGCCAGCACGGTGGCGCTGATCATGCCGCCGATCACACCGGTGCCGATGGCGTGCTGGCTGCCGGCGCCAGCGCCGCTGGCGATGGTCAACGGTACCACGCCGAGGATGAACGCCAGCGAGGTCATGATGATCGGGCGCAGACGCATGCGGCAGGCCTCGATGGCTGCGTCGTACAGGCTTTTGCCCTGTTCGTGCAGCTCCTTGGCGAACTCGACGATCAGGATGGCGTTCTTCGCCGCCAGGCCGATGGTGGTCAGCAGGCCGACCAGGAAGTACACGTCGTTGGACAAGCCGCGCAGGCTGGTGGCGAGCAGGGCACCGATGATACCCAGTGGCACTACCAGCACGACCGCGATCGGGATCGACCAGCTTTCGTACAGCGCCGCCAGGCAGAGGAACACGAACAGCACCGAGAGGGCGAACAGCGCCGGCATCTGCGAGCCGGAGAGTTTTTCCTCGTAGGACATGCCGGTCCAGGAGTAGCCGATGCCGGTTGGCAGTTCGCCGGCGATACGCTCGACTTCGGCCATGGCCTCACCGGTACTGTAGCCCGGGGCCGGGGTACCGAGGATCTCGACCGCTTCCACGCCGTTGTAGCGCGACAGTTTCGGCGAGCCATAGCTCCACTCGCCCTTGGCGAAGGAGGAGAACGGCACCATCTCGCCCTTGCCGTTGCGCACGTACCACTTCTGCAGGTCTTCCGGGCTCATCCGGGCGTTTGGCGCACCCTGGATGTAGACCTTCTTGACCCGGCCACGGTCGATGAAGTCGTTGACGTAGCTACCGCCGAGGGCGATCGACAGGGTGTTGTTGATATCGGCGATGGTCACGCCCAGGGCACTGGCGCGTTCGTCGTCGATGGTCAGCTGGTACTGCGGCTCGTCGTTCAGGCCGTTCGGACGCACGGCGCTGAGGATCTTGCTCTGCGCGGCCTTGGCCAGGAACTGGTTGCGCGCTTCCATCAGCTTCTCGTGGCCGACCCCGGCGCGGTCCTGGAGGAACACGTCGAAGCCGGTGGCGTTACCCAGTTCGAGTACCGCCGGCGGGGCGAAGGCGAACACCATCGCGTCGCGGAAGCTGAAGAAGTGCATCTGCGCGCGCTGGGCGAGGGCGAACACACTGTTCTCCTTCGAGCGCTCGCCCCAAGGCTTGAGCATGATGAATGCCATGCCCGAGCTCTGGCCGCGGCCGGCGAAGTTGAAGCCGTTGACGGTGAACACGGACGCCACTGTGTCGGCTTCCTTGTCGAGCAGGTACTCACGCATCTGGTCGACCACCACCTGGGTGCGCTCGGCACTGGAGCCGGCCGGGGTCTGTACCTGGGCGAACAGCACGCCCTGGTCTTCTTCCGGCAGGAATGCGGTCGGGATGCGTGCGAACAGCCAGATCATGCCGACCACGATCAGGGCGTAGGCCAGCAGGAACGGGATCTTGTTGCGCAGGATGGTGCCAACGCTACGCTCATAGCCGACGACGCTGCGGTCGAAGTTGCGGTTGAACCAGCCGAAGAAGCCGCGCTTGGCCACATGGTGCTCGCCCTTCTTCAGCGGCTTGAGCATGGTGGCGCACAAGGCCGGGGTGAAGATCAGCGCCACCAGCACCGAAAGGCCCATGGCCGAGACGATGGTGATGGAGAACTGGCGATAGATCACACCGGTGGAGCCGCCGAAGAAGGCCATCGGCAGCAGTACCGCCGACAGTACCAGGGCGATACCCACGAGGGCTCCCTGGATCTGCTCCATGGAGCGCTTGGTTGCCTCCTTGGGCGGCAACCCTTCCTCGGACATCACCCGCTCGACGTTCTCCACCACGACGATGGCATCGTCCACCAGCAGGCCGATGGCCAGGACCATGGCGAACATGGTCAGGGTGTTGATGCTGAAGCCGGCGGCGGCGAGGATGCCGAAGGTACCCAGCAATACCACCGGCACGGTCATGGTGGTGATGATGGTGGCGCGGAAGTTCTGCAGGAACAGGTACATCACCAGGAACACCAGGACCACGGCTTCGATCAGGGTGTGGATCACCCCGCTGATCGATTCGGTGACCACCGGGGTGGTGTCATACGGGAATACGGCCTTCACCCCCGGCGGGAAGAACGGCTCCAGGTCGCTGATAGTCGTGCGCAGCGCCTTGGCGGTATCCAGGGCGTTGGCGCCGGTGGCCAGCTTGACCGCCAGGCCCGAGGCCGGCTTGCCGTTGTACTGGGCGCTGATGGCGTAGTTTTCGCCGCCCAGGCCAACCTGGGCCACGTCGCCCAGGCGTACCTGGGAGCCGTCGGCATTGACCTTGAGCAGGATCTTCTCGAACTGCTCGGCGGTCTGCAGACGGGTCTTGCCGATGATGGTGGCGTTGAGCTGGGTACCTGGCAGTGCTGGCAGGCCGCCGAGCTGGCCGGAGGATACCTGCACGTTCTGCGCGGCGACCGCGGTGCGCACGTCGACCGGGGTCAGCTGGAACTTGTTCAGCTTGGCCGGATCCAGCCAGATACGCATGGCGTACTGCGCACCGAACACCTGGAAGTCGCCCACGCCTGCGGTCCGCGAGATCGGGTCCTGCATGTTGGAGACGATGTAGTTGGCCAGGTCGTCCTTGGTCATGGTGCCGTCTTCGGACACCAGGCCGATCACCAGCAGGAAGTTCTTCACTGCCTTGGTGACGCGGATACCTTGCTGCTGCACTTCCTGCGGCAACAGCGGGGTGGCCAGGTTCAGCTTGTTCTGTACCTGAACCTGCGCGGTGTCCGAGTTGGTGCCCTGCTCGAAGGTGGCAGTGATGGTCATGCTGCCGTCGGAGTTACTTTCCGACGACACATAACGCAGGTTGTCGATACCGTTGAGCTGCTGCTCGATCACCTGTACCACGGTGTCCTGCACCGTCTGCGCCGAGGCGCCCGGGTAGGTCACGGAGATGGCGATGGCCGGTGGGGCGATGCTCGGGTACTGGTTGATCGGCAGCTTCAGGATCGACAGGGCGCCGACCAGCATGATCACCAGGGCGATCACCCAGGCGAAGATCGGGCGATCGATAAAGAACTTCGACATGGTTTACTCCGCTTTGGCGTCAGCTTTGGCCGTGTTGGCCTGAGCAGGGCCGGCCGGCTTCTTGACGTTGGTGGCTTCGCTGACCTTGACCTCGACGCCGGGTCGCACGAACTGCAGCCCTTCGGTGATCAGGCGGTCGCCCGGGTTCAGGCCTTCCTCGATCAGCCAGTCGCTGCCCAGGGTACGGCTGGCCTTGAGCTGGCGCAGTTCGACCTTGTTTTCCTGGTTGACCACCAGCGCGGTCGGTGCACCCTTGAGGTCACGGGTCACGCCTTGTTGCGGGGCCAGGATGGCGTTGGCGTTGACCCCGGCCTTGAGCCGCGCATGCACGAACATGCCGGGCAGCAGGGTGTGGTCGGGGTTGGGGAAGATCGCGCGCAGGGTGACGGAGCCGGTGGTTTCGTCGACCGCGACTTCGGAGAACTCCAGGCGGCCCTGTTGCTTGAACAGGCTGCCGTCTTCCAGCACCAGCTGAACCTGGGCGGCATTGTCGCCGGCCTTCTGCAGTTGGCCACTTTCCAGGTCACGGCGCAGCTTGAGCAGCTCGGCGGTGGACTGGGTGACGTCGACGTAGATCGGGTCGAGCTGCTGGATGGTGGCCATGGCGTTGGTCTGGCCGTTGTTCACCAGGGCGCCTTCGGTGACCGAGGAGCGGCCGACGCGGCCACTGATCGGGGCCAGCACCTTGGTGTAGCGCAGGTCGATCTGGGCGCTCTTGAGCGACGCCTCGGCCTGCAATCGTTTGGCATTGGCGTCATCGTATTCCTGCTTGGAGACGGCCTGCTCGTCGATCAGTTGCTTGTAACGCTCGGCCAGCGAGCGGGTAGCCTGCAGGTTGGCCTGGGCGTTGGCCAGGTTCGCCTCGTAGACGGCTGGGTCGATCTGGTAGAGCTGTTGCCCTTCCTTGACGTCGCTGCCTTCCTTGAACAGGCGCTTGAGAATGATGCCGTTCACCTGTGGGCGGACCTCGGCCACACGGTAGGCGCTGGTGCGCCCCGGCAGTTCCGAGGTCAGGGTGAAGGCTTGCGGTTGTACGGTCACGACGCCGACCTGAGGAGCCTGCGGCGCAGGCGCTGCTTCCTCTTTCTTACAGCCACTGAGCAGGGTTGCCAGGGCCACGGCGGAAACCAGGGCGGTTACGGCTGGCTTGAATTGCATGAGGATCCTCGGGTCGCAGGAGCAGGGGAGCTCAAGAATATAGTGGAAGTGCTTTGTCAGAAAAACGCTATCCGGTGGATAAATAGCTTGCTAAGGAATATACTTACATTCATGGTTGTTTGTAAATAGTGCCGGTGCGTCGTGAGTGACCACCGCTGATCGCCCAAATCCACCCGGGAGCGGCCCTGAAAGAGTCTGCCCCGGCCTGATTCCCGCTCGCCAGATCGAGCGCGCGGGGCCTGATGAGGTTGTACTGCCATGGTCCGTCGAACCAAAGAAGAAGCCCAGGAAACCCGTGCCCAGATCATCGAGGCGGCGGAGAAGGCCTTCTACAAGCGCGGGGTAGCGCGTACCACCCTGGCCGACATCGCTGAGCTCGCCGGCGTCACTCGCGGGGCGATCTACTGGCACTTCAGTAACAAGGCCGAGTTGGTGCAGGCGCTGCTCGACAGCCTGCACGAGACCCATGACCACCTGGCCCGCGCCAGTGAAAGCGAGGATGAGCTCGACCCGCTCGGCTGCATGCGCAAGCTGTTGCTGCAAGTGTTCAACGAGTTGGTGCTCGATGCCCGAACCCGGCGTATCAATGAAATCCTGCATCACAAGTGCGAGTTCACCGACGACATGTGTGAGATTCGCCAGCAGCGTCAGGGCGCGGTGCTGGACTGCCATCAAAGCATTGCCCTGGCCTTGGGCAATGCAGTACGTCGTGGCCAGTTGCCTGCCGAGCTCGAGATCGACCGGGCTGCGGTGGCCATGTTTGCCTATGTGGATGGCCTGATTGGCCGCTGGCTGCTGCTCCCGGAGAGCTTCGACCTGTTGGGCGATGTCGAGAAATGGGTCGACACCGGGCTGGATATGCTGCGCTTGAGCCCTGGCTTGCGCAAATGACACTTTGTTAACGATTGTGAGGAAGTGTTATCCCTTTTCGGTTAACGCAGGATTAATAGCGCGGGAGCGGGCTTGCCCGGCGATGACAACCTTCAGGCCGTGATGTCGCCTGGGCGGACGCATCGAGGGGCAAGCCCGCTCCCACGACTTTCAGTGCCCGCGCAACTGTCTGTCCGGCAAGGCCAGCGCCGCCAACAGGCCGATCAGCGAAGCCCCGGCACTGACCAGCAACAGGTCGCGGAAGGTTTCCAGCAAACGCGCCTGGGTGTGCGGATCCGTCTCGCCCGCCTTGAGGCTGCCCAGCAGCGGGTTGCCCAGCACTTCGAAGCCACCCTGGTGCAACCACGCCAGCAACAGGCTGGACATGCACGCCACCCCCATTGCCCCACCCAGCGAGCGGAACAGGTTGGTGGTGCTGGTCGCCACGCCGATGTCCTGGCTGTCCACCGCGCTTTGCGTGCCCACCAGCGAGGTGGGAAATTGCAGGCCGCAGGCAATGCCTGTCAGCAGCATGAACAGCGCGCTCTGTAACCAGGCTTGCGGCGGCGTCAGCGCCATGGCTGCGATGGCCATTGGCATCAACAGCGCGCCTGTGAGGATCTGTGGCTTGAAGCGCCCGGTGCGGCTGGTCATGCGCCCACCGGTGAAGGCGCCGATGGGCAACCCCATGGCCAGTGGCAGCAGGTGCAGCGCCGCGCTGTCGGCGCCGGCGCCGGTGATGCCCTGATAGCGCAGGGGCATCAGCATGGTCAGCGAAATGGACTGGAAACTGGCGAAGAAGATCACGCACCAGCACAGCACCGCGACCCGGTTGCCGAACAGGCCCAGAGGCAACAATGGCTCGCGGCAGCGCCGCTCGTGGGCTACGAACGCCGCCAGCCCCAGCAGCGCGCAGGCCAGCAACGCCAGGACTTCGGACGACTGCCAGGCATGTCCCTGGCCGACCAGGGTGATGCCCAGCAGCAGGCTGCCCAGGCCGAGGATCATCAGCACCGCGCCGAGGTAGTCGACCTGGGCCTGGCGATGCTTGACCGGCAACCCGTCCAGCGCCCGGTGGATCACCCACAGCGCGGTCAGCCCCAGCGGCAGGTTGATCCAGAACACCCAGCGCCAGGACAGGTACTCGGTCAGCCAGCCGCCCAGCACTGGCCCGGCGACACTGGCCAGTGCGTACATGCTGCTGAAGTAGCCCTGGTAGCGGCCGCGTTCACGAGGCGG
The DNA here is from genome assembly GCF_057809275.1 of Pseudomonas sp. FG36. NCBI lineage: Bacteria > Pseudomonadati > Pseudomonadota > Gammaproteobacteria > Pseudomonadales > Pseudomonadaceae > Pseudomonas > Pseudomonas sp. FG36. The sequence continues at coordinate 78,813 of NZ_JBMDJQ010000006.1, forward strand.
CACGAAGTCGCCGATGATTGCCTGGCTGACCGATACCATGCCGCCTGCGCCGATACCCTGAAGCACTCGGGCCAGCACCAGCTGCGGCATGTCCTGGGCCAGGCCGCAGGCCACCGAGGCCAGGGTGAACAGGGCGGTGCCGGTGAGGATCATGCGCCGCCGCCCGTACAGGTCACCGAGCTTGCCGTAGATCGGCACGGCGATGGTCATGGCGACCATGTAGCCGGAGATGACCCAGGCGAGCAGGCCGACATCGTTGAATTGCGCGGAAATCGCCGGCATGGACACGGCGACGATGGTCTGGTCGAGGGCACCAAGGAATATCGCCAGCATCAGGGCGGTGAGGACGCTGCGCAGAACGGTGGGGGGCAGGGCGGCGGTCACGGTGGGTACCTTGTGGTCAGAGCTGGCGCGATCGCGAGGCATCGTGGGAGCGGGCGTGCCCCGCGATGGACTCATTCATGGTGAGGCATTGTACGCTGAGTTACATAGCTACCTATGTACTCCGTGCATCCCCTATGCAAGATCGGCATTGGCGCATTCATCCAGTGCTGCATGGCCGCGTGATATCGTGGCTTGGCCGCAGAGGCTGAAATCCGGGGGCTGCACCAGCTTGGTGCAAGTATTTTCCAGAGGATTTCGCGTTGCTGTATGTCCACACCTTCTATTCCTCTGCCTGCATGTCGAGCATGACCGCCCTGATGGCGACGGTTGGAACAGTCAGGTAGACCCGATACAGGGGTCGGTTGTCAGCCGTTCACAATTTCTCATTACAAGCGGAGTGATCATGCCCAAGGCTTCCCACCACGATCTGCGTTTTGCCTTCCGCGAACTGCTTGCTTCAGGTTCGTGCTATCACACCGCGTCGGTCTTCGACCCGATGTCAGCCCGTATTGCCGCCGACCTTGGTTTTGAAGTCGGCATTCTCGGCGGTTCGGTCGCCTCGCTGCAGGTCCTGGCCGCGCCGGATTTCGCCCTGATCACCCTGAGCGAGTTCGTCGAGCAGGCTACCCGCATCGGCCGTGTCGCCCAGTTGCCGGTGCTTGCCGACGCCGACCATGGCTACGGCAATGCGCTCAACGTGATGCGCACGGTGATCGAACTGGAACGCGCCGGCGTTGCCGCGCTGACCATCGAGGATACCCTGCTGCCGGCCCAGTTCGGTCGCAAGTCCACCGACCTGATCTCGGTGGAGGAGGGCGTGGGCAAGATCCGCGCGGCGCTGGAGGCGCGGGTCGATTCGGCCCTGGCGATCATTGCCCGCACCAATGCCGGCGTGCTGACCACCGAGGAAATCATCGTGCGCACCCAGAGCTACCAGAAGGCCGGCGCCGATGGCATCTGCATGGTGGGGGTCAAGGACTTCGAGCAGCTCGAGCAGATCGCCGAGCACCTGAGCGTGCCGTTGATGCTGGTGACCTACGCCAACCCCAACCTGCGCGACGACGAGCGCCTGGCGCGCCTGGGCGTGCGTATCGTGGTCGACGGCCATGCCGCCTACTTCGCCGCGATCAAGGCCACCTACGATTGCCTGCGCCAGCAGCGTGGCCTGCAGCACAAGTCGGACAGCCTCGGTGCCACCGAGCTTTCGCACACCTACACCCAGCCCGAGGACTATATCCGCTGGGCGAAAGAGTACATGAGCGTCGAGGAGTGACCCGAGCTACCTGACGGCGCTCAGCGTGGCGCTGTGGGGAACGCAATGCTCATGTACGCAACTGTTGGCCGTGTTGGGCTGGCTGCGCAGCAGCTCCACCCGCCAGCAGGCCGAGCCGTAGAGCCCGGCCACTGCGACCAGGGCGAAGACGAGGGCGCAACGCCTGGATTTGATACTCATGGTGCGGACCTCCTGTTGATGCAACAGGTGATACCTTCAAGCATAGGCCCAATGCGCGTAACTGCACCGTCTTGACTCAACTCAATCCTTTGTCCCACTCCGGTTCGTCGCCAAACCGCTGCGCGAGAAAGTCGAGCATGCTGCGCAACGTCGCCGGCATGTGCTTGCGCGAGGTGTACACCGCATTCAGGGTCAGTTCCCGTGGCTTGGCTTGCGGCAGCAATCGCACCAGCTCGCCACTGCGCAGCGCGGCGGCCGCCTGGTAGGTGGGCAGCATGGCGATGCCGGCATTGGCCAGGGCGGCTTTCTGCAGGGTCATGGCCTCGTTGGCGCTGATGTTGCCCTGCACCGGCACGGCGACGTTCTGCCCGTCCACCTCGAAGTGCCACAGGCTGTGACCGAAGTAGGCGTGGGTCAGGCAGTTGTGCTGGCTCAACGCTTCGACCCGGTCCGGCGTACCGTGCTCGCGCAGGTAGGCGGGGCTGGCGCAGACCACCGAGCGGCACACGCTCAGGCGCCGGGCAATGAGGTTGGGGTCGACATCGTTGCTGGTGCGGATCGCCAGGTCGATGCGCTCGTCCACCAGGTTGACGGTGCGGTCGAGCATCTGCAGCTCAACCTTCACCCCGGGGTAACGTTTGACGTAGGCCGCCAGCGCCTCCACCAGTTGGGCCTGGCCGAACGAGGTGCTAACGCTGATGCGCAGTTCGCCACGGGGCGCGTCGTCCGGCTGGCGCACGGCGCTTTGCAGGTCGCCGGCCAGCTCCAGCATCTGCCGACAGCGTGGCAGGGTCTCGAGGCCTGCGGCCGTCAGGCTGAGCTTGCGGGTGGTGCGTTGCATCAGGCGTGCCCCGACCCAGTCCTCCAGCTCCGCCAGGTAGCGGGAAACCACGGGCCTGGAGAGTTCCAGGTGGTCCGCGGCGGCCGACTGGCTGCCCAGGTCGACGACGGTGACGAATACGCGCATGGCGTTGAGCCGATCCATGATCTGTCCGATTTCAGAAACAAACTATGTCGAAGCATCGCATTTTTTGTATTGGATCGGGCAACTAAGCTTGCACCCATCGTCCCACTCACAGGATCTTGCAATGTCTCTCTTCACGCCCCTTCGCGGCCTGCTGCTGGCCTGCCTTACCTTCGGCGGCCAGGCCATGGCTGCCGAACCGCTCAAACTGGACGCCTACAACCCCGGTCACGCGGCGATCTTTCCGGTCAGCTCGGTGATCGTCAGTGGTGCCCACGACGCCATCCTGGTCGACGCCCAGTTCGGCAAGGCCCAGGCCGAGCAGGTGGTCGAGCGCTTGCGTGCCAGCGGCAAGCAGCTGACCACCATCTACGTCAGCCATGGCGACCCGGACTACTACTTCGGCCTGGACACCATCACCCACGCGTTCCCCAAGGCCCGCGTAGTCGCCTCGGCCGCCACGGTCGAGCACATCCGCAAGACCATGGACGCCAAGCTGGCCTACTGGGGTCCGCAGATGGGCGCGGACAAGCCGGCACGCCTGGTGGTGCCCCAGGTACTGCAGGGTGATCGCCTGGAACTGGAAGGCCAGGCACTGCAGGTCGTCGGCCTGGACGGTCCGCAGCCGGACCGCAGCTTCGTGTGGATTCCCTCGATCAAGGCAGTGGTCGGTGGCGTGGTGGTTTCCGAAGGCATCCATGTGTGGATGGCCGACACCCAGACCGCGCAATCCCACGCCGACTGGCTGAAGACCCTGGCGAAGATCGAACAGCTCGCCCCGCGCACGGTGATCCCGGGGCACTACCTGGGCGACAGCAGCCGTTCGCTGGACGCGGTGCGCTTCACCGCCGGCTACATTCGTGACTTCGATACCGAGGCCGCCAAGGCTGCCAATGCCGCCGCGCTGATCGCGGCGATGAAGCAGCGCTACCCGAACCTGGGTGACGAGAGCTCCCTTGAATTGGGTGCCAAGGTCGCCAAGGGCGAGATGAAGTGGTAATCCCTTTCAACCTGTTGGAGTGTTTCCCATGAGCAAGATCGCAATCATCGGCGCCACCGGGCGCGCCGGCAGCCAGTTGCTGGAAGAGGCCCTGCGTCGGGGTCACAGTGTGGTGGCCATCGCCCGCAATCCGAGTGCGCTGCAAGGCCGTGACGGCGTGACGGTCAAGGCGCTGGATGCCATGGACAGTGCCGCCCTGCAGGCGGCCGTGACAGGCTGTGATGCGGTGCTGAGCGCGGCGCATTTCTCGACCATCGAGCCTGAAGCGATCATCGAGCCGGTCAAGCGTGCCGGGGTCAAGCGCCTGCTGGTGGTGGGCGGGGCCGGTAGCCTGCTGCTACCGTCCGGGCACCGGGTGATCGACAGCCCGGATTTCCCGGAAGCCTACAAGGCCGAGGCCAATGCCGGTGTGCGCTTCCTCGATACGCTGCGCCAGGAGCCGACCCTGGACTGGACCTTCCTGTCGCCGTCGGCGGAGTTCGTCGAAGGTCAGCGCAGCGGGCACTACACCCTGGGCAAGGATCACCTGCTGATCGGTGCCGATGGCAAAAGCTGGATCACCTTTGCCGACTATGCCATCGCCATGCTCGACGAACTGGAAAAGCCGGCGCATTCACGGGCACGGTTCACGGTCGGCTACTGAGTCGTCTGCACCACGGGGCAAGTCGGGTCGCGATTGATGTCATGTGCGGGCACGCGTCTGCAGCCACTCCATCAGCTCGACCAACCCCGTGGGCATGCTCTTCGACGGGCTGACCAGGTAATACCCCTTCCCGGTCGTCACCTTCAGCTCGAACGGCATGCACAAACGCCCGGCGCGCAGGTCATCACCAATCAGCGAAAAGTCGCCGATGGCGATCCCGGTCCCCTGGGAGGCCATGGCCATCGCCATGTCCAGTGTCTCGAAGTGCTGCTTCGGCCCCTGGGGTTCGACGCCGGCATTGGCTGCCTGCAACCACAACCGCCAGTCGTGCTCGTCCCGAGAGGGGTGTAGCAGCATCTGCCGCGCCAGGTCCTGCAACTGCAAGGGGACGCTAGATAGCGATGGTGCGCAGACCGGTGTCAGTTGCTCATCGAACAGCTTGCGTACCTGCAGCCCATGGTTTGGCACCGCGCCATACACGACGGCAGCATCGAAGCCCTCGCGGCGAAAATCCACGCCATGCTGCACCGTGGTGGTCAATTCCACCGGCACGTCCGGGCGCAGTGCCTGCCACTCTAGCAAGCGTGGCAGCAGCCAACGCATCACACAGGTCGGCGCCTTGAGTTGCAGCGTCGTGCTGCGTCCGCCGACTTCGCGCACGCCTTGCTCGATCACTGCGAAGACCTGCTGCACCCGAGGCAGCCAGTCCTGTCCTTCGCGGGTCAGGGCCAGGCCACGGGCCTGGCGCTGGAACAGCGCATAGCCCAGATGTTCCTCGAGCCCGGCGATCTGTCGGCTGACCGCGCCCTGGGTGATATGCAACTGTTGCGCGGCACGGGTGAAGTTGCAGTGCTGCGCGGTCACCAGGAAGGTGTGCAGGGCGGGGAGGGGCGGCAGGCGTTTCATTGTGACAAGCCATGATGTGAGGTCATGGCTAGTATGTGTTTTTTTGCATTGTGGCGGTAGTCGGCCCTTGGTTCCATGAGCACATGTCTCAACAAGAATCGGGTACTCGATGATGGCAACCTGTGGTGAAGTGCTGGTCAAACTCCTCGAAGGCTATGGTGTCGATCATGTCTTCGGCATTCCCGGCGTGCATACCGTGGAACTCTACCGCGGCCTGGCTGCCTCCTCGATCCGCCACATCACCCCGCGCCACGAGCAGGGCGCCGGGTTCATGGCCGATGGCTACTCGCGTACCCGGGGCAAGCCTGGGGTGTGCTTCATCATCACCGGCCCGGGCATGACCAACATCACCACCGCCATGGGCCAGGCCTACGCCGACTCGATCCCGATGCTGGTGATTTCCAGCGTGCAGTCGCGCAGCCAGCTGGGTGGCGGGCGCGGCAAGTTGCACGAACTGCCCAACCAGGCCGGGCTGGTGGCGGGGGTGGCGGCGTTTTCGCATACCTTGATGAGTGCCGATGACTTGCCAGAGGTATTGGCCCGTGCCTTTGCCGTGTTCGACGGTGGCCGCCCGCGCCCGGTGCATATCGAGATCCCGCTGGATGTGCTGGTGGAGCCCGCCGATCACCTGCTGCCGGGCCGCCCGGTGCGCACCGCGCGCGCGGGTGCGGCGCCGCAGACCGTGCAGCAGATGGCCATGCGCCTGGCCAAGGCGCGCCGACCGTTGATCCTCGCCGGCGGTGGTGCCCTGGAAGCCGGCGCGGGGTTGGCCAGGTTGGCCGAGCACCTGCAGGCGCCGGTGGCGCTGACCATCAATGCAAAGGGGCTGCTGCCGGCCAACCATCCGCTGCAGATCGGCTCGACCCAGACTTTGCCGGCCACCCGTGCGTTGGTCGCCGAGGCCGATGTGGTGCTGGCCATCGGTACCGAACTGGCCGAGACCGACTATGACGTGACGTTCAAGGGCGGTTTCGAAATCCCTGGCAGCCTGCTGCGGATCGATATCGACCCGGACCAGACTGTGCGCAACTACCTGCCCGAGCTGGCCCTGGTGGCCGATGCCGCACAGGCGACCGAGGCCCTGCTGGTGGCCCTGCACATGCAGGCGCAACCACCGCGTGATGATCACTGGGGCGCTGCTCGGGCCGCCCGGCTGCGCCAGGACAATGCCGCCACCTGGGACCAGCCGACCTTGAGCCAGACCCGTTTGCTGAACAGCATCCTGGAAACCCTGCCGGACGCTGTGCTGGTGGGCGATTCGACCCAGCCGGTCTACACCGGCAACCTGACCCTGGACATGACCCGACCACGCCGCTGGTTCAATGCCTCGACCGGCTACGGCACGCTGGGCTATGCGTTGCCGGCGGCCATGGGGGCCTGGCTCGGCAGTGCCGAAGCGCGCGCCGCACGTGCGCCCACGGTATGCCTGATCGGTGATGGCGGGCTGCAGTTCACCCTGCCCGAGCTGGCCAGCGCCGTCGAGGCGCAGGTGCCGCTGATCGTGCTGCTGTGGAACAACCAGGGGTACGAGGAAATCAAGAAATACATGGTCAATCGGGCGATCGAGCCGGTCGGTGTGGACATCCACACCCCGGACTTCATCGGCGTGGCACGGGCGCTGGGGGCCGATGCCGAGTCGGTGGCTGACGTGGCGCAGTTGCAGGCGGCGCTGGGCCGAGCGGTGGAGCGCCCGGGGCCGACGTTGATCCAGGTGGATCAGGGGCAATGGCAGTTGGCTGTGCAAGGCTGACTGCGCCACGAGGACTGTGCCCTCGATTCGCCAAAAACACCATGGGTTCAGCTGGCGCTGGCGCGCAACCTTGCCACGTCACGGATCGGCGGCGCGCCGTACAGCCGGCTGTATTCGCGGCTGAACTGGGATGGGCTCTCGTAGCCCACCCGGTAGCCGGCCACGGCAGCCTCCAAACCCTCGTTGAACATCAGGCGTCGGGCCTCCTGCAGGCGCAGTTGCTTCTGGTACTGCAAGGGGCTCATCGACGTCACCGACTTGAAGCGGTGATGCAAGGTGGAGACGCTGAGGTTCACTTCCCGGGCGAGGTCTTCGATACGCAATGGCTTGTGGTAATGGTTGTTGAGCCAGGTAATCGCCTGGCAGACCCGATGGGTCTGGCTGTTGGCCAGGGCGATTTCGTACAGCCGGTAACCCTGTGGGCCGCGCAACAGGCGGTAGAAGATTTCCCGGCGGATCATCGGCGCGAGGATGGCAATGTCGCGTGGCGAGTCCAGCAGTTTGATCAGGCGGATCAACGCATCCAGAAGCTGCGGATCGCTTTTCTCCACGTACAGGCCCAGACCTGATGGCCGGTTGGGCACCACCATCGGGCTACTTTCGGCGATCAGCTGGCTCAGTTGCGCCGGGTCGATGTCCAGGCGCAAGCCCAATGCGGGATGCTCGGGGCTGGCCTTGAGCAGGGCGCCGCTGATCGGCAAGGTGACCGACACCACCATGTAGTGCAGTGGATCATAGGCGTAATGTTCGTCGCCGAGGATCAGGGTCTTGCTGCCTTGGGCAAGAATGCATAACGCCGGCTGGGCCAGCGCGGGCATGCCGCGGATTTCCTCTTGGTAGCATGTGAGGTAAAGGTCTTCGATGGCCGACGCCGGGCCATGGGGCTGGCCGGCGTGGCGCTGGATCAGCGCGGCCAGTTCCTGGCGCTGCAGCTCAAGGGTCGAGTCGGGTGGCGGGAGCGTGGTCATGGCATGGTTCCTCTACTGACCGGGCCAGCATAGGTATGGGCAATGTCGGGCGCTAGTCGAATGCTGTCGTTCGATTGCCTGATCCTGTCGCGCGGCAGGATCAGGCAATCGCTCGGCAGTAATGGCCTAACGTCGCGCGAGGGCGGGGCCCTAATCTTGGCAGCCTGTTTTCCCGTCCGTAGCGCTTCAAGGAGATCGTTCATGACCCAGCCTCAACCGGTCACTCACCTGGCTTTCATCCGCGCCAGCAACGGTCGTTCGGCGGAACTCGGCATGCGCCTGCGCGACCTGCTGGAGCCGTCGCTGCGGGCGCCCGGCTGCCTGAGCTTCAGTGTGCAGCGTTCGCAGGTCGATGCCGATCTGTGGCTGCTCAGCGGCAGCTGGAGCGACCAGCAGGCGATGAGCGGCTATTTCGCCTCGCCCACCCTGGAGGTGTTTGGCGAGCTGGTCCAGGCGCAGGTGGTCAGCAGCCTGGACCTGCATACCTTCGCCTGATGTGTAGAATGCCGCCCCTACATCATTCAGGCGGAGTGCAGCATGGCACGTAGAGAATTCCCCCACTTCGAAGCGGTCTCGGCGATGGTCCCGGTGCAAGGCGGCGGCTACCACGCGGCGATCGCCGTGAAGGCCCTGGGCATGGGCGGTGCGCCGCGCTTTCACAAAGTGCTCGATGGGCAGGTGTTCCAGTCGGCGATCGCGGCCGACGCGGCCGCTTGTGCTGAACTCGAACGCCTGCAGGGCGTGGACGAGGAAGGCGAACTGGTCTTCTGATCAGACCTGTGGACGGGCCATCTTGAACAGCTCGCCCAGCGCAAAGTAGTCGGCCGGGCCGCCGCCACGCAGGATCGGCTCGGCGGCGGCGGTGTCGTAGATACCGTCCTTGAGCAGGTGCTCGGCAATGTGCACCGCCACTACCTCTCCCAGGATCAGCCAGCTGGGCACAAGTTCCTGGTCGGCGCGTTTGAGCTGGACGATCTGGCTGACCTTGCATTCGAAGCTCACCGGGCTCTCGCCCACGCGCGGCACCTTGACCACGTTGGACATGGCCGGGGTCAGGCCACTGAGCGCGAACTCGTCGATATCTGCCGCCACCGCGGCACAGCTCTGGTTCATCTGCTCGGCCAGCGGCCGCGTAGCCAGGTTCCAGACGAACTCGCCGGTCTGCTCGATGTTGTTCAGGCTGTCTTTGCGCCCGACGCTGCAGAAACCGATGATCGGTGGGATGTAGTTGAAAGCGTTGAAGAAGCTGTAGGGCGCCAGGTTCAGGCGGCCTTCGCGATCGTGGCTGGAGATCCAGCCGATGGGCCGTGGGCCGACGATGGCGTTGAACGGGTCGTGGGGCAGGCCGTGGCCTTTGGCGGGTTCGTAGTAGTACATCTGCGCAAGGCCGTGAGGCCCTTCCTGGTGGGGGACGAGGCGCCTAGTGTGCCAAGGCTTGGCTCAACTGCAAATGATCAAGCCCGGCCAAAGCCGGGCTGGTAGCGCGCATCGGGGTCAGCTGATGCGGTGGCCGTTGGTGCGGTCGAAACCATCCTCTGCGAAGCGCTGGCCGCCAGTACGGTCGAAGCCGTCTTCAGCGAAGCGCTGGCCGCCGGTGCGGTCGAAGCCGTCTTCAGCGAAACGCTGGCCGCCAGTACGATCAAAGCCATCTTCTGCGCAGTTGGCCGACTGGCTCTGTGCAGCTGCAAAGGTGTGGGCGTTGGTGCGATCGAAACCGTCTTCAGCAAAGGCGCCAGTAGCCAGTACCGACAGGGCGAGGGAAAGGATCAGTTTGTTTTTCATGGTCGTTGCTCCGATGAGTGCCAGGGGTTGTTGTTTCTATGGGTTAAATGCTACGCCTATTAATTTGATTAAAAAGCGCAAAAAATGATGAATAAAAATCTATTAATTAGATTTGTTGTGGCGTGGATACCCTTCTACGCAGTCTCCTGGCGCCCTGCTCGCCGATCAGCCCTACAACTCAAGAATGAAAAGCGCAGACCGACGACAGGGCCATACCAGCATGTGCCCAGACAATTAATGGGAAATTAAGACGTAGCGGCAACGGCTCCCGGGGAGGCATGTACAGACCGCAAGGCGGCTTGCAGCTGTTCCAGGGGCGTCTTTTCGTACAAGCGTCAGGTCGCTTGGGTATTCACCGTATAGCGGGTACTTCGCCCACCACCGGGCAGACGCATCAGGCAATTTTTTTCCAGCAAGTCGGCCAGGTGCCGGGTGGCCGTGGCCTTGGAGACCTTGGCCACGGCCTGATATTGGCTGGCGCTGATGCCGTCCGCGAAGCCGCGAGGCCCACCATCGAGCAGTCGATTGAGCACCTTGACCTGTTCGGGCAACAAACCATCGCCCCGATGGATCAGCCAGAAGCGTGACTTGGCCAGCACCCGGTCAATGCGCACCAGCGCTTGCTGGAGGCTGCGCAGCAAGGTGGCAAGGAACCAGGCCAGCCAGTGGGTGATGTCCAGGTCGCCGCGCTGGCTGCTTTCAAGGGCTGCGTAGTAGCCGGAGCGATCTTCCAGGATGCTGCTGGACATGGCGTAGAAACGCACCGCTCGCTGCTCGCCCTGGGCCAATGCCAGGTCTGTGATGGCGCGGGTCAGGCGGCCATTGCCGTCGGCGAAGGGGTGCAGGGTGACGAACCAGAAATGGGCCAGGCCGGCACGCAGCAGGGGATCGAGTTGCCGATCATGGCGGCTGCTCTCGAACCAGTCGAGAAACTGCTGCACCTGCTGCTCGAGGCCAGTACGTGGCGGTGCTTCGAAATGCACCCTGGGTTTGTCGATACGCCCCGATATCACCTGCATGGGTGCACTGTCGCGCCATTGGCCAATGGGCATGGCCGGTGCGAGCGAGTCGCTATTTTCCGGGAACAGCCAGCGGTGCCAGAGAAACAGGCGCGGTTGATCCAGCGGGCGAACATAGCCCATGGTCGCGTCCACCATCAGCTCGGCCAGGCCCTCGCTGCGCGTCGTGGTTGTCCCCGGCTCGGCAATGCCAAGCCGTCGGGCCAGGGAAGAGCGAACGGACTCCACATTGAGTTGTTCACCCTCGATGGCCGAGGACGTGACGATGTTCTGCAGCAGGGTATCGAGCGTGTCCAGGTTGGCATTGGCCTCGGTCACCGCTCCCGCTCTGCCCAGCAGGCAGCCCTGCGCCTGGACACAGTCTCTGAGCAAGGGTGCGAGTTGCGACTCGTCCCAGCGAAAGCCGGGCCAGTCGGCCTGCTGCCACACCCAGAAGGCGTCCGCAGCGGTGTGCTCTTTTGGCTTCATGAGCCGAATAATAGCGCTATTCAGCTCATTATGTGAGCCGAATAGTACTGTTATTCGGCTCGCGCTTATTAAAAAGGGGCGCTCCGTTATCCGCAGCGCCCCTTTTTTCATCGCGAGCAGGGATCAGTCAGTGGTGATCCGCGAATGTTGCTTGGTGTCCTTCATGGTCGCGTACACCAGCAGCGAGCAGGCGATGCAGCCGGTGACGTACCAGTAGAAGCCGGTTTCCATGCCGTTGCTCTTGAACCACAGGGCCACGTATTCGGCGGTGCCGCCGAAGATCGACACGGTCAGCGCGTACGGCAGGCCGACGCCCAGGGCACGGATCTCGGTGGGGAACAGCTCGGCCTTGACCACGGCGTTGATCGAGGTGTAGCCACTGACGATGATCAATGCGGCCATGATCAGGAAGAACGCGCCCCACCAGGTCTGGATGGTGTGCAGGGTGCTGAGGATCGGCACGGTGAACAGGGTGCCGAGCACACCGAAGGCGATCAGGATCGGGCGTCGGCCGATCTTGTCGGACAGGCCGCCGATCACCGGCTGCAGGCACATGAACAGGAACAGCGTGGCCGCCGAGATGGTGGTCGAGTCGCTGATGCTCATGCCCACGGTGTTGACCAGGTACTTCTGCATGTAGGTGGTGTAGGTGTAGAAGGCCAGGGTACCGCCCATGGTCAGGCCGACCACGGTCATCAGTTCCTTGGGATGACGCATCAGGGTGCGCATCAGGTTCTCTTTGGACTTTTCCTTCTTGGTGAAAGAGGCGGTCTCTTCCATGCCGCGGCGCAGGTACAGGGCGACCACCGCGCACAGCGCGCCGATCACGAACGGCACACGCCAGCCCCAGGCGTACAGCTCCTCGGTGGTCAGCGTGTTCTGCAGGACGATCAACACCGCCAGGGCGATGAGCTGGCCGGAGATCAGGGTGACGTACTGGAAACTGGAGAAGAAGCCACGGCGCTCCTTGCTGGCCATCTCGCTCAGGTAGGTGGCCGAGGTGCCGTATTCACCACCTACCGAGAGGCCCTGCATCAGGCGGGCGATGACCAGCAGGACCGGTGCTGCGACGCCGATGGTCTCGTAACCTGGCGTCAGCGCGATGACCAGCGAGCCTGCGCACATCAGCAGCACCGAGGCCATCAGCGCCGCCTTGCGGCCCTTGCGGTCGGCGTACAGGCCCATCAGCCAGCCACCGATCGGGCGCATGAGGAAGCCCACGGCAAAGATTGCGGCGGTGTTGAGCAGTTGGGCGGTGGTGTCGCCGGCGGGGAAGAAAGCCTTGGCGAAGTACAGCGAGAATGCGGCGTAGACGTACCAGTCGTACCATTCGACCATGTTGCCGATGGAACCACTGAAGATCGATTTGAGGCGGCTGGCGGTGGACTTTTCCGCGGCGGGCGCAACGGCCGCCCCGGTGGGCAGAGTGCTGGCGTTATCCATCAGGGATACCTTCTCGTTGTTTTTGTGGAGCGCGCTCGGGGCGCAGCTTGAGAAGGGTTTTGCAGGAGGTGTGCCAAATGAGTGCTTCGCGGTCCATTTGGGGGCGTCTTGCGCCCTGTCGCTGGCAAGCCAGCTCCCACCGGATCTGGCTTGCATGGTGCTTTGTGGGAGCAGGCCTGCCAGCGATGGGCTGCCAGGCAGCCCCGGCGATTCAGCATGCAGTGAGCGAACTTCCGCTCATTTGCCTGAATCGATAAGCGGAAATCCGCCTACTCGTTGTCGAGAAAGTCCTCACGCACCAGGCCATGCCGCTGCATCTTTTCGTTCAGCGTACGCCGTGGCAGTTGCAGCGCCTCCATCACACCCTTGATCTCGCCCTTGTGCTGGCGCAGCGCCGCACGCAGACATTGGGCTTCGAACGCTTCCATCTGTTCGCCCAGCGACTGCCCGCCTGGCAGGCTCTCAAGGTTCGGCGAGTCCAGCCCCAAGGCATGACGTTCGGCAGCATTGGCCAGCTCACGCACATTGCCCGGCCATTCGTGGGCCAGCAGCTGCGCCAATCGTCCTCCAGTGACCGCTGGGGCATGGCGGCCCAGGCGTTCGGCGGCAGTGCGAGCGAAGTGTTCGAACAGCAGCGGGATGTCTTCACGGCGCTCGCGCAGCGGTGCCAGGCGCAGCTCGGCAACGTTGAGGCGGTACGCCAGGTCCTCGCGGAAGCGCCCTGCACGGGCCTCTTCGAGCAGGTCCGGTTTGGTCGCGGCGATGATGCGCAGGTCGACGGCGATGCTCTGGTTGGCCCCCAGGCGTTCGAGCTTCTGCTCCTGGATCACCCGCAGCAGCTTGGCTTGCTGGGCCAGGGGCATGCTCTCGATCTCGTCGAGGAATACCGTACCGCCATTGGCGTACTCCAGCTTGCCGATGCGCTTGCCCTGGGCGCCAGTGAAGGCGCCGCTCTCATGGCCGAACAGCTCGGCCTCGAACAGTGTTTCTGGAATGGCCGCGCAGTTGAGCGCGACGAAGGGTTTGTCGGCGCGCGGACCGAAGTCGTGCAGGCAGCGCGCCACGCGCTCCTTGCCACTGCCGGTTTCACCCCGGATCAGCACGTTGACCGGAAGGCTGGCCAGCTCGAGTACCTGGCGACGCAACTGCTGCAGCCCCTGGGACATGCCCAGCAAGGTGTTCTCCAGCTGTGCCTTGAGGTCGGCCTGCTCATGCAGGCGGCGGTTTTCCAGGACCAGCTGGCGTTTTTCCAGGGCCCGGCGCAGGCTGCCCATCAGGTGCTGCGGGGTGAAGGGTTTTTCCAGGAAATCGTAGGCACCGTTGCGCATCGCCTCCACCGCCATGGGTACATCGCCATGGCCGGTGAGCAGGATCACCGGTAGATCAGGGTCGGCCTGCTGCAACCGGTCGAGCAACTGCAGGCCGGACATGCCAGGCATGCGCACGTCACTGAGGATCACGCCGGGAAAGTGCGCGGGAAGTTGCGCCAGGCACTCCTCGGCACGCTCGAACAGTTGCACGTTGAAGCCCGACAGACTCAGCCATTGTTCCACCGCCGCGCGGATGCTGGCTTCGTCATCGACGACGATCACTGAATTCAACATACCGTCTCCAGGTCGCGGGGCAGGGTGAGGCTGAAGCGCGCGCCCCCCGGCAGGTTCTCGACCTGCAGGTGGCCGCCGGCATCGATGACGATGCCGTAGGAAATGGCCAGGCCCAGGCCTAGCCCCTCGCCGACCGGCTTGGTGGTGAAGAACGGGTCGAAGACCCGGCAAAGGTCGGTGTCGAGGATGCCGCCACCGGAGTCGAGTACGCTCAGGCGCCACTGTGCATCATCCGCCTCGATACGGATCTCCAGGCGTTTGTAGCGCTTGTCGGCCATGGCGTCGAGGGCGTTGCGCAGCAGGTTGATCAGTACCTGCTCCAGGCGGATCGCATCGCCACGGACCCAGGCCGGGCGGGCGAGGTACAGCGCCACCTCGACGCTTTCGGCGCGGATACGGGTGTCCAGCAGGTGCAGTGCCTGGTCGACCACGGTGGCCAGGTCCAGGCGTTCGCGCAGGCCTCCGGGGCTGTTGCGGGCGAAGGTCTTCAGGTGGCCGGTGAGCGCGGCCATGCGGCTGAGCATCTGCTCGAGCGGTTCCAGGGCCTGGCGGGCTTCGTCATGACGGCCATGATCAAGCAGCAGGCGCAAGGTTTCCAGTTGCATGCGCTGGGTGGTCAGCGGCTGGTTGATCTCGTGGGCCAGCGCGGCCGACATCTGCCCCAGCGCCGCCAGCTTGGCAGATTGCACCAGGCCTTCCTGGGCCGTGCGTAGCTCGCGGGTACGTTCCTCGACCTGGCGCTTGAGCTCTTCGCGGCTGCGCTGACGCAGCCGGGCCAGGCGCAGGCGCTGGCTGACGAACAGCGCGGCGAACACCAGGCTCAGCCAGATTGCCGCTGCGGCGAGGGCGGCGTTGCGCCCATCCTCGGCGACCTGCGGCTTGCGCAGCAGGTGCAGGGTCCAGCCTTCGGCCTCCAGGGGCAGGCGCTCCCACAGGTACTCGGCAGTGCCATCCGGGCCTTGCACGCGGGTCAGGTGGCTGGTGTCGGTGAAGCGGGTCAGGGCCTGGTGCTGCAGGGGCACCAGCGGCTGCTTGTCGTACTGGCGCGTCTCGGCCAGCTCGGCGCGGTCGGCACCGGACAGCGGTTGCAGCTCGCGGTAACGCCAGCCGTCCTGGTTGGCGATGAAGGTGATGCCGCGGGCATCGCTGACCAGCAGGATGTCACTGCCCTGGCGCCACTCGCGTTCGAGCTCCGGGAACTCCAGCTTGACCACCATGGCGCCGAGGAAGCGGCCATGTTCATCGTTCACCGCGCTCGCCAGGAAGTAGCCTGGCACGCCGCTGGTCACGCCGACGGCGTAGAAGCGGCCACTGCCCTGGCTGCGGGTCTGTTTGAAATAGGGGCGAAAGCCGTAGTTGGAACCCACATAGGTGGTCGGCAGGCGCCAGTTGCTGGCGGCGATGGCCAGGCCAGTGCGGTCCAGCAGCTCCAAGGTGGAGGAGTTGGCGGCGCCATTGATGCGTTCGAGCTTGCGGTTCAGGGCGTCCTGCACCTGTTCGGTCACCGGGCCGTGCAGGGCGGCGATCAGCTCCGGGTCCAGCGCCAGTACCGCAGGCAATGCACGGTAGCGCTCGATCAGGGTATGCAGGGCGTTGGCATACAGGCCCAGTTGCTGGCTGGCCCGGCGGGCGTCGGTTGCCATTGCCTCGCGCTTGGCCTGGTGCATGGCCCAGCCAGCGCTGAGGGTGGTGCCGACCAGGATCAGCAGGATGATCAAACCCAGGCGCAGGGCGCGGAAGGATGAGGGCATGGGGCGGATCCGGGGTTGCGGTTGTCTGTGCCGACCTCATCGCGGAGCAAGCCCGCTTCCACAGCGTGATGCGTGGGAACGGGCTGGCCCAGCGATGGGGGCGGGTCTGGCTTACAGCAGCTCGAAGCTCTGCTGCTGCACCGCCTCGGAATCGAGGCCGACCTGCACGTTGAACTGGCCAGCTTCGGCAACGTGCTGCAGTTGGCCATTGTAGAACTTCAGGTCCTGCTCGCTGATGTCGAAGGTCAAGGTTCGCGACTCGCCGGCCTTGAGCATCAGCTTCTGGAAGTTCTTCAGCTCCTTCACCGGGCGGCTCATTGATGCGCTCTGGTCCTGGATATACAGCTGCACCACGGTCTCGCCGTCACGCTTGCCGATATTCTTCACGACGACCTTGGCCTTGAGGGTCGCGCCACGCTTCAGCTCTGTCTGCGACAAGGTCAGGTCCGACAGCTCGAAGTTGGTGTAGCTCAGGCCGTAGCCGAACGGATACAGCGGGCCGTTGGGCTCCTCGAAGTATTGCGAGGTGTAGTTGCCCGGCTTGCCTGGGGTGAACGGCCGGCCGATGCGCATATGGTTGTAGTACATCGGGATCTGCCCGACCGAGCGCGGGAAGGTGATGGCCAGGCGCCCGGACGGGTTGTAGTCGCCGAACAGCACGTCGGCGATGGCGTTGCCGCCCTCGGTGCCGCTGAACCAGGTTTCGAGGATGGCGTCGGCCTGCTCGCGCTCCCAGGCGATCGACAGCGGACGGCCGTTCATCAGCACCAGCACCAGGGGCTTGCCGGTGGCTTTCAGCGCCTTGATCAGGTCGCGTTGCACCGCCGGGATTTCCAGTGTGGTGCGGCTCGAGGATTCGTGGGACATGCCACGGGATTCGCCGACCACGGCCACGACCACGTCCGACTGCCTGGCGGCCTTGACCGCTTCGTCGATCAGCACCGCGGCCGGGCGCGGATCGTCGACGATTTCCGGGGCGTCGAAGTTGAGGAAGTTCAGGTAGTCGAACATCGCCTTGTCGCCGGTGACGTTCGAGCCTTTGGCGTACACCAGCTTGGCCTTGCCTTCCACGGCGCGGCGCAGGCCTTCGCGCACGGTGACCGAGTGCTGCGGTTTGCCGTCGGCGGCCCAGCTGCCCATCATGTCGATCGGCGCATCGGCCAGTGGGCCGACCAGGGCGATGGTGCCGGTCTTTTTCAGGGGCAGGGTCTGCTCGCGGTTTTCCAGCAGCACCAGGCCGCGACGTGCCACATCACGCGCGGCTTCGCGGTGCAGGCGGTTCTCGGCGTAGTAGTCCTTCAGGTCGGTTTCAGGCTTGGGAATGCGCACGTAGGGGTCTTTGAACAGACCCATGTCGTACTTGGCTCCCAGCACTTCACGCACCGCCTGGTCCAGTTCGGCCTGGCTGACTTCGCCGGACTTCAACAAACCGGGCAGTTCTTCGCCGTAGAGGGTGTCGTTCATGCTCATGTCGATGCCGGCCTTGATCGCCAGCTTGGCGGCTTCGCGGCCGTCACGGGCCACGCCATGGCGGATCAGTTCCTGGATGGCGCCGTGGTCGCTGATGGTCACGCCCTTGAAGCCCCATTCCTTGCGCAGCAGGTCGTTCATCAGCCAGGTGTTGGAGGTGGCCGGCACGCCGTTGATCGAGTTCAGCGCCACCATCACCCCGCCGGCACCGGCGTCGAGCGCGGCGCGGTAGGGCGGAAGGTAATCGTTGTACATCTTCGGCAGGCTCATATCGACCGTGTTGTAGTCGCGCCCGCCTTCCACCGCACCGTACAGGGCGAAATGTTTGACGATGGCCATGATGCTGTCGGCATTGGCCGGGCTCGAACCCTGGAACGACTTGACCATCACCTGGCCGATCTTCGATGTCAGGTAGGTGTCCTCGCCGAAGCCTTCGCTGGTGCGCCCCCAGCGCGGGTCACGGGCAATGTCGACCATCGGTGCGAAGGTCATGTCCAGCGAGTCGGCGGCGGCCTCGATGGCCGAGGTGCGGCCGACCTTGGCGATGGCGTCCATGTCCCACGACGAGGCCAGGCCCAGGCCGATCGGGAAGATGGTGCGCTCGCCGTGGATGGTGTCGTAGGCGAAGAACATCGGGATCTTCAGGCGGCTGCGCATGGCCGCGTCCTGCATCGGACGGTTCTCGGGGGCGGTGCGCGAGTTGAAGGTGCCGCCGATGCGTCCGGCGGCGATTTCCTCGCGGATCTTCGCGTGCGGCATTTCGGGACCGATGCTGATCAGGCGTAGCTGGCCGATCTTCTCGGCCTCGGTCATCTGGCTGATCAGATGGTCGACGAACGCCTGCTTGTCCTGCAGGGGCGGGGCGATAGGGGCGGCAAGGGCCGCCTGACTGGCAAGGCCCATGGCCAGGCCCAGCAAAGACAGTTTCATCATCAATTCCGTTGTCGAGTGATAGCGGTGGGCCGAGACGTTTCGTACGCCTGTTGTTGTCGTGTCCGCTGGCCGTTTTGTGGATCATTCATCCATGATCCGACGCAGTCGCGGATTATGCCTTATATGAAGCACTTGTTGAGATACACTCTCGCCCACCCGATTGCCGGGATAACAACGATAAGAACGCTCGAGAGACGATGGCATGACCGAATACGAACAGCGCCAGATCGCCGAGGCGATAGCCCGCGCCGAGCGGCGCACCGATGCGGAGCTTGTGACCGTGCTGGCCCGCCGCGCCGATGACTTCCCCTATCTGCCATTGCTCTGGGCCGCCCTGCTGGCGTTGCTGGTACCTGGCGTGTTGCACCTGTGGTTGGGTGGTATCGGCGTCAATGGCCTGTTGCTGGCGCAGATGCTGACCTTCATCAGCCTGTGCCTGGTGTTGCGCCACCCGCGCCTGGCCGCCTGGGTGGTGCCGTCGATGTTGCGCCGTCGGCGCGCTTCGGGCCTGGCCCGCCAGCAGTTTCTCGAACTCAACCTGCAGCGTACCGCCGGGGCCACGGGCGTGCTGATCTTCGTCAGCGAAGCCGAACGCCATGTCGAGATCCTGGTCGATGAGGGCATCGCCCGGCACCTGCCCGAGCAGGCGCGTGAGGCGATCGTCGCCCGTTTCACCGACCAGGTGCGCCAGGGCCATACCTTGCAGGGCTTCGTCGAATGCATCGAGGCCTGCGGCGAGCTGCTCAGCGAACATGTCCCCCCGACCCATGCGCGCAACGAACTGCCCAACCGCCTGGTGATTCTCGACTGACCGTTGGCGAGCAAGGGTATGTTTCGCCTGGGGCATCATCGACGTAGAATGCCCGGCATTGCGCATCGCGCTCCCCGCATTTCGAGGCACCCGTTCCCATGTCTTCCCCTTCCTCCGCCCCTGGCGCGCCGGACGCGCGCGCCCAGTTCCTGAGCCTGCTCGCCGATGCCCTGGGCGACGGCAGCCTGAGCAAGCTGGTGCTGGCGCGCCATGTCGGCGCCGACCAGACCCTGCAGCGGATCATCGCCAAGCCGGTGCAGATCAAGGGCCAGGTCTGCCTGTCGTTGGTCTACCGCCACCAGACTCGCGATATCACCCGAAACCTGGGGTTGGACGAGGCGCAGACGCTGGTGGCCGAACTGCTGCCCGAGGGTTTTCGCAACGCGCACCTGTTCACCGCTGCCGGCGAGGTGCAACTGGAGTTCAGCAAGAAGGGCAAGCCGATGCTGCGCCGGCACTTGGCCCAGCAGGCGCCCCGCGAGGGGGGCACGGCTGGCCATGATCGGCAGAAGAAGCGTTATCTGGAGCTGTCGCGGCCGTTCCTGCGCGACCTGGGGGTGACCGATGCGCAGGGCGCGCTGATTCCGTCCATGTCGCGCAAATGGAAGCAGATCAACAAGTTCATCGAGGTCTTCGACCATGCCTTGAGCGACGCGCCCGTGGACGCCCAACAGAGCCTGAAGGTTGCCGACTTCGGTTCGGGCAAGGGCTACCTGACCTTTGCCATGCACGACTACCTGCGCAACACCCTCGCCCGTGAGGCGCAGGTCACTGGTGTCGAGCTACGCCCGGACATGGTCGAGTTGTGCAATGTCGCCGCCGCGCGCCTGGAGCATCCGGGCCTGGTGTTCGAATGCGGCGATGTGCGCAGCGTTGTGCCTGAGGCCATCGATGTGATGATCGCCTTGCATGCCTGCGATATCGCCACCGACTACGCCATCCACACCGGCATTCGCTGCAACGCCGCGATCATCATGTGCTCGCCGTGCTGCCACAAGCAGATCCGCCCGCAGTTGCACAGCCCGGGGTTGTTGCAACCGATGCTGCAGTACGGGTTGCACCTGGGCCAGCAGGCCGAGATGCTCACCGACAGCCTGCGCGCCCTTTACCTGGAAGCTTGCGGTTACGAGACCAAGGTGTTCGAGTTCATCTCGCTCGAGCACACCAACAAGAACAAGATGATCCTTGCGGTCAAGCGCCGTCAGCCCCAGGACAATGCGGGTCTGCTGGAGAAAATCGCCGAGCTCAAGGCGTTTTATGGGGTGCGCGAGCATTGCCTGGAGACGTTGCTGCAGGCGGATGGCCTGATCGCTGGGTGATCGACCTACAGCACTTTTACAAATTCGGTTAGGTCGTTTCCTAAGCGACCTGTTGAGCCCGTTGCATCCCTCTTGGCACCTAGTCTGGCTTGTGATCACGCCTGTCGGCGTTGCGTGGTTGTCACTTGACAACCGTGTTCTCATGTCCATACTGGAGCTCAACCGATGGTCCGTCCCCTCCATCCAAACAAGGAAGTCGAACAGTCCCTGACGCACGCCGAGGCGCGGGGCTGGAAAGTCACGGTGCGAGGAGGCCATTGCTGGGGTCGGATCTATTGCCCTAACAATGACCGCGAATGCCGCTGCGGCGAGTTCTGCATCACCAGCGTGTGGAGCACGCCCAGAAACCCGGGCACCTTCGCCCGCCAGTTACGCCGGATCGTGGACAACTGTACGTCGACAAGCGCGATAGCCAATCAGTCAGTGGAGCGAAAGTGATGGAGTACGAGTTCACCCTCAAATACCAATTGACCGACGACATGGACGTCGATGCGCTGATCGAGCGCCTGGGGAAGGCCGGTTGCGATGATGCAGTGGTCGGTAGCGGCCAACCGGGCCGTCTGGCCCTTGCTTTCGTCCGCGAGGGCGGCACGGCGCGAGAGGCACTGCACAGCGCCCTGGCTGATGTGCGGCAAGTGTTGCCGGATGCCCGGCTGATCGAGGCCAGCCCCGACCTGGTCGGCCTGACCGATGTGGCGGAGCTGGTGGGGGTTTCCCGGCAGAACATGCGCAAGCTCATGCTCACCCATCACCGCAGCTTCCCGGCCCCGGTACATGACGGCACGCTCTCGCTCTGGCACCTCGCCCACATCCTGTCGTGGATGCAGGCGCGCGGCACGCATGCCGTTGCCCAGGCAGTCCATGAGCTGGCCATCGTGGCGATGCAGGTGAATGTCGCCAGGGCCCAGGAGCGGGTGGCGAACGGCAGGTGATGCACTCCGTTGCATCATTGCCTGCCAGCGGGCTCAGAAGAACCGGGTCACGCTGATCTTGGCATTGCGTCCCTGGGTAAAGGCATTCTCGCCCGACAGCTCCGGCCGGATGGCCTTGTTGAACAGGTTGTCCACGGTCAGGTTGACCTCGGTGCCCTTGAGGTAGGGTTGCTGCGGTTTCCAGTTGGCGAACAGGCCGTGGATCTGGTACTTCTCGTTGCCGAAGTTGTCGTAGTAACGGTCACCGAGCGCACTCGCGGGGCCCTCGAAGTACTTGTCGCTGGGCAGGTGGTGGGTGGCGCCGACGAACTGCGCGGTCCAGCCGACCCGGGCGTCCCAGGCCGGGATCTTCACGCCAAGGGTGGTGATCCATTTCGGTGCCGGTACATCCTTGGCCCAGACATCCGGCCCCCAGGGGTTGGTGTACGCGCCCTCGTGGCGACCTTCCATCCACGAGTACGACAGTGCGCCGAACAGATAGGTGGAATCGTAGAAGGTTTCGATCTCGAAGCCTTTGTAGACCACCTCGCCGATGTTTCGGTAGTTGCCCATCAGCCCGCCACCGCAGGTATCGGCGATGTTGCCGCCGGTGACCAACTGCTCCTGGCAGCCAACGCCGGTGGCCTTGAAGATTTCATCGGTGACCTTGTTGCGAAACAGCGTGGTGCGCACCTGCGCGCTGTCGCCCTGGGCGAAAACATCGGAGAAGCTGCTGATGCTGCCTGCGCGCAAGCCGGTGATACGTTCGGGGTCGAGGTTGCGGCTGGTGGCGGTGCGGCTGCCGATTCCCTGCACTTCGAACTGCTCGTCCAGAACCGGCGCGCGCCAGGTCTTGCTGTAGTCGGCGTACAGTGCGGTCTGTTCGGTCATCTTCCAGTACAGCGACAGGCGTGGCGACCAGCCGGTGTAGGTCTTGGCGCTGTAGTCGTGGCCGGCTGCCGGGTTGTTGTAGTAGGGCGCCTGGTTGGGCTTGCCTTCGTTGGTGACGTGGTCATAGCGCAACGACGGCGTGATGGTCAGATCGCCCAGGGTGATGGCGTCCTGCAGGTAGTAGCCCTGGCTGTCGACCTGGCCGCTGGGCATGAAGTACGGCTGGTAGTGGCCATAGTTGTAGCGAGGAATCTCGTAGCTCTTGCCGGGCATCCACATCTGGGTGTCGCGGTCATGGCGACGGATCTGCACGCCGGCAGTGAGTGCGTGCTCCAGCGGGCCGGTGAGGAAGGTGCTGATGTTGCGTACGTCGAGCATGCGGTCCTGGTATTCGGTATCCATCTGCCGCCCGCCGGTGGAAGGCTGGGTCACCGCGTTGGCATTGCGCTTGTCGGTCTGTTTGGTGTCAGACTCGGAATATTTGACCTGCAGATCGACCCACGGGTTTTCGATGGGCTGGTACTTGTAGGTGGTCGACCACGTGGTGTCGATAGTCGTGCGGTGGGCCAGGAAGCGCTTGAGGGCGTCGGCATAACCATACTTCTTGATGTCCGCCGCCGAGGGTGGCGACGAGAAGGCCGTGGCGGCGAAGGTGGCCCAACGCTCGCTTTCCGAGCGCGACCAGGAAAACCCCAGGCTGTGCTCGTCGGTGAAATGGATATTGGTCTTGAGCAGCGTGCCTTCCAGGTCCAGAGCACTATTGGGCAGGCGCTGTGGATTGATTGGCCACTGGTTGGTCGGGTCGGGCAAGCGGTCGGCCATCTTCAGGTCGCCGCCATCGCGCTTGGTGAAGTACGCCAGGCCATCGATGCGGCCGTCATCGGTGCGGCCAAACACGGCCGAGCTGTAGACTTGCTGATGGTCGTTGCTGCCGTAGCCGTACTTGAGCATGGCACCGCTGTTGCGGCCCTCCTGCAGCAGGTCGGTGGCATCCTTGGTTTCCATGTGCACGCTGCCGCCCAGGCCGCCGTTACCGGTCTTGACCGAGTGCGGGCCTTTCTCGACCTCGATGTACTTGATCAGCTCGGGTTCGATGAAGATAGTGCCTTGCTGGTAGCGTTCGAAACCGCTCTTGGGCGCGCCGTCGACGGTCATCGGCACGTCCTCGGCATCGCCCATGCCCCAGATGTTGATGGTCTGGCCGCCTGGCTTGGAGGAACCGCCCATGTTCACGCCAGGCAGGGTGGCCAGCACGCTGGGGATGTTGCTGGGCTGGTAGCGGTCGATCTGCTCCTGGTTGAGGGTCGAGCGGCCGACGTTGCTGGCATCGACCTGCTGCCCGTCACCAACGATGCTCACGGCACCGAGTTGCAGGCTGTTGTCGGCAGTCGGGTCGTCCTCGCGCAGGCGTACCACATAGGTGTTGCCCATGCGCACCACGCTGAAGCGGCTGCCCACCAGCAGGCGGCTGATGGCCGCTTCGGCTTCGAAGTCGCCCTTGAGCGCCGGAGCCTGGGCACTGCCGAGCAGGGCCTCGTCGAACAGCAGCTGGACCTTGGCCTGCTGGGCCAGTTGGCTCAGCGAGCGCGCCAGCGGTTGCGCCGGCAGGTCGAACGGTACCGGTGCGGCTTCGGCGGCCAGGCTCATGGCCAGGCACAGGGCCAGCAATGTGGGTCGGACAGGCAGGCAGTGCAATGGACGCAACGCGGACAACATGGTTTCCCCCAAACGGCAAAAGGCCGGAAAAAGCCCGCCATCACGCGGCAGGCGGGGAGGAAGACGCGATGTTGCGACAAAACCTCACCTGCGAATGATAAAAATTCTCAAATTATTTTTTAGCGTCGTTCGATGCGCAGGCGGCCGTCGGCCAGCAAGGTAGTCTTGACCGGCAGCAGGGCGGGCAGGGCATTGAGCAGGGCGTCCGGGTCGTGGACGTCGAGGTTGCCGGACACCTTGTAGCGGCCAAGCGTCGGGTCGGCCAGCACCACCGGCTGCTGGCGATACAGGCCGAGCTCGTCGATCAGGCTGGCCAGTTCGCGGTTGCGAAAGCTCACCTGGCCCTCGCGCCAGTCGGCCACCTGTTGTTCGCCCAGTTCACGGCGGGTCAGGGTGCCGCGTGCCAGGTCGTAGGTGGCGCCTTGGCGGGCACCGAGCAACAACGGCGGTTGTCGTTCACCGGGCGTGTCGAACGCTACCTGGCCGTGGGCGACCGCCACCACCAGTTCGCGGTCGCCCCGGCGCACATCGAAGCCGGTGCCGACCACGCGCACGCGGCCGCTGCCCGCATCGACGAACAGCGGTCGCTCCTTGTCGGGTGCCACCTCGATATACAGCTGGCCATGTTCGAGCTGGATCAGTCGCTGTTCGGCGCTGAAGTCCAGGCGCAGGCGGGTCTGGGCGTTGACATGCAGCTGGCTGCCATCGGGCAGTTGCAGCACCTGCACGGCCTGGCTGGCGCTGATGCGTTGGCTGAAGGCTTCGCTGCCCGCGCCCAGGTTGCCGGCCAGCACCGCGCAGAGCAGGGCCGCCGCCGTTGCCAGGGCCGGGCGCCAGCGTGGCGCGCGGCGTACCGGCAAGGGCACGGGGCGATTGGCTTGCTTGAGTGCAGCCAGGTCATCCCACAGCTGTTCGAACTGGCGATAGGCGCGGGTGTGCTCGGGCGTCTGCATCCACCGGGCGAACGCCTTGCGGTCTTGCCGTGAAGGCTGGTTGCGGTTGCGGCTGAACCAGCTCGCCGCCTGGGCGTCGATCGGGCGCGGGTCGAGCTCGTCGGTGGGGGTCATGGGAACTGCTCCGTGCCGTTGTCACTGTCCAGGCGTTGCTTGCATTGCAGCAGGGCGGCGGCGATGTGCTTTTCGACCATGCTGACGGAAATGTTCATGCGTTCGGCGATCTGGGCCTGGGTCAGGCCTTCGAAACGGTGCAGCATAAGGGCTTCGCGGCGTCGCGGCGAGAGTTCTGCAAGCACTTGGCGCAATTGATTCAGCCGTTGCTGCTGCTGGGCGTGGTCCAGCGGGTCGTTGGCCGGCGCGCTCTGCTGCTCGGGCAGGGTGTCGTCGGCCAGCGCCGCATGGCGCACTTTCTGCCTGCGCCAATGGTCGCTCAGCAGGTTGCGCGCCACCTGGAACAGGAACGCGCGCGGCTGCTCCACCTTGGCCCGATCCCGGTAACCCAGCCATTGGGCGAAGACATCCTGGGTCATGTCCGCGGCGTCACTGGCATTGTCCATGCGCTTGCGCAGGAAATGCAGGATGTCGGCATAGAAACCGTGGGCGACGGGGTCGGGTTTGGGGCGCTGCATGCACGCTTTCCGGGGCTGGCGGAGAGGAAAGGGTGCGGATCTTATCGAGAATTATTTACATTTGCAAAGTGTGCGGCTCAGCGCCGTCGATCCTGTGCGGCTGGAACGGGGATGGCCAGTTCAGCCAAGCCCAGGGGGTGGCTGGAAGCATCGAAAAAGTGCAGCGGAACCTGCGAAAGATCGCCAAAGCGATCAATGAAGTGCTGCTTCTGATTGATGACCGATGCCTCGCTCAGTGGCCGGATCGCAATGGCCAGGTGCCTGGGCCGCGCCTGGCGAATGGCGTCGAGCAGGTGCTGGTCGCTGGCGTCCAGGTGCTGGCCGAACAAGCATAATCCGTCGTGTTCGCGGGCCAGCTGTCCCAGGCTCCAGGACAGGTAGTCGGAGTTGCGGATGGCGCGCAGCTTGTCTTCGCTGCGGCTTTCGTTGACGAACAACGGTACTTCGCCGGGAATGTTCACGGCGAAGCCTTCGAGCAGTTCGGCCTGTTCCGCGCTGCGTCGGCGGGTACTGCCGTCGGGCAACTTGAGCAGGTGCATGCCGCCGTGCAGGTGGAGGATGCGGATACCGTCGGCCTGGCTGCGGCGTACGTCGAAGAAACCCTGTTCGTCGAACAGGTTGGCGAAACCTTGCGTATCTTCGGCCACGGCCCAGGGCAGGATCAGGTCGTAGTTGCTGGTGTAGATGTTGCGGTACTGGCGCAGTGCCTGGTTGATGGCCGTGCGCGTCGAGCCGGGGAAGCGCGGCCAGGGCAGATGCACGGCACGCACCGCGTGGATCAGCGCTTCCTTGATCGAGTAGTAGCGGTTCAGCGGCGCGGTGGAGTTGATCGCCAGCGCGGCGTTGGCCCGCACCGTGGTGTTCAGGGTGCTGAGCAGCGGCTCGAACAGTTCGCTGCCCAAGGCCTTGAACAGTGCCTGGTCGCTTACCCCCAATGCCTTGTGCCGCACCCGCTGGGCTTCCTCGAACAGCGAGAAGTAGCCGAACGGTTTCCACAGCGCGCGGCTGGCACCATTGCCCAGCAGCAGGGCGGTGCTGGGGTGGCGCTGGTTGAGGTCGGCCCAGGTGGGCAAGTGGGCGTCGAGTGCGGGCATGGGCGGTCCATTGGGTGGGGCGGAAAACGCCGGGGACTTTAGCATGTCATGCAGAGTGTGCGAGGCTTGCGCCTTCAAGGACTGCACCGTTGACCTTGCCGGCGTCTTCCAGAGGCCGGCCCCGATCTGCAAAGGACTACCCATGTACAAGACCCTTCTCCTGGCCACCTTGCTGGCGAGTACCGCGGCCCATGCCACCGACGGCAAGGCCCTCGCCAAGGTCCAGGACATCCCGCATCCGGCCGTGATCGCCCACCGTGGCGCCTCGTTCGACGCTCCCGAGTCCACCACTCCCGCCTACCTGCTGGCCCGCGAACTCGGCGCCGACTACCTGGAAATGGACTTGCAACGCACCCGCGATGGCGTGCTGGTGGTGGTCCATGACGACGTGCTGGCACGCACCAGCGACGTCGCCGAACGTTACCCCGAGCGCAAGGCGAGCCCGATCAGTGCCTTCACCCTGGCCGAACTCAAGGCGCTGGACGCCGGCAGCTGGTTCAACAAGGCCTATCCAGAGCGTGCCCGCGAAGCGTTCAAGGGCCAGCGTATCCTGACCCTGGACGAAGTGATCGATATCGCCGAAGGCAACCCCGAGCGTCACCCGGGCCTGTACATCGAGACCAAGGAGCCGGCGCAGTTTCCCGGTATCGAGCAGGACCTGAAAAAGCGTCTCGAGGCCCGTGGCTGGCTCGACAAGCCGGGCAAGGTGATCTTGCAGACCTTCGATCGCAACAGCCTCAAGCTGCTGCACGAGGCCATGCCGCAGGTGCCGAAGATCCTCTTGCTGTGGGTGGCCAAGGGCAGCATCGAGCCGGCCTCGGGGCAGGACTTCGCCGAGTCCGGTGAGCAGGACAAGTCGGCCTTCTACGCCCGTCAGCAACCCAAGGACCGTGCCGAGTTCCAGCGCTGGCTCGACTATGCCAAGGCCGGCGGTGCCATTGGTACCGGCCCTTCGGCAATCCGCACTCACCTCGGCGAGCAGAGCTACTCCGACCTGATCCAGCCGTGGATGAACCAGGCCAGCCACGACAAGGGGCTGCTGGTGCACGTGTACACCCTCGACGAGGCGGTGGACTTCGACAAGGCGATGAAAGCCGGCGTCGACGGCATCTTCACCAACCGTGCCGGCGAGCTGATGCGATTCTATAAACGACCGATGCCACAGAACGAAGGCCAGTTGCTGCGCAAGCTGGGTTACTGATCGGCAACATGATGCTGGCGATGGCCGAATGACATGTGTGAGAATGATAGGAATTCCTATTAGCGGCCCTCGCCACATCCGCAATGACCTCCCTTTCCAGTTGGCAGGCCCGGCCAGCCCTCCAGGCAGCCGTCGACGACCTGCTTGTCCATTACAGTGATCTGCGCCGCTACCTCTGCGGGCGGCTGCGCAACCCTGACGACGCCGCTGATATCGCCCAATCCAGCTTCGCCCAGGCCTACGCCCATGCGCTCAACGCACCGGTAATCAATGCCCGGGCCTTGCTGTTCCAGGCGGCGCGCAACCTGTGCATCGATCAGTACCGGCGGCGCAGCACCGAACTGGCGGCGCTTGAAGACTGGCTGGCACGGGCTGACTGGCTCAGCCCCAGCGTTGAAGAAATCATGATCGCGCGCGAACAGTTGCAGCACCTGATCGCACGCATTGAACGCATGCCCAAACTGCGCCGCGAGGTGTTTGTGCGCGTGCGTCTGCACGGCCACAGTCACCGTGAAGTGTGTGAGGCCCTGGGGCTGTCGGCCAAGTCGGTCGAGTTGCATATCGCCCGGGCGGTCTTCGACCTGTCCGAGCTGCGCCTGGCGAGCCGTCATGACTGAGCCGGCCGCGCCACGCAAGGTGCAGCAGGCGCTGGTCTACCTGGCGGCGCTGCAAGGGGATGATCCCGAACGCGTGCGCAAGACCCATGGCCTGGCGCAGCGCTGGCGCGGTCGCAGCGCCGAGCATGAACGCGCCTGGCTGGAGGCCGAACAGCGCTGGCAACTGGTTCACCGCCTCGCTCCGCAACTGCGTGGCGCCTTGCAACCGCAGGCTTGTGATGTGGGGCGTCGGCGGGTGCTGCGCCAGGGCGGCGCGCTGGCCTTGCTGGTGGCCGCAGGTGGTTGGCTGGGCTGGATGTACAAGCGTACCGCAGCGTTCGGCCAGGACCTGCAGACGGCCCACGCGCAAGCGCCGCAGGCCTTGGCATTGCCCGATGGCAGCCAGTTGCTGGTGGCGGCCGAAAGCAACCTGCGGGTGCGCTTCGATCACGGCCAGCGTCAGGTCCTGCTGCTGCACGGCAATGTCTTCTTCGATGTGGCTCATGAGCTGTGGCGGCCATTCCTGATCAGTACCCGTCTCGGCGTGGTACAGGTGCTGGGCACTGCGTTCACGGTCAGCGACCGTGGTGGCCAGGTCCAGGTGGCTGTAGCCAGGGGGCGGGTGCAGGTACGCGACCTGCAGGGGGGCGAACAGGTGCTGCAGGCTGGCGAGCGCATCTGCCTGGAGGGCGAAGGGCGGTTGGGCAGCTTGCGCGCCGGTGGCCAGTACGGGCCGGACCAGGCGCACTTGCAGCGCGGTTGGTGGTCGTTCACCGACCAGCCGCTGGTCGAGGTGATTGGCGAACTGAACGCCTATGTCGCGCAGGCCGTGAAGGTCGATCCCGGGCTGGTCAACCTGCGATTGACCGGGAGTTTCCCCAGTGACCGGCCTGAGGTATTGCTCGATGCCTTGCCGGGCATCCTGCCGGTCAGCGTGCAGGCGTTGGGTGGGCAACGTCTGATCGTGCCGCGCTGATCCTCTGAAAAACGTTTGAGGGGTAAACCGTCGCTGCCGCGTCATCAGCTGTGAACCCACCTCCTGCAAGGACTGATCATGTCGCTTTTCACCTCCCGCTTCCCCGGCACACTGCGGCGCCTGGCACTGGCCTGCGCCCTGGGTGGCAGCGGCCTGGCCCTGGCCGATAGCCAGCCGCTGAACCTCGACTTGCCGGGCCAGTCGCTGGAGGCTACGGTACATGCCCTGGCCCATGCCTCGGGAGTGGCGATCGCCGCCGACAGCCGTGTATTGGTCGGGCGCAGCACGCCTGCCTTGCAGGGGCGCTACACCGTGCTGCAGGCGCTGCGCCAGCTGCTGGCCGGCAGCGACCTGGTGGCGGTGGAGGAAAACGGCGTGATCATCCTGCGCGGTCCGGCCGACCAAGGTGCCCTGACCTTGGGGGCGACCACGGTCAACGCCTCTGGCTTCAACAGTGACCTGCCGGAAAGCTACAGTGGCGGCCAGGTGGCCCGCGGCGCGCGCATCGGCATGCTGGGCAATCGCGACCTGATGGACACCCCCTTCAGCGTCACCGCCTACACCGCCAAGACTATCGAGAACCAGCAAAGCGGCACGGTCGGCGCAGTACTGCGCAACGACCCGTCGATCCGCTTCAGCACCGGCGAAGGGCATGCCTACGAGAACTTCATGATCCGCGGCTATGCGCTGGACTCCACCGAGCTGGCGCTGGGTGGCCTGTACGGCCTGGCGCCCGATGGCCATGTGCCGACCGAATTCCTCGAGCGCGTCGAAGTGCTCAAGGGGCCGGGCGCGCTGCTCAATGGCATGGCGCCCAACGGTGGCGTGGGCGGGGTGGTCAACCTGGTGCCCAAGCGCGCCGGCGATACGCCGCTGACCCGGCTGACCAGCAGCTACGTATCCGATGGCTATGTCGCCGAGCATGTCGATGTCGGCCGGCGCTTTGCCGAGGGGCGCTTCGGCATCCGCTTCAATGGGGTCTACGGCAGTGGCGACACCGGTGTCGACGAGCAGTCCAAGGACCGCACCTTGGCGGCGTTGGCGCTGGATTACCGAGGGGACGACTTCAAGCTCGAGCTGGATGCCTACGAAAGCCACGAGAAACTGGAGAACGGCAGCCCGATGATGGCCGGTTTCAGCGGCCTCAATCACGTAACCCGCGCACCCAAGCCAGACACCAACATCCTCGAAGGCATCCACGCCCGGCAGATCAGCAAGGCCGTGGTGGTGCGTGGTGAGTACCAGCTCGATGACAGCTGGACCGCCTACGCCAGCGTCGGTGGTGCCCGCACCCGCTACGATGGCTTCCTCAACGGCACCCGGGTGGTGGTGAACAAGGCCGACGGCACGGCCACGGGGGAAACCTACAACCAGGCCGGCTACACCCACAGTCTTTCCACCGAGGCCGGCCTGCGCGGCAACTTCATGACCGGTCCGGTCAGCCACCAACTGGTGCTCAGCACCACCTTGCTGCACCAGGACATCGGCCGTGCGCCGACGGTCACCGGCGCCAAGTACCCCACCAATATCTACCACCCGGGCAAGGCGATCATTGC
Source organism: Pseudomonas sp. FG36 (assembly GCF_057809275.1). Taxonomy (NCBI): domain Bacteria; kingdom Pseudomonadati; phylum Pseudomonadota; class Gammaproteobacteria; order Pseudomonadales; family Pseudomonadaceae; genus Pseudomonas; species Pseudomonas sp. FG36. The sequence goes on from NZ_JBMDJQ010000006.1 coordinate 110,007, forward strand.
GGGTGACCACGGCAGCAGCGACAAGACCGGCGACAACACCCTGTCGAGCTTTGCCGTGGCAGATACCCTGGGCTTCATGGACGAGCGTGTGCTGCTCACCCTCGGCGTGCGTTCCCAGCGCGTGCGGCAGAAGATGAGCAACCCTTCGTACGACGAGCGCAAGCTGACCCCCGCCGTGGGTATCGTGCTCAAGCCCTGGGAGGCGCCGGTATCGCTGTATGCCAACTACATCGAGGGCCTGACCCAGGGTGGCATGGTCACCGACCAGAAGGCCGCCAACTACGGCGAGCAGTTCGCGCCCTATGTCGCCAAGCAGATGGAGGCCGGGGTGAAGTGGGACCTGGGCGACTTCACCCACACGCTGGCGTTGTTCCAGATCGACAAGCCCAGCATGATCTACGACAAGCCCAGCAATCGCTACAACGATGACGGCGAGCAGCGCAACCGTGGCGTGGAGTGGACGATGTTCGGCGAAGTCGTCCCCAGCGTGCGCCTGCTCGGTGGCGTGACCTACACCCGCGCGGTGCTAAGCAAGACCGCCAATGGCGCCATGGACGGCAACACCGCCCGCGGCGTGCCGGCCTGGTCGGCCAACCTCGGCGCCGAGTGGGACCTGCCTGGGATCGAGGGCCTGACCCTGACCGCCCTGGGTATCCACAGCAGCTCCCAGTACCTCGATTCCGCCAACCAGCTGAAGATCCCACAGTGGACCCGCTATGACCTGGGCGCGCGCTATGCGACCAAGGTGCTGAGCAAGGACGTGACCCTGCGCGCCAGCCTGGAGAACGTCGAGAACCGCGCCTACTGGGCCGGTGTGTTCAACGATGGTTATGCGACTGTCAGCGAACCGCGCACGCTCAAACTCTCCGCCAGCGTCGACTTCTGAGGTGAACATGCAGCGATTGAAGCGCTTGGGCGGAGCATGCCTGCTGGCCACGCTCTATTCGAACCTGGCCTTGGCGGGCGCGTACGCCGATCTCGAGGTTGGAAAACCGGTTGCCGGCCAGGTCGGCGCAGCGCATCCGCCAGCCTGGCAAGTGGCGCTCAAGGCCGGGGACCTGGTGCGTGGTCGGCTCGACGGTGACGTCAGCCTGCGCCTGCTGGACGCCGAAGGGCGTCCGTTGCGCCTGCTGATCGACGGCCTGGACCAGCCCCGCGAGTTCCTGTTCGTCGCGGCGCAGGACGGTCGCTACGCGGTGCGCGCCGAACCCCTGGCGATCCGTCCGGCGGCGCGTTTCAGCCTGAGCCTGGAGCAGGTCCTGCCTGCTGGCGAGCAACGTCGTACACCGGCGGCGCTGCTCAGTCCGACCCTGCGCGCCCTGCAGCAGCACCTGGCAACGGGTGGCACCAGCGAAGGCTTCTGGCAGGCCCGTGCCGTTGAGGGAACGCCATTGGTCGAGGCCATTGCTGGGCAACCCGGCAAGCGTTTGGTCACCTTCCTCTGGCGCGGGGCACGGGACAACGTGAGGATGTTCGGTGCCCCCACAGGCAACCACGAACCGCTGTCCCGGCTGGGCGCGAGCGATGTCTGGTTCCACAGTTTCGAGGTACCTGCGACGACCCGCCTGAGTTATCAGATGGCACCGGATGTACCGGTGTCCGACGACCGCCGGGTGATCCTGGCCAGTACCCGGCGCGATCCGTTGAACCCGAATACCTTCGCCGACGGCAGTGGCGACGCCTGGTTGTCGCGCTCACGGCTGGAACTTGCGGGTGCGCCGCCCCAGCCGTGGGTGGCCGAGCGTGCCGGGGTGGCCCGTGGCAGCCTGGAGCGCAGGCGCCTGGCCAGCGAGGTACTGGGCAACGAGCGCGACATCTACCTCTACCGCCCGGCAGGTTGGCGCCCGGGCAAGGCCGACCAGGCCTTGCTGGTGCTGTTCGATGCCCATGCCTATACCCGCCAGGTGCCGACGCCGACGATACTCGACAACCTGATTGCCGACGGCCTGATCCCGCCCACCGCAGCGCTGATCATCGCCAACCCCAGCAGCGAAAGCCGTGAGCGGGAGCTGCCGCCCAACCCACTGTTCGCAAGGTTCATGGCCGAGGAACTGATGCCTTGGGCCAGCCACCAGGGGCTTGCGGCACCGGCCTCGCGCACCGTGGTGGCAGGGTCGAGCTATGGCGGTCTGGCGTCGGCCTACCTGGGCCTCAGGCACCCGGAGTTGTTCGGCAATGTGCTGAGCATGTCCGGTTCCTACTGGTGGCCGATGGCCGCTGACGAATCTGGCTGGCTAACCCGCGAGTACGTCAAGGCACCACGCCAGCCGTTGCGGTTCTACTTGCAGTCGGGTCTGTTCGAAGGGCCGAAAATTCTCGACACCAACCGCCACTTGCGCGATGTGTTGCTGGCCAAAGGGTACCGGGTGGAACAGGTGGAGTTTCCGGCTGGGCATGACTATCTGCAGTGGCGGGGGAGCCTGCCCTGTGGGTTGATCAGCTTGCTTGGGCAGGGGACACAGGCTGTTGCGCGGGCTTGTGTGCCGTAATAGCGAGCCCACGTCCAGTTCAAGGGACGTCGTGCGTGATCAGTGGGAAAGTGCTTTCAGAACGTGGTCAGGATCGTTGTGGATGGCCCTCAACAGGGCTTTGGCGGGCCCTGTAGGTTCTCGACGTCCCTGTTCCCAGTTACGCAAGGTGGCCACCTGCACGTCGATCATCTCGGCAAAGCGTAGCTGTGATAGCCCGGTCGCCTTGCGGATGCTCTTTACCTGGAGGGCGTCGATTTCGAACTGACGGGAGGGAGGGCGTTGACCTTGGATGATCTCATCCATTTGTTCAACGCTTTCCATCAGTTTGTCGAACAGGTTGTTCATATGACTACCGCGCTTCTATTTTAGATTTGATGGCGTTCCCGAAGCCTACTGATCATTGCGTGCGTGGATATGTCATTCGCTTCTGTTAGCAATGTAGTCCCCCTCCCTCAATCCGCAGCAACCTCCCGCCGAGCCCTGTTGCGCCATACCCGATACGCCCGAATCCCCGCCCGTACCGAGCCGAACAGCAGTTTCTCCTCCATCTCCCGCGCCATCCCGGAACGCACCAGCATGCGCAGGAAGGTGCCGCGGGCGCGGGCGATGGCGAAGTGGATGCCCTGGGCGGCGAGGGTGTCGCGCACCTCGCGCAGGGCGGCGATGCCGCTGACGTCGATGCTGGTCACAGCTTCCGCATCGAACAGCACCACCTGGGTTTTCTCCACATTCTGCACGGCTTCGAGCAGGCGCATCTTGAAGTAGTCGGCGTTGAAGAACAGGATCGCATCGTCGAAGCGGTAAACCAGCAGGCCTGGCACGGTGCGGGCATCCTTGTGCTGGCGCACGTCCACCTGGCCCTCGATGCCAGGCACCCAGCCAAGCACGGCGTCGGTGGGCTGGTAGATGCTGTAGAGCAGGCGCAGGATGGCCAGGGTCACGGCGAACACGATGCCCGGCAACACGCCCAGGCCGAGTACGCCGACCGTGGTCAGCAGGCACAGCCAGAACTCGAAGCGGCTGAGCTTGCGGATGGTCTTGAGCGACTTCACGTCGATCAAACCCCAGCCGGCCATGAGCAGCACCGCGCCCAGCGCAGCCTGGGGAATCCAGGCCATTGGCGCGGTGAAGAACAGCAGGATCAAGGCGATCACCAGTGCGGCGATGATGCCCACCAGCTGGCTCTTGCCGCCGACCATGTCGTTGACTGCGGTGCGCGAGTCGGCGCCGCTGATGGCGAAGCCCTGGGAAATACCGGCGGCCAGGTTGCTCACGCCCAGGGCGAGGAACTCATGGTTGGCGTTGATCGCGTAGCCGTGGCGGGCGGCGAAGCTGCGGGCGGTGAGCATGGCGCTGCAGAAACTGATGGTGGCGATACCCAGGGCGTCGCGCAGCAGGCTCTTGGTTTCCGCCAGGGAGCTCTGTGGCCAGGCCAGCTCGGGAATGCCCGCCGGCACCGGGCCGAGGATCGCCACGCCGAAACGGTCCAGGCCGAACAGTCCGGCAAGGGCGGTGAATACCACCACGGTCACCAGCGCCGCCGGCAGCCGCGGATAGCGCCGCGGTAGCCAGATCAGCAGGCCCAGGCCGGCCAGGCCAATGGCCAGCGTCAGCCAGTGGATCTCGCCCAGGCGCTGGAAGAAGTTGATCAGGCTGAGGATGAAACCGTCGCCTTCGATCTTGAAACCCACCACCTTCGACAACTGCCCGGCGAGCAGGCTCAGGCCGATGCCATTGAGGTAGCCGATGAGGATCGGCCGCGAGAAGAAGCTGGCGATAAAGCCGGCTCGCGCCACCCCGGCGGCGATCAGCATCACGCCCACCAGCACGGTGACGATCACCGACAGTTCGGCGATGCGTTGCGGATCGCCCATGGCCAGCGGTGCCACGGCGCCGCCGATCATGGCGCAGGTGGCGGCGTCCGGGCCGACCATCAATTGCCGTGAACTGCCGACCAGGGCATAGACCATCATCGGCAGCACGCAGGCATACAAGCCGTACTGTGGCGGCAGGCCGACGATCTGCGCATAGGCGATGGCGATGGGGATCTGGATCGCGGCCACCGACAGGCCGGCCTGCAGGTCAGCATGGAACCACTCGCGGCGGTAGTGCAGCAGGTTGGCCAGGCCCGGTAGCCAGCGGGAGAGAAACATGCGCAGTCCTTTGGAGGTGTTTCACAAAGCGTAGCGGTCAGGCGCCACGAACGACTGGGCATTCAAGCCAATTGGCGCGGCGATGGCTATGGGCCAGATCAACAAAGGCACGTTGGAAACGAAAAAAGGAGCCGAGGCTCCTTTTGACAGCGACGACGTTATTGGAACGTCGTGCGGGGAATGCGAGATGGAGCGGGTAGAGGGAATCGAACCCTCCTCAATAGCTTGGGAAGCTATAGTTTTACCAATAAACTATACCCGCTTCGAAGCCAGACTTTTTACCAGAACCCTCCTCGAATGAGAAGCCCCAAGCTTGTAAAAAAGCCTGTCGGCGGCCCGTAGCCTGCGGGTGGCGAGGGCTACAGGACGCCGATGCGTTCAGATCGCCAGTGCATGCTGCCCCGGTTCCTGTGTGTAGCGTTGGCGGGATCCACGCAAGGCCGGCTTGAGGAAACCGAGCATGGCATCGCGGGTATCCTCGCAGGCGCTTTTGTGTTCCATGTCCAGGAAGTGGCCGGCACCGCGGATCACGCTGAACTGGCTGCGCCCCACATGGCGGCTGAACTGGCGGGCATCCTCGACGGTGGTGTACTCGTCGCGGTCGCCGTTGATGAACAGCACCGGGATGTCGATGTTGCGCGCGGCCTTCAGCGCCCGCTCCAGGTCGTGGTCGAGCACCTGGTTGATGTGGAAGTGCATCTGCGCGTACTCATGGCTGTCCAGGCTGCTGACGTGCCGGTAGTTGAAGCGCTTGAACAACGACGGCAGGTACTTGCCGATGGTGTCGTTGACCAGGTTGCCCACCTGGTAGCGGTCGCAGGCGGCGAGGTACTGGCAACCGCGGTCCAGGTAGTCGCGCATCGGTTCGTTGATTACCGGTGAGAACGAGCTGACGATGGCCTTCTTCACCAGCCGCGGCTGATGCGCCAGGGCCAGCAGGGTGCAGGCGCCGCCCCAGGAGAACGACATCACGTGATCGGCACGGAAGTGCTCGATCAGTTCGAGCAGGATGTGCGCCTCTGTTTCCTTGGTCAGCAACCGTTCATGGCGGTTGTGGGGTTTCGACTTGCCGGCGTACGGCTGGTCGTACAGCACCACGTTGAACTGCGGGTGCAGGTTGCGCACTGTCTGTGCAAAGGACGCCGTGGTGGCCAACGAGCCATTGATCAGGATGATCGTCTTCTCGGCGCCCTGCGCGCGATGGAACTCCGTGTAAACCCGGTACTGCCCTTGGATATCAAGTACAGCGATTTCTGGCCTCATGTCATCGACTCCTGGCGCAAAAAGGGTATTCGCGTCACCTCGTGGCCTGCGTGGTCGCTTGGCGGGCTGGCGCCGAACCGACCGGAATGGCCATCAGGGTGCACGTGCTTTATGACAGGTAGGCATTCGCCTGGAACTGAAAACCGGTGGGCCCTTGTGTCGATCCTTGACGCTGGTGTCGACGGTATTGTTGTGGCGGGCGATTACCGTGCCCCAGAGCATCGAGACCCCGGGTGGCCGGTAAAGGGCGTCTTGGACTACGGTTGTGACTGTATGGTCACATGCAGACCGACGAGTTAGCAGTCAAGCAGCGCGGGCAGGATCGCGCAAGTGCCGTCGGGACAATCTTTCGTGGGAAACCGCCGAATGGTGATCGGCTCAGACCGAGGCGATTTCCGCGTCGGTCAGCGCCCTGAACTCTCCGGGATGCAATATCGGGTCCAGTGTGATCGACCCCATGCTTTCCCGATGCAGCGCCACCACCTTGTTCTGGAAGTGTCCGAACATCCGCTTCACCTGGTGATAGCGGCCCTCGACGATGGTCAGGCGCGCGCTGCGCGGGCCGAGGATATCCAGCTGTGCGGGCAGGGTGGTGAGGTCTTCGAAGGCGAAGTAGAACCCTTCACGGAACTTGTCGACGTAGTGCGCACCAATCTCGTCCTCGGTGTGCACCAGATAGGTCTTGGGCTGCTTGGTCAGTGGCTGGGTCAGGCGCCGCGACCACTGGCCATCGTTGGTCAGGATCATCAGCCCGGTGGTGTTGTAGTCCAGGCGCCCGGCGATGTGCAGCTCATCGCGCAGCGCCCCCGGCAGCAGGTCGAGCACGGTGCGGTGCTGCGGGTCCTGGGTGGCGCTGACGCAACCGCTGGGCTTGTGCAGCATCAGGTAGCGTGCCGGGCGCCCGGCCTGGTGGACCTGCTCGTCCACTTCGACTCGGCTGAATTCACGCACTTCCAGCAGCGGGTCGGCGGTCGCCATGCCGTCCACGCGCACACGCCCTTGCGCCAGCAGCAGGCGCACTTGCTGGCGGTTGTAGCAGGGCAGGTTGCCGAGGAATCGGTCGAGGCGCATGGTGGGTCGTTTGCGGGAAATCGGCGCGCAGTCTAACGGATAGTGCGCGCCTGCGCTGCCTTGAGCTGCGCGTCCACCTGTGCGCAGCGCGGGCACAGGCAGGCCTTGTTGCGCAGTTCGGCGGGCAGGGCTTCGATGACTGCCGAGTCGATGACCACCTCGAAGCACCAGCAGCCTTGCGTGGCGCTGCGCGGATCGGCCAGGCCGCATTGGTTGAGGGCGCCGCAGGCGGGGCAGCGTTGGGGGTCAGGCATGGTCGGTTCCGGGCATCTCGCTGCAGACGCGGTTGCGTCCACCTTGTTTGGCACGATAGAGGGCGTGGTCGGCGCGGGTCAGCAGATTGTGCAGGCTGTCGCCGCGCTGCAGGGCGGACAGGCCGATGCTCGCGGTCAGGCGCAGTGGCTGGTCGGCATAGCTGAAGGTCAGCTGCTCGGTGCGCCGACGGATCTTCTCCGCCACTTCGATGGCCTGGCGGCCTTCGGCTTCACGCAGCAGCACGATGAACTCCTCGCCGCCCCAGCGGCAAAGTATATCGGACTGGCGCAGGCTGCCCTGCAGCACATTGGCGAACTGGCGCAGCACTTCGTCGCCGGCCAGGTGGCCGTGGGTGTCATTGAGGGCCTTGAAATGATCGAGGTCGATCAGCAGGGCGACCAGCGGCGCGCTGTCGCGCTGGGCCTCGACCAGCGCCTGGCCGGCCAGCAGGTCGAAGCTGCGGCGGTTGGGCAGGCCGGTGAGGCTGTCGAGGGTGGCCAGCGCCTCGGCGTTGTCCTGGTGGCGCTTGACCATGGCGTTGAGCAGCGACAGCACGACCAGGGTGATCATCGCGCAGATCGCCAGGTTCAGGTACAGCGACTGGCGGATGCGCTCCAGGGCGCCGGTCTCGCGCTTGTCCACCAGCAGGTACCAGCCCAGCTCCGGCAGCAGGCGCACGTTGAGGAAGTGGCTGTGGCCGTCGTTGTCGGTGTACTCATGGCTGCCGGTGGTGGGGGTCGGCATGCGCGCCAGCAACGCCTGCCACTGGTTGCTGTCGGCCAGTTGCTGGCCGGCGCGCAAGCCGTGGGGGCCACCGTCGGAGCCGGTCAGCAGGACCTTGCCCTGGGCATCGGTGAACAGCACCGAACGCTGGTACCTGCGTTGATAGTCATCGATCAGGCGCACCACCGACTCCACGCTCAGGCCCACCCCGGCGGCGCCGATAAAGCGTTGCTGGTAGTCGAGCACGCGGTGGTTGATGAACACGGTGAGCTTGTCCTGGTTGGCCATGTCCAGGTCGACATTGATCTCGTAGGGCTTGTTCGACTGGCGCAGGCGGAAGTACCAGGCGTCGCGCCAGGCATCGGGACGTACCTGCTTGAGCACGCCCTTGGCCTGGTAGTAGGTGAGGCTGCGGTCGGAAACGAAGAAGCTGGTGCAGGTGACCTGGCTGCCCATCACTTCGCCGAGGTAGCGGGTGACGCGCGTGGTGTCCTGCTCGCCGCCCAGTACCCAGTCCCGCAGGAAGGTGTCCTGGGCCATCATCGATGAGATCAGCACCGGGCGAATCAGGTCTTTCTGGATTTCCGAATAGACCGTGTCGGAGGTCAGCGGCAGTTCGGTGTTGACGATCCCGTCGCGGATCGCCCCGCGCGAGGCGTAGTAGCTCAACAGCGAGGTGGCCAGGAAGCCGCAGGCCAGCAACAGCAGCAGGGCAAGGATCAGCGAGCGTTGCGAGAACAGGGCAGAGGGCGAAGGCATGATCTTCCCGTGAAGTGTGCCGGTGGCCACATTCTAGTGAGATGACCGAAAAATGACTGCATGTTTTTCAGGGTTATACGACCTGTTTCAATTTGTTGCAGAAATGGCACCGAACCCTGGCGCGACTGTCTTATCCAGTGTCGATGAACGCATTGCCGTCGACGCCCGCCAGCGCCGCTGTGCCGGGCACCCCTGCGGTCCAGGAGGCCGCCATGTACCCACGAATCCTGCTCATCGTCCTGCTCGGACTGCTGACATCCGCCTGCGCCCCTTACTATGCGGACAACGGCTACTACCGCCGTGACTACTACACCAGCGATCGCTACGTTTACCCTGGCTACTACCGCCAGGATCGCTACTATGTGGCGCCGCAGCCACGCTATTACTACCAGCCCGCGCCGCGTTACTACCGGCCCGCACCGGTGCCGCAGTACCGCCCTTATCCGGCGCCCGGCGTGCAGCCGCGCTGGCAAGGCAACCCACGCTACGACTATGGCAACCGCCAGCGCTACGACTATGGACGCGATCGCGACCGCCACGACTATCGCAATGATGATCGGCGAGGTGATCGCTGGCATTCGAATGGGCAGGGCAATCGCGACCGTCGACCAGACGGCGGGCGAGGTGGCGAGCGGGGCTGGTCGCGTTGACCGCGTGCAGACAGGCCCCGCGATGCGTTATCCCAGTTCCGCCAGCGGGTGCCGTCCCTCCCAGACCTTGCTGAAATGTGCCTCCACCACCGCCGCTGGCACCTGCGCCACATCCGGCCAGTGCCAGTGCGGGGTGTTGTCCTTGTCCAGCAGGCGGGCGCGCACCCCTTCGCTGAACTCCGGGTGACGGCAGCAGTTCAGGCTCATCGTGTACTCCATCTGGAACACCTGGGCCAGCGAAAGGTCCCGTGCCCGGCGGATCTGTTCCCACACCAGGTGCGCCGTCAGCGGGCAGCCCTCATGCAGGCGCTGACCCGCCGCCGCCAGCAACGGATCGGCATGCCGGGCCAGGCCGGCCAATGCCCGCCAGGCCGCGACGGGGTCGGCCACGTCGAGCACTTCGTCGATCACGGCCCGACGTGCCAGCCATTGCCCTTCGGGCAGCTCCACGCAGGCACGGTGCTGTTCGGCCTTGAGCAGGCTGTTGAGCTGCAGGGCGGTCTGCTCCTGCCAGTTCAACTGCAGCAGCTCTTCGATCAGCGCCTCCTGCTGATGCTCGCCCAGGAAGCGGTCGGCGAGGCCCAGGTCCAGCGCGTCGCGGGCATTGAGGGGCGCGCCGGTCAGCCCCAGGAACAGGCCAAGCTTGCCGGGCAGGCGAGCCAGGAACCAGCTGGCGCCGACGTCGGGATACAGGCCGATGCTGATCTCGGGCATGGCCAGGCGACTGCTGGGGGTGACGATGCGCACCGCGGCGCCTTGCAGCAGGCCCATGCCGCCGCCCAGCACGTGGCCATGGCCCCAGCACAGCAGGGGCTTGGGGTAGGTGTGCAGGTGATGGTCGAGACGGTACTCACTGGCGAAGAAGGTGGCGGCAAGCGGCGGTACGCTACCGGGGTGTTCGCGGCACGCCTGGACCAGCGCCCGCACGTCGCCGCCGGCACAGAAGGCCTTCGGCCCGTTGCCGCGCAGCAGCACGCAGACGATCCCGGGGTCGCTGGCCCAGGCGCGCAGCCGTTCGTCGAGCACTTCGATCATGGGCAACGTCAGGGCATTGAGCGCCTTGGGCGCGTCAAGGGTGGCGATGCCGATACGGGCGCCGTCGGCGCCGGTCAATACCTCGCATTGAATGGACATGGGCTACCTCGCGCAAATCATCCCCTCAGTATGGCCTGCCGCGCCGAAGCTGCCGGTCGTCGGTCGGATCGATTGACAAGCCGGCCAGGCTTTCCTAGTGTCGCGGCACTTTGCTTTTGGATGCCCCCATGACCGACGATGATCGCATCAAACTCGAGCCCAGCTGGAAAGCCGCGCTGCGTGCCGAGTTCGACCAGCCCTACATGCATCAGCTACGCGAGTTCCTGCGCGGCGAATACGCCGCCGGCAAGGAGATCTACCCGCCCGGGCCGCTGATCTTCAACGCCCTGAACTCCACGCCGCTGGAGCAGGTCAAGGTGGTCATCCTCGGCCAGGACCCGTACCACGGCCCGGGCCAGGCCCATGGCCTGTGTTTCTCGGTGCAGCCTGGCATCGCCACGCCGCCGTCGCTGGTCAATATCTACAAGGAGCTGCAGCGCGACCTCAACCTGCCGATCCCCAGCCACGGCTACCTGCAGAGCTGGGCGGAGCAGGGCGTGTTGCTGCTCAACACCACCATGACCGTGGAGCGGGCCAATGCGGCTTCCCATGCGAAGAAAGGCTGGGAATTCTTCACCGACCGGATCATCCAGGTGGTCAGCGAGCAGTGCCCGAACGTGGTGTTCCTGCTGTGGGGCGCGCATGCGCAGAGCAAGCAGAAGCTGATCGATGCCAGCAAGCACCTGGTGCTCAAGTCGGTGCACCCGTCGCCGTTGTCGGCCTACCGTGGGTTCTTTGGTTGCGGCCATTTCAGCCGCACCAACAGCTTCCTCGAGCAGCGCGGCATGGCGCCGATAGATTGGGCGTTGCCGCCGTTGTGACCTGAAAAGAGGGCCGCGAAGCGGCCCATCTTGCTCAGTGCCTGGCCCACTGCCGGAACAACGGCTCGGCCAGGAACAGCACGAACAGCAAGCGCATCACCTGCAGCGCCGTCACCAGCGGCACCGACAGTTGCAAGGTCTCGGCCGTCAGGCTCATCTCGGCGATGCCCCCGGGCATCATGCCCAGGGTCAGCGAGCGCAGGTCCAGGTGCGTCAGCAGGCTCAGCGCCCAGGCCGCGCCGGCGGCGATCAGCATGCACAACGCCGTGGCCAGCAGGGTGCGCCCCAGGAACGATGGCGCCCGGCGAAAGAACGCCCGGTTGAAGTGGCAGGCCAGGCCACTGCCGATCAACCACTGGCCGATCTGGCTGGCGCCGTTGGGCAGGCCGATCTGCAGGTTACCCGCCAGGCTTATGCCGGCAGCCACCAGCAACGGCCCGAACAGCCAGGGGTTGGGTTGGCGCAGGCGTTGCCACAGCAGTGCCATGAGCACCCCAAGCGGCGCGATCAACGCCAGCCAGCCCCAGCTCACGCTGCCCGCATGGTTCAGCGGTACGCCATCGCCCAGCAGCAGCTTGAACAGCGCCGGTACGCACAGCACCACGGCCAGCACCCGCAGGCTCTGCGCCGCGGCCACCTGGCTGAGCACCGCGCCATTGCGCGCGCCGAGGTTGACCATCTCGCCCGAGCCGCCCGGCATGCTGGCGAAGAACGCCGTCGCCCGGTCTTCACCGGTGCGCCGCAGCAGCCACACGCTGATCACACTGGAGAGGGTGGTGAACAACGCGCCGAAGAAGATCAGCGCGAAGTGGCTGGCCACCTGTTCGATCACCGCCGGGGTGAAGTGCAGGCCGATGCCGATGCCGATGATCCACTGCCCGCACTTGCGGCCATTGGGGATTTCACTGAGCTGCCAGGGGGTCAGGCAGCGCACCAGGATGATCGCCAGCAACGAGCCGACCATCCAGGGCAAGGGCCAGCCGACCTTGCTGGCGGCAAAGCCGCCCGCAAGGCCGACCAGCCCGGTGGCCCAGAACAGTGGCAACGACCGGTCAGGCATCGGCCATGGCCCGGCGCTGCAGGGCACGTTTGCGCCAGATGCGCAGCAGCGGCAGGCTCAGCATGCAGACCACCAGCACCCACACGCCCATGCTGATCGGGCTCGACCAGAGGATGCCCAGCTCGCCATTGGAGATCGACAGCGCGCGGCGCAGGTTCTGCTCCATCAGCCCGCCGAGGATGAAGCCCAGCAGGATCGGCGACAGCGGGAAGTCCAGCTTGCGCAGGATGTAGCCCATGATGCCGATGCCGACCATCAGGAACAGGTCGAAGGTGGTGGCATGCACTGCGTACACGCCGATCGCGGTGATGATCGCGATCACCGGTACCAGTGCCCAGTTCGGCACGGCAAGGATGCGGGTGAAGATGCGGATCATCGGGATGTTCAGGATCACCAGCATGATGTTGGCGATGAACAGCGAGGCGATCAGGCCCCAGACGATGTCTGGTTGCTGTTCGAACAACAGCGGGCCGGGGGTGATGTTGTACAGCGTCAGGGCGCCGATCATCACCGCGGTGGTGCCCGAGCCTGGCACGCCCAGGGTCAGCATCGGCACCAGGGCGCCGCAGCAGGAGGCGCCGATGGCGGTTTCCGGGGCAGCCAGGCCGCGGGCGTCACCCTTGCCGAACTTGCCTTTTTCGCCGGCGATGCGCTTCTCGGTCATGTAGGCCACGGCACTGGCCAGGGTCGCGCCAGCGCCCGGCAGCACGCCCATGAAGAAGCCAAGCAGGCCGCAGCGGATGTTGACGGCGAACACCGACGCCGCTTCCTTGAGGTTGAACAGCATGCGCCCGGTGGCCTTGACCGCCACATGGCCATGGTGGGTCTTCTCCAGCAGCAGCAGGATCTCGCTGATCGAGAACAGCCCCAGCACCAGCACCACGAACTGGATGCCGTCGGCCAGGTGCACGCTGTCACCGGTGAAGCGGTACACGCCGCTGTTGGCGTCGATGCCCACCGCCGAGAGGAACAGGCCGATCAGCGCGGCAATGAACGTCTTCAGTGGTTTGTCGCCGGCCATGCCACCGAGGGCGACGATGGCGAACACCATCAGCACGAAGTATTCCGCCGGACCGAAGGCGATTGCCCATTTCGCCAGTAGCGGGGCGAACAGCACCATGCCGCAGGTGGCGATGAAGGCACCGATGAACGAGCTCCAGGCCGACAGCGACAGGGCCACGCCGGCCAGGCCCTGGCGGGCCATGGGGTAGCCGTCGAGGGTGGTCATCACGGTGGAGGCTTCGCCCGGGATGTTCAGCAGGATCGAACTGATCCGCCCGCCGTACTCGCAGCCCAGGTACACGGCGGCCAGCAGGATCAGCGCCGACTCCGGCGGCAGGCCGAGGGCGAAGGCGATAGGGATCAGCAGGGCGACGCCGTTGATCGGGCCCAGGCCCGGCAGCAGGCCGACCACGGTGCCGATCAGGGTGCCGGTCAGGGCGGTGACCAGGTTGTACGGGCTCAGGGCGACGCCGAAGCCCTGGCCCAGGTAGCTCAAGGTATCCATGTGTCAGTTCTCCAGTACGTCGAGCAGGCCGAGGGGCAGGGGGACGTCCATCACCCGGTCGAACAGCCAGTAGAGGAAGATGCTCATGCCCACCACTACGATGGCGCTGTGCAGCCAGCGGCCACCGTACAGGCGGGCCATGGGCAGGCCGACCAGGATGGCGCTGAGGATGAAGCCCAGCGCCTCGAAGGTGGCGGCGAAGACGATCAGCAGGCCGACGCAGGCGGCGATCTTGATCAGGGTCTCGCGGTCCAGTTCCGGTTCGTCGTCCTTACGCACGATCGGCGTGGGGCGAATGGCCAGGTACAGCAGGCCCAGGCTCATCAGGCCGAGCATCAGCAGCGGGTAGGCGCGTGGGCCCACCGGTTCGTAGGAGAAGGCGGCCTGGTAGGGCCAGGCCATCACGGCCAGCACGGCGCACAGCGCCAGCAGGACGAGGGCGAAGAGGCGTTGCAGGATCATGGAAGAATCCTCGGTCGAGATAACGACGCGATCGTCGTAGGAGCGGCTTCAGCCGCGATCAGCCGCGCAGCGGGTGCCAAACATCATCGCGGATGAATCCGCTCCTACAGGGACCGGATGGCTTACTGGATCAACCCGAACTCACGGGCCAATGCCTTGTAGTCCGCCACTTGCTTCTTCACATAGCCGTCCAGCTCTTCGCCGGTCATGGCGAACGGGAACAGTTCGCGCTGGTCACGCAGCTTGGCGAATTCCTCCGAGGCCAGCAGCTTGTCGAACGAGGCCTTCCACCAGGCGTAGTCCTCGTCGCTGACCTTCGGCCCGAGGTAGAACCCGCGCACCACCGGCCAGACGATGTCGTAGCCCTGCTCCTTGGCGGTGGGGATGTCTTTCATCTCCGGCTCGTCCAGGCGGTTCTCGGAGAACACCGCGAGGATGCGCATGTTGCCGCTCTGGATGTGCGGCATGGAGTCGGAAATATCGGTGGAACCCACCTGGATGTGCCCGCCGAGCAGCGCGGTGGCGATCTCGCCGCCGCCTTCCAGGGCCACATAGCGCAGGTCGCGGGGGTTGATGCCGGCGGCCTTGGCGATCAGCGCGGTCTGCATCCAGTCCTGGCTGCCGACGGTGCCACCGGAGCCGATCACCACCTTGCTCGGGTCCTTCTTCAGGGCCGCGACCAGGTCATCGAGGGTCTTGTAGGGCGAGTCGCTTTTCACCGCGATGGCGCCATAGCTGGTGCCGACCGCCGCCAGCCATTTCACTGCGTTCTCGTCGAAGCGGCCGAACTTGCCCTGGGCCAGGTTCAGCAGCGAACCGCTGGACCAGGCCACCAGGGTGCCGGCATCGCCTGGCCGCTGGGCAACCACGGCGTTGTAGGCTACCGCGCCGACACCGCCGGGCATGTAGGTCACGCGCATGGGCTTGCTGAGGATCTTCTCGTTGACCAGGGCGCTCTGCACCAGCTTGCAGGTCAGGTCGAAACCGCCGCCGGGCGAGGCCGGGGCGATGCATTCGGGGCGTTTGGGTTCGGCGGCCAGGGCGTTGCCAGCCAGCAGCAGGCAGCCGGTGGCCAGGACGAGGCGGCGCAGTGAAAAAGTCATCGTCTATCTCCGTGAGCGTTGTTGTTATGGGTTACCACAGAGCCACGCTGTAGCTCACCAGCAGCCGCACCTCGTCCGCGTCGCGGGCGAAGTTGGAGCGGAAGGTGGCGTTGCGCAGGCGCACGGCGACGTTTTTCAACGGGCCGCTTTGTACCACGTACTTCAGTTCGGTGTTGCGTTCCCACTCCTTGCCCTCGCCGCCGGCGGCGCGGTTGACGTTGTCGCCGCTGATGTAGCGGGTCATGAAGGTCAGGCCGGGGATGCCGAGGGCGGCGAAGTTGTAGTCGTAGCGTGCCTGCCAGGAGCGCTCGTCGGCGCCTGCGAAGTCGTTGATCTGGACGAAGTTGACCAGGTAGGGGTCGGCGCCATCGACATAAGGGAATGCGCTGTCGCCGGAGAGCTGCTGCCAGGCGCCGCTGACCTTGTGCCCGCCCAGGGTGTAGCTGAGCATGCCGTTGAAGGTGGTGTTGTCGATCTTGCCAGCCTTGGCCGCGCCGGCATCGTCGCTGATCGCCAGGCGCAGGTCGGCGCCCAGGGTGCCCGGGCCCCACGGCTGAGTAGCGAGCATGCCGATGAAGTGCTGGCGGTAGATGTCGTCGAGCTGGGCGAAGTGGTAGCTGCCGGTGATGCGGTCGGTGAACTGGTAGTCCAGGCCGCCGGTGTCGAAATGGTCGGCGCTGAAAGTGCCGCCGAAGCGACTGTTCTTGTTGTTGAGGGCCAGGTCTTCCCAGTTGGTGTCGTTGCGGTCCTTGGCTTTTTCCAGGCGGGCGCCGGTGAAGGTCAGGCCTTTGATCTCCTTCGAGGTGACCAGGCCGCCTTCGAAGGTCTGCGGCAGGATGCGCCCGTCGTTGGGCTGCAGCGTGGGCAGCTCGGGGATCAGCGTGCCGACCTTCAGTTCGGTCTGCGAGACCTTGATCTTGCCGGTCAGGCCGAGCTTGGAGTATTCGTCGGCAGCCTTGCCGTTGTCGTGGGTCGGCAGCAGGCCGGTGTCGGTGCGGTCCTTGCTGGAGTCGAGCTTGACCCCGAGCATGCCCAGCGCGTCCAGGCCGAAGCCCACGGTGCCTTCGGTATAGCCGGACTCGAAGTTGAGCATGAAACCCTGGGCCCATTCGTCGCGCGTGGATTGCTGCGCGCTGGTGCCGTCGCGGAAGTCGCGGTTGAAGTACATGTTGCGGGTTTCGAAGGTGGCCGTGCTGTCTTCGAAGAAGGCGGCCTGGCTCATGGGCGCGACACCGGCAAGGGCGAAGGCGCTGGCGAGGGCGGAGGGGCGGGCGGCGAGGGAACGGATAGGCGCGTACGCCTGCGGCTGCGTGGACAGCATCGTCGGTGACTCCATTTATTGTTCTTATGTGTTTGCACCTTGCTGGTGCTTTTTGCGGCGCGCGGGGCAGCCGTGGTGCGATGCTAGGTAACCAACCTTTCGCTAACCTTTCAGCGTGAAAGGTTTGTTGCGAGGGCTTCACAGCACTCGCCACGGCGGTACACTCCGCGCAAAAAGCCCAGCCGAACAGGGAGAATCCGATGCGTGTGCTGCTGGTCGAAGACCATCTGCAACTGGCCGAAAGCGTGGCCCAGGCCCTCAAGAGCCAGGGCCTGACCGTGGACGTGCTGCATGACGGCGTGGCCGCCGACCTGGCCCTGGCCAGCGAGGACTATGCCGTGGCGGTGCTGGATGTCGGCCTGCCGCGCATGGACGGCTTCGAAGTGCTGGCGCGCCTGCGCGGGCGCGGCAAGACCTTGCCGGTGCTGATGCTCACAGCCCGCAGCGATGTGAAGGACCGGGTGCACGGACTGAACCTCGGCGCCGACGACTACCTGGCCAAACCCTTCGAGCTGACCGAGCTAGAAGCAAGGGTCAAGGCCTTGCTGCGGCGCAGCGTGCTCGGCGGCGAGCGCCAGCAGCGTTGCGGCCCGCTGGTCTATGACCTGGATACCCGGCGCTTCGGCCTGGACGGCGAGCCGCTGACCTTGACCCAGCGCGAACAGAGCGTGCTCGAGGCCCTGATCGCCCGCCCCGGCCGGGTGATGAGCAAGGAGCAGCTGGCGGCCCAGGTGTTCGGCCTCGACGAGGAGGCCAGCCCCGACGCCATCGAGATCTACATTCACCGCCTGCGCAAGAAGCTCGACGGTCACCCGGTGGCCATCGTCACCTTCCGTGGCCTGGGCTACCTGCTCGAGCACCGCGATGCGTGACAACGTCAGCCTGCGCGGACGCTTGCTGGGCAACCTGGCGCTGCTGCTGGTGGTGCTGATGCTGGCCAGCGGCCTGAGCGCTTACTGGAATGGCCGCGAAGCCGCCGACACCGCCTATGACCGGACCTTGCTGGCGTCGGCGCGGACCATCGCTGCCGGCCTGTCGCAGCGCGACGGCACCCTCAGCGCCGATGTGCCCTACGTGGCCCTGGACACCTTCGCCTATGACAGCGCCGGGCGTATCTACTATCAGGTGCTGGACATCCAGCAAAAGCTCATCTCCGGCTACGAGCACCTGCCGCCGCCACCGCCGGGCACGCCGCGCACCGACGACTACCCGGCGCTGGCGCGTTTCTACAATGCCACCTACCTGGGCCAGGATGTGCGTGTGGTCAGCCTGCTCAAGGCGGTGAGCGAACCGAACATGAACGGCATGGCCGAGATCCGTGTGGCCGAGACCGAGGAGGCGCGGGTGCGCATGGCCCGCGGGCTGATGGCCGACACCCTGCTGCGCCTGGGAATGCTGGCCTTCGGCGCGCTGGTGATGGTGTGGTTCGCGGTGAGCGCCGCGCTGCGCCCCCTGGAGCGCTTGCGCACGGCGGTGGAAGAGCGCCAGCCGGACGACCTGCGCGCCTTGCCAGTGGTGCAGGTACAGCGTGAACTGGGGCCGCTGGTGCGTGCCCTCAACCATTTTACCGAGCGGCTGCGTGGCCAGTTCGAGCGCCAGGCGCAGTTCATCGCTGATGCCGCCCACGAGCTGCGCACGCCGTTGGCGGCGCTCAAGGCGCGGGTCGAGCTGGGCCTGCGTTCACGGGAGCCAGAAGAATGGCGCAAGACCCTGGAGGCGGCAGCCCTGGGCACGGACCGGCTCACCCACCTGGCCAACCAGCTGTTGTCGTTGGCGCGGGTGGAGAACGGCGCCCGGGCCATCGCCGAAGGCGGTGCCCAGCGCCTGGACCTGAGCCAGCTGGCCCGCGAGCTGGGCATGGCCATGGCGCCGCTGGCCCATGCCCGCGGCGTTGCCCTGGCGCTGGAGGCCGAGGCGCCGGTATGGCTCAAGGGCGAACCAACCTTGCTCAACGAGCTGCTCAGCAACCTGGTGGACAATGCCCTGGCCCACACCCCACCCGGCGGTGATGTGGTGCTGCGGGTACTGGCGCCGGCCGTGCTCGAAGTCGAGGACGACGGGCCGGGGATCCCGCAGGACGAGCGTGAGCGGGTGTTCGAGCGCTTCTACCGGCGCAGCGCCCAGGGCAGCGGGTTGGGGCTGGCCATCGTCGGCGAGATCTGCCGGGCGCACCTGGCGCAGATCAGCCTGCATGACGGCGAGCGCGGCGGGTTGAAGGTGCGGGTGAGTTTTATCGCGGATTGATGTCGGCAATCGCGGGGCTTGCCCCGCGATCAGCCCTGTCGATTCAGCGCAACATGCTCCGCGCGTCCAGCAGTTCGGCGATATCCAGCTCGGTGCCATAGGGCAGCCCCAGGTGCCGGTAGGCGGGCAGGGCGGCCAGTGGCCGGCTGCGCTCGCGCTGGCTGATGCAGCGGGCGATCTGGACGATGTCGATGTAGTCGATCTGGTCGGTGCGCCGGTCCAGGTCCTGCACCTGGCTGGGCAGGTTGACCAGCTGCTCGGGGAACTCCCAGGCACTGAGGATCTTGTCGCCCAACACTGGCTGGATCTGCTCGATCACGAAATGCAGGCAGATCGGGTCGGACAGCAGTTCGTTGTGCTCTTCGGCATAGATCAGCACCGGCAACGCGCCGATCTGGTGCACCAGGCCGCCGAGGGTAGCCTGGTCGGGCTTGAGTTGGGTGTAGCGTCGGCACAGTTCATAGCTGATGCCCGCCACATCCAGGCTGTTGGCCCAGATATCGCGCAATTTGTGTTCGACCGCCGGGGCCCGGGCATGGAAGATCTGCTCGATCACCAGGCCGATGGCCAGGTTGCAGCTGTAGTTGATGCCCAGGCGGGTAATCGCGGTGTGCAGGTCAGTGACTTCGACGGCGGCGCGCAGCAACGGGCTGTTGACCACCTTGATCAGTCGTGCCGACAGCGCGGCGTCGCGGCCGATCACCTTGCTCAAGGCGGACACGCTGATCTCGCTGTCTTCGGCGGCTTCGCGAATGCTCAGGGCAACTTCCGGAAGCGTCGGCAGGACCAGGTCGTCCCGGTCGATGGCGGCGAGCAATTGCGCTTGGACCTTCTCGGCCAGCTTGTTCATGGACTTCTCTACGGCAAAGGTGGTGCAGCCCCGGCGTGAAGCCGGGGCGGGCTGGTCAGCGCTGGATTTCCCGGTCGCGGTCCAGTTCGTAAGGCAGGTCGAGCAGCGTCAGGCGCGGGCCTTCGAGGCTGCCCAGGTGCAGGTTGTCGTCCGCCACCGCATCGGCGCTGAGCACGGCCAGCAGTTCGACGGCGTTGCCGCTGCTGGCAGCGATCACCACCTCGCCGACCGACGAACCGTGGGTTGGCGAGAAGATCTCGGCGCCCGGCTCGGGTACCGCTGTCTCGGCCAGCGCCAGGCGATACTGACGGCGTTTGAGCTTGCCCAGGTACTGCATGCGGGCGACGATCTCCTGGCCGGTGTAGCAGCCCTTCTTGAAGCTCACGCCATCGACGGCCTGCAGGTTGATCATCTGCGGGATGAACAGCTCGCGGGTCGGGCCCATGACCTGGCCGATGCCGGCGCGCACCTGGCCGAGCAGCCAGTCGTTGAGCGTGCCCTCCGGCAGCGCGGCGACGAGCGTCTGGCGCACGGCGCTGGCCCGCTCGGCAGGCGCCCACAGCTCGACCCGGCCAGCCGAGGCGCGGATGGCGATCAGGCCATCATGACGCGCGGTCGCGCCGGCCTCGTCCGCCACGCTCAGGCTCAGCGCCTGCAGGGCCGCGTCGCCGTCCTGCAAGCCGAAGCGCGCCCAGGCGGCGCTGTCGTCGCTCAGCGTGGCCTTGGAGAACACCGCGTACTTCTTCAGGTCGGCCAGTTGCGCCTCGAGCAGCTCGCTGGCCATGGCCAGCAGGTAGCCGTTGCCCTCGGGCAGGATACGGAAGCTCGACTGCATGCGGCCCTTGACCATGCAGCGGGCACCAAGGCTCGCATGGGCTTCGCTGAGGTAGCTGATGTTGCAGGTCAGTTGACCCTGCAGGAACTTGCCGGCGTCGGAGCCGCGGACGGCGAGGATGCCCTCATGGGAGAGGGAACAGAAGAAAGCGGAATCGGCCATGGGTCATCGCGGTAGCTAAAAGACTGGCGGCCATCATAGAACGCCGGTAACAAAATAGGTAGGTGAGTAGACCAACGCCTTGTGCCGCTTCATTCGCTGCGCGGTATACTGCGCGACCATTCGAGGAGGGCCCCATGGTCGAACAAACTGAACTCAATCGGCTTTTCTGGCACAGCCGTCGCGGCATGCTGGAACTGGACGTGCTGCTGGTACCGTTCACCCAGGAAGTCTACCCGAGCCTGAGCGAAGCGGACCGCGAGCTGTACCGTCGCCTGCTGACCTGCGAGGACCAGGACATGTTCGGCTGGTTCATGGAGCGTACCGAGTCCGAAGATCCGGAGCTGCAGCGCATGGTCCGCATCATCCTGGATCGTGTCCAGCCCAAGTGATTGTTTCGAGTGCCGTTGGCAGGGCTCACGCCTGTTGCTGGCGGCCTACCTCGCCTGCCTGGCGCTGGCGCTCATCGTCGGCGTTGTGGTCGCGTTGCCCGGTTGGCTGAAGGGCCTGCTGGTCATTGTCTGCCTTGCCCACGCCTGCTGGGCCATTCCCCGCCGAATCCTGCTGTCCCACCCTGGCGCCGTCACCGGCCTGCGTCGTGAGCCGCGTGGCTGGCATATATACAGTCGTGCCCAGGGGTGGCAACCGGCACGCCTGTGCCGTGACAGCGTTGCCTTGCCCGCGGTGGTAGTGCTGCGCTTCGTGCGCAAGGGGCAATGGTTCAGCCAGAGCCAGTGCATCCCCAAGGACGCCCTGGCGCAGGAGCAGCATAGAAGGCTGCGGGTGCGGCTGAAGTTCAGCCGGCGCCGCTGGGCCGCGCCGGCCTGAAGGGTCAGACCCCCTGCGGGATCTCTTCGCCGCCGAGTGCTTCGAACAGCACCGGCAGGAACTCGGTGAAGGTCATCATCATCAGCAGGAAGCTGGCGTCGAACTGTTGCTGGGCCTCGTCACCACCATCCTGCTCGGCCTGCTCTTGCAGCAGCTCCTCGAACTTCAGGCGCTTGATCACCATCTTGTCGTCGAGCACGAACGACAGTTTGTCCTGCCAGGCCAGGGCCAGCTGGGTGACCACCTTGCCGGTGCTCAGGTGCAGCTGGATTTCCTCGCCGGTCAGGTCCTGACGCTTGCAGCGCACGATGCCGCCGTCTTCGGCGGTGTCACGCAGTTCGCACTCGTCGAGGACGTAGAAGCCTTCGGCGGCCTGTTGCGACTTGACCCAGTCGGTCATGGTCGCGCTTGGCGCGATCTTCACGGTGGCCGGGCGCACCGGCAGCGAACCGATCACTTCACGCAGGGTCGACAGCAGGTCCTCGGCGCGCTTGGCGCTGGCCGAGTTGACCAGGATCATGCCCAGGCGCGGGGCGATGGCAGCGAAGATCATCGAACGACGAATGAAAGCGCGCGGCAGGAAGGCCTGGATGATCTCGTCCTTGATCTGGTCGCGTTCCTTCTTGTAGACCTTGCGCATCTGCTCGGCCTCGATCTCCTCGACCTTCTCCTTGACCGCGTCGTTGACCACGCTGCTGGGCAGGATGCGCTCTTCTTTACGTGCGGCGATCAGCATGAATTCGCCACTGACGTGAACCAGGGGGGCATCCTCGCCCTTGCCGAACGGTGCGACGAAACCGTAGGTGGTCAGTTCCTGGCTGGCGCAGGGGCGGGCCGGCTTGCTGGCCAGGGCGGCCTCCAGGGCCTCGGCCTCGAACGGTACTTCCTGGGTCAGGCGATAGGACAGCAGGTTCTTGAACCACATGAGGGGGAATCTCTCCTTAATACATAAGGCGGGCATTATTCTCCGAGCGACGGTTCCAGGCCAACCCTGTCAGAGGGCCAGCAGTCCTATATAGAGGAAGAAAATAGCGGCGCGGCTAGGTCTTTGAAAGGCCTGGAAATTTTTTTCAAAATTTTTGAAAAAAGTGCTTGCCAGGGTAGGAGGTCCTCCGTAGAATGCGCGCCACACCGAGACGAAGGGTGATTAGCTCAGCCGGGAGAGCATCTGCCTTACAAGCAGAGGGTCGGCGGTTCGATCCCGTCATCACCCACCACTCGATGTATAGCGCGGCGGTAGTTCAGTCGGTTAGAATACCGGCCTGTCACGCCGGGGGTCGCGGGTTCGAGTCCCGTCCGCCGCGCCATATTAAGCTTCCAGGGCCCACTGAACACCCGGAAGCAACAGAGAAAGCGACCTTAGGGTCGCTTTTTTTGTTTCTGGCGTTGCGTCAGAATCCCCCTGTCCGCCGCAAGTGGCCAGCAGGCCTTGCGCCGGTTCCTACCGCAAGCAAGAGACCGACCATGCAGGATGCCAGCCTCTCTCCCGCTCCGCCACACGCCACTCCCTTGCTGGGAATCGACCTGGGTACCACCAACAGCCTGATCGCCGTCTGGCAGGATGGCGAAGCGCGGCTGATCGCCAATGCCCTGGGCGAGGTGCTGACGCCGTCGGTGGTCAGCGTCGATGACGATGGCAGCATCCTCGTCGGCCAGGCCGCCCGGGCGCGCCTGACCACCCACCCGCAACGCAGCGCCGCGGCGTTCAAGCGCTTCATGGGCAGCGACAAGCGTTACGCCCTGGGCGAACACCGCTTCACCCCTGAAGAACTGTCGGCGCTGGTACTGGGTTCGCTCAAGCAGGACGCCGAGGCCTATCTGGGCTGCCCGGTGAGCGAGGCGGTGATCTCGGTGCCGGCCTATTTCAGCGACGAGCAGCGCAAACGCACGGTGTTCGCGGCCGAACTGGCCGGGCTCAAGGTCCAGCGGCTGATCAACGAACCCACCGCCGCCGCCATGGCCTACGGCCTGCATGAGCAGAAATTCGAGCGCACCCTGGTGTTCGACCTGGGTGGTGGCACCTTCGACGTCACGGTGCTGGAGTACGCCCTGCCGTTGATCGAGGTGCATGCCTCTACCGGCGACAACTACCTGGGCGGCGAGGATTTCACCGAGGCGCTGCTGCAGGCCTGCCTGCGTGACTGGAACCTCAAGGCCGAAGACCTGGAGCCCCAGGCTTTGGCCAGCCTGCACGACGCCATCGAGCAGCTCAAGTGCGAAGTGGGCGAGGGCAGTCGCACCTTTGCCTGGAGCATGGATGGCCAGCCCCGCGAGTGGCAGTTGGACGACCAGAAGCTGCAGGCGATCTGGGCACCCTTGCTGGCACGGGTACGCACCCCTATCGAACAGGCCCTGCGCGATGCCCGCTTGAGCCCGCGCGAGCTGGACAGCCTGGTGCTGGTCGGCGGCGCCACGCGCATGCCGCAGGTGCAGCAACTGGTGGCCAAGCTGTTTGGTCGCCTGCCATACCGGCACCTGGATCCGGATACCATCGTCGCCCTAGGCGCCGCCAGCCAGGCAGCGTGCAAGGCCCGCGACGCGGCCATCGACGAACTGATTCTGACCGATGTCTGCCCCTATACCCTCGGCGTGGCCTCGTCCCGGGGCGAAGATGTCACCGGCGCCTTCTCACCGATCATCGAGCGCAATACGATCATCCCCACGTCCAAGGTGCAGCGTTTCTACAGCAGCCACCCGGAACAGAAGTTCGTGCGCATCGCCGTGTACCAGGGCGAGCGGCCCTGGGTGCGGGACAACATCCTGGTGGACAGTTTCGAGATTCCGTTGCAGTCGACCGGCGAGATCCAGTCGCTGGACGTGCGCTTCAGCTACGACATCAACGGCCTGCTGGAAGTGGACGTGACCTTCCTCGAGAGCGGCCAGAAGCACAGCCACAGTATCGACCGCAGCCCCACCGGGCTGGATGCGCAGGCACGCCAGGCCAGTGAGGAGCGCCTGGCGAAATTGAAGATCCACCCGCGGGACACGCTGCCCAACCGCACCTTGCTGGCCCGGCTGGAGCGAGCCTGGATGCAGAGCCTGGGCGACGAGCGCGAGCTGATCGGCAGTTGGCTGGACGCCTTCAATGCCGTGCTGGCCGGGCAGCAGGCCGGCGAGATCAGCCGTGAGCGCCAGGCATTGAGCCAGGCGCTCGACGAGCTGCGTTATTGAGCGTTGAGCCGGCGCAGGGTGGCCTGCAGGCCGCCCTCCAGCGGCTGCCCTTTGCCCGGTACCGGGCCGTAACGGTTTGGCAGCTTGTCGCCGGGCAGGCCCAGCAGCACCAGTGACGAGAACGGCAGCACGCGGGTCAGCACCATCACCAGCAGCAGTGCCGGCACGCCGTGGCCGAGGTCGCGCAGGCGGCGCAGGAAGCCACTGATCGAGAGGATGCTGATCGCCACCAACATCGCCGGGATATGCAGCATCAGGCTGGCGCCCAAGGCGATGATTGCCACGTGCACCGCCAGGCCCGTGCGGTTCAGTCGACTCTTGAGCTTCCAGAACGCCCACACCGGCGCCGGCGGCTCCTTGATCATGTCCAGCAGCAGGCGTTCGCTCCATGACAGCACGGCCATGATCGCGCAGCGCAGGCCGGGGTCCTGCTCCGGATCGTCCTTGATCTTTTGCAGGGCGCGCAGCACCCGGGTCTTGGGTGGGGTGCAAGTGTTCAGCAGGCTGTGCAGCGCATCCAGTACCTCGTCGACCGTGCGGCTGTCGAGGCCTTGCACGCGTATCGCGGCAGCCGGCGGGTGCTTGGCCTGGCCGTCCAGCAGCCCCCGGCGCAGCGCTTCGAACCAGTCGTCTTGCAGGTCCAGCGCCTGCATGCGATCGCGCAACGCGCAGCGCTGTGGTTCGTCCAGCGACGGATCGTGGTGCAGCACTGCGCAGAACAGCAGGTAGCCCAGCGCATAATCGGTACGCAGCCCGCCGTCGTCGTTGTCCAGGCAAGCCAGCAGTTGCGCGGCGTTGGGCAGGCGCGTGCTGTTGAGCGCCTGCTGCAAGGTCAGCAGGCGTGCCGAGATCAGGGCTTGTACCGGGTCGCGGATATCCAGGCTGCCGAGCAGCCCACTGGCGCCTTCGGGGCTGGTCAGCAGTTGACCGAGCAGGGCGTGTGTCGGAGCGAACGGGTGTTCGGTCGGGTAGTGCAACTGCGCGGGCAAGGCCGGGTCGATCAGTGCCAGCCAACGTGAAGGTTGCTCCAGCAGCGCCAGCATGAACAGCTGCTGGCGGTGCCACTGCCACAGTGCCTCGCCCTCGGGCATCGGGGGCAACAGGACCCCGGCTTCGGCCAGGCGGTCCTGCAGTTGCAGGGCGAACGGCGTGGTGAACAGGCGGCGCATGTCGAACTGACGGTTGAGCGTATGCAGGGCATGGGCCGGGTAGACCCGCATGCGCCGCAGCCATTCACGGCAGACCGGGCGAATGGCATCCTCGGTCAAGACCTCGGGCAAGGTAGCCGCCGGATCATCGCTGGCGCAGAGCTGCGCCAGTGCCTGGACCACAGGAGCTTGATCGAGCCAATGCAATCGCTGGCGCGCCTGGCGCTGGAAGCCCTCGAGGATCAGCGCGTCGAGGGCGTCCTCGGCCGGTGGCTGGGCGAGGATCAGGCGCAGCAAACCGGCCTCGCCGCGCTGCAGGGCCCAGGCATGCCAATACAAGCGGTGCAGATTCTGCTCCGGCTGCTCCTGCAGCAGCCAAGCCAGCAGCGGCAGTTCGTCGTCGCCGTCCAGATGCCAGTCGACGAAGGTGCTGGCGATGCCGTCCAGCCCCAGGCGCGAGGCTTCGGACCAGCGCGCCAAGGTCTGCGCTGACTGCCCTGGGCTGCCCCATGCCTGGGCTGGGTCGCCAAGGTCTGCGGGCCAGCCGGCTGGCGTGTGCAGGCGGTCGAAGGCCTGGATCAGCAGGGGCAGGCGCTGGGGCTGATGGCGGGCACAGAGGTCGATCAGCCAGCGCTCGGCCTGTGGATGCTGGTGTTGGCGGTACAGCCGCAACCAGCAGTCCAGGGCTTGTTGCTCGGCCCCCAGGGCATCGGCCTGGCGGGCCAGCAGGTAGAGCAGGTCGGCATCGTCCGGGGTTTGCGCCTGCTGTGCCTGGAGCAGTCCGTGGAAGGTCCGGCTGGCGATGCCGGCTTGGCTGAACTGCACCAACAGGCGCTGTACCAGCGCCGGGTCGTCCGGGATCGCCAGGCAGGTATGCACGCTGGCGAACTGCTCGTACTCGAACAATGGGCGGTGCTGGTAGCAGTATTCGAGGCTGCGGAAATACCACAGGCTCTCCATCTGCGCCGGGGCTGGCCAGTCGCGCATGCATGCGGTATCGAAGGGATCCGGCTGCGCGAGACGGTCGAGGAAGGCTTCCACTTCGTGGGGGTTGTCCAGGCGCAGCAACTGCTCGGCCCAGCCCAGGCGCCGGGCCAGCAGACCCGCGCAGTGATGGGACAGCGGCCCGCAGTCGTGCAGGGTGTGCAGCAGCTGCCAGCCGAGGTCGTCCAGTTCGTCCAGTGGCAGTTCGTCCAGCTCGGCGATGTAGCCCTGCCAGGCTTGTGGGTCGAAGCGCAGGGACGGCTCCTCGAGCAGGCGATGGAAGTGCTGCAGCGCCGGATGGGGAGTGTCCTCGGCGGCCCTTGGCTCGGCCTCGTGGGTTTCCTGCTCGCGGGCCAGGCGCAGCGCTTCCTCGTATGCCGCGCGCAGGGCCTGGAAACCTTTCGGGTCGGTTTCCGGATGGTGCGCGGGCAGGCGGCCGCGGTAGGCCAGGCGGATGGCGTCCAGGTCCTGGGTCGGTTCGATCCCCAGGCGAATCCAGCAACTCATGACCAGCAGTCCTCTTCCAGGGTGGCGGGGCGCGCAGGTTCCGGCAGGTCCATGTCCCAGGGCAGCCCGGCCAGCAGCTCATGGGCGCCGAGGCGCAGGTTAAGCAGGATGCAGCGGTTCCAGTGTTCGCTGCCCTGGCGCTCGAGATCGGCGGCCAGGGTCTCGTCGCTGCTGTCGCTGACATTCCACAGCGCCTTGCCGAACAGGTAGCCGGCCAGGTAGCAATCCCAGCGGTTGTAGTAGTGGCGGGCGCGCAGCGCCAGGCGGTAGTGCAGGTAAAGGCTTTCGTCGCGATCGATCAGGCCTTTCTTGACCCCGGCGCGCAGCAGGAAGCTCATGCGCCCCAGGTCCCAGGCGCGGGTGCCGCCCGGGCCGCAGTCGGGGAAGGTGCGGGCGGCGTATTCGTGGCGGATGCGTTCGCGTGGGGGCAGGGTGTCGAGCAGTGCCTGCCACTGGCTGGGCAGGCAGCGCTGGTACTGCCAGTAGGCTTCGCTCATTTCGGTGGCGTGGCCGTTGTCGGCCATGTTCAGCATGTCCAGCAACTGGGCGCGATCGCTGATCCCCCACCAGCGCTCCAGATCGGTCTGGTCTTCCCCTTCGAAGTAGTCGGGGGCGGTGTAGCTGGCGCCGTTGAGGGCGGCCATGGGGGCGGAGAGGGCATGCAGCCAGTGCTGCGCGGTTTCGTCCATGAAGGGGGTCCTGGGGGCGCTGGGAACTGGCGTGGATTGTATAGGAATCCGCGGGCCGGGTTGTCAGGGGTATGCGCCGAGCCGGTAAGCTTCGGCCACCTCCCGGAGCACCTCGCACACCCACTGCGCCGGCAGGCTCTGTGCCAGGGCGGCATTGCGGCAGATCCCCACCGAGCCGCCCGGTTCGCGCACGCCCAGGTCGAGTTCGGCCAGTTCGCCCCGCCCGAGGTCGATCAGCACGGCGTCGCGCGGGGCCACCCAGACCGCCTCGCTGCCCAGCACGTAGCGCCTGCTCAAGGCTAACGACAGGGTTTCCAGGCGTTGTGCCGGCAGCGGGATGGCGCATTGCACGAACAGGCTGTCGGCGTGCTGGCGAATGGTCGTGCCGGGTGGTGGCAGCACCAGTGGATAGGTACCGACCTGCCTGTGATCAATGGGCTGAGCCGCCAGCAGTGGATGCCCGGGGCGCACCACCAGGGTCATCGACTCGCTGTACAGGTGCTCGAACGACAGCCCCTGGATCTGCGGGCTGTCGGTCATGCGACCGATCACCAGTTCCAGCTCGCCAAGGTGCAACTGCCCAAGCAGCTGGGCGCTGGCCCCGGTCACCACGCTGATTACCAATGCCTCGTGCTGCTGGTGCAGGCGGCACAGCACCTCGGGCATCAGCAGCCCTTCGACTGTCGACAGCACGCCGATACGCACCTGCGACGGCGCCCGAGCCTCACCGCGCACACTGCCGACCCCGTCACGCAGCGCCTGCACGCTGGGGCCGGCATAGCGCATGAAACGGGTACCGGCCGGGGTCAGGGCGACGCCCTGGTGGCTGCGCTCGAACAGGCGAGCCTCCAGCAGATCCTCCAGCTCCTTGAGGGTCTTGGAGATCGCTGGCTGGCTGATCGCAAGCACGTCGGCGGCCCTGGCCAGGCTGCCCTGCCGGGCAATCTCCAGGAAGCACAGCAGATGGCGGAACTTGATGCGGGTATCGAGGTTCATGCCCGGCAGTGTATCCGCGCAGGCCAGACCTGCAACGTCTGGTTGCTCCGTGCGAGCATCAGCTACGGGCAAGTTCGACTTCGGCGCCGCGCAGGCGCGCCGTCCACACCCGCAAGACCTGTGTCGGGTCCTCCAGGCAGCGCCCGTCGTGCAGGCAAAAATGCTGCTTGTACAGCGGCGCCGCGACTACCAGTTCGCCCTGCAGGCTGGCCAGCAGCCCGCGTCCGATGATATTGGCGCCGGAGCGCGGATCGCGGTTTTCCAGCGCGTAGACCTGTCGATCCCGCCCCGGCAGGTAGAACAGCGCGACCTGCTCGCCTTTATGCCACACCACCACCCCGGAGTCGGCGACCAGGTCACTGGCCTGGCACACCGCCTGCCAGCGGGTTTCACTTGCTACAGCCGTGTTGGACAGGTTCATCACATTGTCTCCTCATGGGTGGGAATCAGCTGCAGGGGCGCCGCCGGCCGGCGTTGGCCGCGCTCGCGCACGAAGTGCACATCCGGATCGGCGCGTTGGTCATTGACGAAGGTGCGGAAGCGCTTGAGCTTTTCCGGATCGCCCAAGGCGTTGGCCCATTCGCATTCGTAGCGGTCGACCACCTGCTGCATCTGCGTCTCGAGTTCGCGGGCCAGGCCCAGGCTGTCGTTGATCACCACCTGCTTGAGGTAGTCGAGCCCGCCTTCGAGGCCCTCGCGCCACACCGAGGTGCGCTGCAGTTTGTCGGCGGTGCGGATGTAGAACATCAGCACGCGGTCGATCAGGCGCACCAGGGTCTCGTCGTCCAGGTCGGTGGCGAACAGTTCGGCGTGGCGCGGGCGCATGCCACCGTTGCCGCACACGTACAGGTTCCAGCCCTTGTCGGTGGCGATCACGCCGATGTCCTTGCTTTGCGCCTCGGCGCATTCGCGAGTGCAGCCAGACACCGCGAACTTGAGCTTGTGCGGCGCGCGCAGGCCCTTGTAGCGGTCCTCCAGGCGCAAGGCCATGGCCACGCTGTCCTGCACGCCATAGCGGCACCAGGTGCTGCCGACGCAGGACTTCACCGTGCGCGTCGACTTGCCGTAGGCGTGCCCGGTCTCGAAGCCGGCGGCGATCAGCTCGCCCCAGATCAGCGGCAGCTCGTGCAACTGGGCACCGAACAGGTCGATGCGCTGGCCGCCGGTGATCTTGGTATAGAGGTCGTACTTCTTTGCCACCTGGCCGATCACGATGAGTTTTTCCGGGGTGATCTCGCCGCCGGGAATGCGCGGCACCACCGAGTAGGTGCCGTTCTTCTGCATGTTAGCCATGAAGGTGTCGTTGGTGTCCTGCAGCGGCACCAGCGCCGGGTCCATGATCGGCTGGTTCCAGCACGAGGCGAGGATGTTGCCCACCGCCGGCTTGCAGATGGCGCACCCCACGTGGCCTTTGCCATGGCGTTCGAGCAGCTCGCTGAAGGTGCGGATGCCCTCCACCCGCACCAGCCCGTAAAGCTCCTGGCGGGTGTAGGCGAAGTGTTCGCACAGGCTCTTGTCGACGGTCACGCCGCGGGCAGTCAGTTCGTGCTCGAACACTTGCTTGAGCAGCGCCGCGCAACCGCCGCAACCGCTGGCCGCCCTGGTGCAGGACTTGACGGCGGCGAGGTCGCTGCAGCCACTGTCGATGGCGGCGCACACCGCGCCCTTGCTGACGTTGTGGCACGAGCAGATGGTTGCGCTGTCGGGCAAGGCATCGGCGCCCAGCGCCGGTGCGCCGCTGCCCTGGGGCAGAATCAGCGCGGCCGGGTCGGCCGGTAGCTTGATGCCGTTCTGGGCGTATTGCAGCAGGGTGTCGTAGTAGCTGTTGTCACCCACCAATACCGCGCCAAGCACACGCTTGCCGCTGGCATCGACCACCAGGCGCCGGTATGAAGCGGTGGCTTCGTCGATGAAGCGGTAGCTGCGCGCGCCCGGCGTGACGCCCTGGGCATCGCCGATGGAGCCGACGTCCACCCCCAGCAGCTTGAGCTTGGTCGACATGTCGGCGCCGCTGAATTCGCCCGCCGACTCGCCCATCACCAGGGCAGCCAGGTTACGCGCCATGGCG
The DNA here is from genome assembly GCF_057809275.1 of Pseudomonas sp. FG36. NCBI lineage: Bacteria > Pseudomonadati > Pseudomonadota > Gammaproteobacteria > Pseudomonadales > Pseudomonadaceae > Pseudomonas > Pseudomonas sp. FG36. Next base: position 141,239 of record NZ_JBMDJQ010000006.1, read on the forward strand.
TAGCCCGGGGCGACCAGGCCGAACACACTGCCGTTCCACGAAGCGCATTCGCCAATGGCGAAGATGCGTGGGTCGCTGGAGCGGCACTGACTGTCGATCACCACGCCGCCGCGAGGGGCGATCTCCAGGCCGCAGGCGCGGCCCAGGGCATCCTGCGGGCGAATGCCGGCGGAGAACACGATCAGGTCGGTTTCCAGGTGTTCGCCGCCATCGAAGTTCATGCGGTAGCGGTAGTGTTCGCCAGCGCTGATCGACTGGGTGGCGCGGGCCAGGTGCACGCCCACGCCCAACGCCTCGATGCGCGCCTTGAGCGCCGCGCCGCCCTCGCCATCCAGCTGGACCGGCATCAGGCGCGGCGCGAACTCCACCACATGCGCTTGTAGGCCTAGCGACTTGAGGGCGTTGGCGGCTTCGAGGCCGAGCAGGCCGCCGCCGACCACCACCCCACGACGAGCGCTCCCGGCGGCGGCGCGGATCGCATCGAGGTCTTCGAGGGTGCGATAGACCAGGCGCGCATTGCCGCTGGACCCTTCGATGGGCGGCACGAACGGGTAGGAGCCGGTGGCCAGGATCAACTGGTCATAGCCGAGGCGGCCTTCGGCGGTGATCACTTCCTGGCGTTCGCGATCGATGTCCAGTACCGCCTCGCCCAGGTGCAGGTGCACGCCATTGCTCGCATAGTAGTCGCGGTCGCACAGGGCCAGGGTTTCGGCGCAACTGCCAGTGAAGTATTCCGAGAGGTGCACCCGGTCGTAGGCGCGCTGACGCTCCTCGGCGAATACGTGCAGTTCGAAGCGCGCCAAGGCGCCGCGCTCGATCAGTTGCTCGACGCAGTGATGGCCGACCATGCCATTGCCGACGATGACCAGTCGCGCTCGTTGTGCTTCGTTCGCTGTTGCCTGCATAGCCGATCCTCGATCACGGAAAAACGAAAAAGGCGCCTGGAGCCGAAGCTCCAGGCGCCTTTGCCTGTACTCATCAGTGTGAGGCCCCTGTCGACCGCCGTTGGTCGTTGGGGCTGTTGTGCATCGGTTGAAGCAGGGAATGTGCCAGGCTTCCGGTCATCGCGGGGCAAGCCCGCTCCCACGAGGGTTGCAGCGTGCCACGAGACCTTTGGGTATGAGTTGGCCAGGTGATGCGGTCGCACAAACAGGGTGCAGCCTCACCACCGTGGTGCATCAATACACATCTCGCCGGTAGCGCTTGTCCCGCGCCAACCCCTCGACGTACGCCGCTGCCATGGTCTTGTCCAGGCCACCATGTTCCGCCACGAGCTGGCGCAAGGCCGCGTCCACGTCCCGGGCCATAAACCGGGCATCGCCACAGACATACACATGCGCGCCGTCCTGCAACCAGCGCCACAGCTCGGCGCCGTGCTCCAGCAGGCGGTGCTGCACATAGACCTTTTGCGGCTGGTCACGCGAGAACGCGGTGCTCAGACGCACATGCCCGCTGGCCTCCCAGGCCTGCAGTTGTTCGCGGTAATAGAAGTCGCAGGCGGCATGCTGTTCGCCGAAGAACAGCCAGTTGCGCCCCTTGGCCGCACGTATCTCGCGCTCTTCAAGGAAGGCGCGGAAGGGGGCGATACCGGTACCAGGGCCGATCATGACGATGGGCACACCGTCGTCCTCGGGCAGGCGGAAGTGTTTCGATGGCTGGGCAAATATCCCGACCTCCAGCGCCGTTGCCCGGTCCGCGAGGAAGCTCGAACAGACGCCCTTGCGCTCGCCATGGCGCACGATGGACACGGTCAGGTGCACCTGGCCGGGATGAGCCCGGGGGCTGGAGCTGATCGAGTACAGGCGCGGCTGCAAGGGTTTGAGCAGCGACAACCAGTTGCCCAGCGGCAAGGCCTGGGGGTGTTCGCGCAGCACGTCGGCCAGCTGGTGGCCCCACAGCCATTCCTTGAGTTCGTCCTTGCATTCTGGCAGCAGCAGGCGTTGCAGGTCGGGAGCGTGCTGGCTGAAGGTTTCGAGCTGCTGGCGGCTGACCTGGGTGATGTCCAGGTGCCGCTCCAGCGCGGTTCGCAGGGGCATTGGTGCATGGCCCTTGAGTTCGATCTCGGTTTGGCCTTCCAGCTGCATCAGCGTGAGCAGTTCGTCGACCAGATCCGGGCAATTGCGCGGCCATACGCCCAGGGCATCGCCAGGTTGATAGCGCAGGTCGCTACCGGACAGGTCGAAAACCAGTTGGCGAGTCTCCTTGGTTGAACCGGGCCCGCTGAGCAGGCTGTTCTCCCGCAAGGTGGCAGGCCAGGGCTGATGTTTGCCGTGGGCGGCGACCGGCGCGGCAGGGGCTACCGGGCCACCGCCAAGCTCGGACAACAGGGCATCGAGCCAGGCGCCGAAGGCCGCTTCGCAATCCGGCTCGCAGTCGACCCGGTCCAGCAGGCGCCGGGCGCCCAGGTCGGCCAGGCGTTGGTCGAGCTTGCGGCCGAAGCCGCAGAACTGGTCGTAGCTTGAATCGCCCAGGGCCAGCACGGCGTAAGGGAGGGTGGCGCAACTGGCGCCTTCGTCGTCCTGCAGCGCCCGCCAGAACGCGGTGCCGCTGTCCGGCGCATCGCCGTCGCCGAAGGTGCTGGCGATCAGCAGCAGGCTGGCGGCGCCTCGCAGTTGGGATGGGCGCACCGCCTCCATGCAACTGAGCGCGACCACCAGCCCCGCGTCGCGCAGGCGTTGGGCGCAGCGTTCGGCGAGTTGCTCGCCATTGCCGGTCTGTGAGGCCCACAGCACATGGTGACGAGGGCTTTCCAGCGCTGCTTGCGGCGCCGGCGCGGGCCGGGCGAACAGGCCGGCCAGCAGGCCGTCGACGAACAGGCGTCGTTCCGGCGCCAGGGGCGCACCGGGCGGCAGGCAAGGCACGTTCTCGGTGCTGGCCTGGCTCAGGCCGAGCAGGAAACCTTGCAGGTAATGGCGCTCTTCCTCGGCCAGGACCGGAGCCGGCAAAGCCTCCAGGCCGAGCAGGCGGGACAGGGTGGCGGTGGGCATGGCGATGGGCTCCGGGGGAAGCGTCAGTTCGAGGGCTTCGATGCGCTCGCCGGCGACCCGCTCCAGGGCCACGGCACAATGCTTGAAGGCCGGCTGCAGCGAGGTCGGGTCCACCGCGTCGCAGGTCACCGCGTTGATTGCCAGTTGCTCGCCGTACAGATCGTTCCAGTGAAACGGGGCGAAACAGTTGCCTGGCAGCACCCGCTCGCTGAGCCGCGCCGGCAGCACGGCCTGGCCACGGCGCGAGCGGATCGCCACCTGGTCCTTGGGCGCGATACCCAGGCGCTGGGCATCGTCGGGATGGATCTCGACGAAGGGGCCGGGCTCCAGCTTGTTCAGGCTGGGTACCTGGCCGGTCTTGGTCAGCGTGTGCCACTGGTGCTGGACGCGGCCGGTGTTGAGCACAAAAGGGAAGGCATCGTCGGGCAGCTCCGCCGGCGGCAGCCAGGGGCGGGCGAAGAATCGGGCCTTGCCGGTGGGCGTCGGAAACACCGGCGTCTGTGGGGCGTCTGGCGCGATATAGCGCAGCGGGCTGCGAGTGTCCTTGCGCCCCGGCGCGCTTGGCCACTGCCGCGGGCCCTGGCGCAGGTCGGTATAGTTGATGCCGCGCAGGTCGTAACCGGTGTCGGGGTTGTGGAAGCGGCGGATCTCATCGAACACAGCTTCGGCGTCGGGGTAGTCGAAGGCGTGCGCATAACCCAGGGCACAGGCGATGCGCGCGATCAGGCGCCAATCCTCGAGGCTTTCGCCGGGCGCCTCGACGGCGCGGGGCATCAAGGTCAGGTTGCGCTCGCTGTTGATCATCACCCCCTCGCCCTCGGCCCACAGTGCCGCCGGCAGCAGGATGTCGGCGTAGCGGTTGGTCTCGGTGTCGAGGAAGGCGTCCTGGCTGATCACCAGTTGTGCCTGGCGCAGGCCGTCGATCACCTGCTGGCGGTTGGCGACGCTGGCCACCGGGTTGCTGCAGATGATCCAGCAGGCTTTCACCTCGCCAAGCTTGAGTTGCTCGAACAGTGCCACGGTGCCTTCGCCCCCTTCACTGCGCAGGGTGCCGGGGGGCAGTTGCCATTGCGCTTCGACGAAGGCGCGGTCGGCCGCCACCTGCGCCGAACGCTGGCCCGGCAGGCCCGGCCCCATGTAACCCATCTCGCGGCCGCCCATGGCATTGGGTTGGCCGGTCAGCGAGAACGGCCCGCTGCCGGGGCGGCAGATGGCGCCGGTGGCCAGGTGCAGGTTGCACAGGGCATTGCTGTGCCAGGTACCGTGGATGCTCTGGTTCAGGCCCATGGTCCAGCAGCTCATCCATTCGCCCGCCTCGCCGATCAGGCGGGCGGCTTCGCGGATATCGGCCTCGGCCAGCCCGGTGATGGCCGCGACGCGTGCGGGGGTGTAGTCCTCGAGAAACGCCGGCAGTGCCTCCCAGCCTTCGGTGTGGCGGGCGATGAAATCCGCGTCGGTATGGCCATTGGCGTGCAGCAGGTGCAGCAGGCCATTGAGCAGGGCCAGGTCGGTACCCGGGCGCAGTTGCAGGAACAGGTCGGCCTTGTCGGCAGTGGCGCTGCGCCGAGGGTCGACGACGATCAGCCTGGCGCCGGCCTTGAGCCGGTCGAGCAAGCGCAGGAACAGGATCGGGTGGCAGTCGGCCATGTTCGCGCCGATCACCAGGAACACCTCGGCGCGCTCGAAATCCTGGTAGCTGCCGGGTGGGCCGTCGGCGCCCAGCGATTGCTTGTAGCCGCTGCCGGCACTGGCCATGCACAGGCGTGAGTTGGACTCGATATGGCGGGTGCGGATGAAACCCTTGGCCAGCTTGTTGGCCAGGTACTGGGCCTCCAGCGACATCTGCCCGGAGACATAGAGGGCCACGGCGTCGGCGCCATGGGTATCGATGATCGTGCGCAGGCGCCTGGCCGTCTCGGCGATGGCGGTGTCCAGCGGGCGACGGGCTGGTTGCTGGCTGCGCTGGTCACGAACGAACGCATGAGCCATGCGTCCGGCCTCCAGCGGCACATGGGCGGTCAACCCCTTGGTGCACAGGCGCCCGAAGTTGCTGGGGTGTTGTTTGTCACCGCTGACCTTGACGATATTGCCTTCGCTCACGTGCATGACGATGCCGCATCCGACCCCGCAATACGGGCAAACACTGCGCACTTCACTGCCGCTCATCACCATCTCCTGCTGACGAAACGACAAAGGCGCCGGCTGCCCGGCCTGCAAGTGGCAAGCGGGGCAACACGGCGCCTTCGTCGTGGAGGGAGGACCATCGGCGTTGATGGTCTCGATGCCTTGCCGGCAGCAAATCCCGGGCCATATCACGGCGGGGCGCGCCGCTGCGCTGTGAGTGGGCTCGCCCGGAGAGGGGCGCGCACCGATATGGGGAGCGGTGCACCAGTGGATGGCGCCGGCCGACTTATGGATATATGATTCGCATACGTTTCATATATAGGTAACCGCACATGGGCATCGTCAAGATCGCCGACGACCTCCACGAAGACCTGCGCGTGGCCAGCGCCGCGCTGTCGCGCTCGATCAACGCCCAGGCCGAGCACTGGATCCGCATCGGCATGCTGGCCGAGTTGCACCCGCAGGCCACCTACCAGGAACTGCTGCGCCAGTTGCTGCGCCAGGAACAGGCCAATCTCAAGGAGCTGCTGCAATGAGCAAGGTCATCCTCAAGGACCCCACCCAGCTCGAATTGATGCGCCGTGCCGGCCAGTTGCTGGCCCGGGTATTCGCCGACCTCGACGGTTTCATCCGCCCCGGCGTAACTACCATGCAGATCAACGACCGCGCCGAGGCCTTCATCGTCCAGACCCTCAAGGCGCGGCCGGCGAGCAAGGGCCAGTATGGTTTTCCCTTTGCCCTGAACACCTCGGTGGACCATGTGGTCTGCCATGGCATGCCCAAGGCCGACGAGGTGCTGAAGGAGGGTTCGATCGTCAACGTCGACATCACCCTGGAGCAGGGCGGCTATATCGCCGATTCGTCGAAGATGTACAGCATCGGCCAGATCGGCGAAGAGGCCCGGCGGCTGGTGGACACCACCTATGCCGCGCTGTGGAAGGGTATCGAGCAGGTGCGCCCCGGCGCGACCCTCGGTGACATCGGCCACGCCATCCAGGCCCATGCCGAGGCCGCCGGCTACAGCGTGGTGCGCGAATATTGCGGGCACGGCATCGGCACGCAGATGCACGAGGCGCCGGAGGTGCTGCACTACGGCCAGCGTGGCACGGGCATGAAGCTGCAACCAGGGATGGTGTTCACCATCGAGCCGATGATCAACCAGGGAGGGCGCGGGACCCGCGGTTTGCGCGATGGCTGGACGGTGATTACCCGTGACCGGAGCCTGTCGGCGCAATGGGAGCACACCGTGGCGGTGACGCAGAGCGGCGTCGAAGTGCTGACCTTGCGCGAGGAGGAACGCGTGGCGCAGAGCGATGGGCGAACGCCCCTCGGAGCCATGGTCTAGGCTGAAACCTACCGGTACCGGCCCACGCCCCACTACAAATGCCGGCCCGGCAACCATTGGAGTCCCTGGGAGGTGCGCCATGAGCCTGCTGCTCGAACCCTACACCCTGCGTCAGCTGACCCTGCCCAACCGTATCGCCGTTTCCCCCATGTGTCAGTACTCCGCCGTCGACGGGCTGGCCAATGACTGGCACCTGGTGCACCTGGGCAGCCGCGCTGTCGGTGGCGCCGGCCTGGTGATCAGTGAAGCGGTCGCTGTCACCGCCGATGGGCGCATCACTGCAGAAGACCTCGGCCTGTGGCACGACGAGCAGATCCCCGCGCTGCAGCGCATCACCCGCTTCATCACTGCCCAGGGCGCCGTCCCCGGCATCCAGCTGGCCCACGCCGGACGCAAGGCCAGCACCCACAGGCCGTGGCTGGGCAAGCACGGCAGCGTCAAGCTCGAAGACGGCGGCTGGCAGCCGGTAGGGCCCTCCAGGATTGCCTTCGACCCCGAGCATACCGTCCCCCATGAACTGAGCAAGGACGAGATCCAGCAGGTCGTCGGCGCGTTCGTCGCCGCCACCGAGCGGGCCTTGAAGGCCGGCTTCAAGGTGGTCGAGATCCATGCCGCCCACGGCTACCTGCTGCACCAGTTCCTCTCGCCGCTGAGCAACCAGCGCCGCGACGAGTACGGCAGCTGCTTTGAAAACCGTATCCGCCTGACCCTGCAGGTCGTCGAGGCGGTGCGCCAGGCCTGGCCACAGGAACTGCCGCTGTTGGTACGGGTGTCGGCCACTGACTGGGTCGAGGATGGCTGGAACCCGGACGAGACCGTGGAGCTGGCCCGCCGGCTGCGCGCCCTGGGCGTCGACCTGATCGACGTCTCGTCGGGAGGGACCTCGGTCAACGCAGAGATCCCCACCGGCCCCGGCTACCAGACCCGTTTCGCCGAGCGGGTGCGCAAGGAGTCAGAGATCGCCACCGGCACCGTCGGCATGATCACCGAGCCGGCCCAGGCCGAGCATATCCTGCGTACCGGCCAGGCCGATGTGATCTTCCTCGCCCGCGAACTGTTGCGCGACCCTTACTGGCCCTTGCACGCTGACGACGACCTGGGCGGCAACAAGGCGACCTGGCCGGCGCAATACCAACGCGCGACAAGCCGGGCCAACCCGATCCACGAATCGGACTTGCGCGACTGACTCAGCTGCAGGCGGTTTGGCGGATATCGCGGTGCGTTGCAACAAAAGCCGGTGGGTGTTTTGCCCCCACCGGCTGGTTGTGGCTCAGTGCTTGAACATCACATGGCGCACACAGGTGTAGTCCTCCAGCCCGTACATCGACATGTCCTTGCCATAGCCGGAATGTTTTTGCCCGCCGTGCGGCATCTCGCTGACCAGCATGAAATGCGTGTTGACCCAGGTGCAGCCATATTGCAGCCGTGCGGCGAGGCGGTGGGCGCGTCCGCTGTCACGGGTCCACACCGACGAGGCCAGGCCATACTCCGAGTCGTTGGCCCATTCCAGCGCCTGGGCTTCATCGCTGAAGCGGGTGACCGACACCACCGGGCCGAACACCTCGTGGCGGACGATTTCGTCGTCCTGCAGCGCATCGGCCAGCACGGTCGGGGCGAAGAAGAAGCCATCACCGGGCAGTGCCTTGCCACCGGTGACCAGGCGGATGTGCGGCTGGGCGATGGCACGGTTCACCAGGCCGGCGACCTTGTCGCGATGCTGGGCGCTGATCAACGGGCCGAGTTCGGTGTCGGCCGCCTGCTGCGGGCCTGGCTTGATGCTCGCCACCGCCGCGCCCAAGCGTTCGACGAAGCGTTCGTAGATGCCGTCCTGTACGTACAGCCGGCAGGCGGCGGTGCAGTCCTGCCCGGCGTTGTAGAAGCCGAAGGTGCGGATGCCGTCGATGGCCGCGTCGAGGTCGGCATCGTCGAATACCAGCACCGGCGCCTTGCCGCCCAATTCCATGTGCATGCGCTTCACGCTGTCGGCGGTGGCGCCAATGATGTGCGCGCCGGTAGGGATGGAGCCGGTCAGCGACACCATGCGCACCTTGGCATGGGTGACCAATGGGTTGCCGACGGTCTGGCCACGGCCGAAAAGGATATTGAGCACGCCAGCCGGCAGCAGCTCACGAACCAGTTCGCCAAGGCGCAGGGCCGTCAGCGGGGTCAACTCCGACGGCTTGATGACCACGGTGTTGCCGGCAGCCAACGCCGGGGCGATCTTCCAGGCCAGCATCATCAGCGGGTAGTTCCACGGCGCGATGGAGGCGACCACGCCCAGCGGGTCGCGGCGGATCATCGAGGTGTGCCCGGGCAGGTACTCGCCCGCCGCCAGGCCACCCAGGCAGCGTGCCGCCCCAGCGAAGTAGCGGAACACGTCGGCAATGGCCGGGATCTCGTCGCCGAGCGCCGCGGCATAGGGCTTGCCGCAGTTGTCCGACTCCAGCCGGGCCAGTTCCTCGGCGTGGCGTTCGATGACCTCGGCAATCGCCAGCAATGCGCTGGCGCGTTCCTTCGGGGTGGTCTGCGACCAGTGCTGGAAGGCTTGGTCGGCGGCGCGCACGGCGGTGTCGACCTGAGCTTCGGTGGCTTCGTTGATCTGCGCCAGGGCACTGCCCTTGGCTGGGTCGAGCACGGTCCAGGCCGGGCCTTCGCCGTTCACCAGGTGACCGTTGATCAGCATTCGGGTTTGCATGGGGGACTCCTCCAGGGTCATTTGCCTGCGCCGGCGACACTTTCTCCACCGCGGGTAAGGTAATAGGCACCGAGTATCGGCAGCATGGTCACCAGCATCACCAGCATGGCGACCACGTTGGTCACCGGCACGTCACGCGGGCGGCTGAGCTGGTTCAGCAGCCAGATCGGCAGGGTGCGCTGGTTGCCGGCGGTGAATGTGGTGACGATGATTTCGTCGAAGGACAGGGCGAACGCCAGCATGCCGCCGGCCAGCAGCGCCGAGCCCAGGTTGGGCAGGATGATGTAGCGGAACGTCTGCCAGCCATCGGCGCCCAGGTCCATGGACGCCTCGATCAGGCTCGCCGAGGTGCGTCGCAGACGGGCGATGACGTTGTTGTAGACGATCACCACGCAGAAGGTCGCATGCCCGACGACGATGCTGAACAACCCCGGCTCCACACCCAGGCGCTTGAACGCCGAGAGCAAGGCGATGCCGGTGATGATGCCGGGCAGGGCGATGGGCAGGATCAGCATCAGCGAGATGGCGTCCTTGCCGAAGAAGCTGCGCCGGTACAGCGCCGCCGCGGCCAGGGTGCCAAGCACCAGGGCGATCAGGGTGGCCAGGCAGGCCACCTGCAGTGACAGCTTGATCGCCTCGAGCACGTCGGGGCGGGCGAGGGTCACGCCGAACCATTTCAGGGTGAAGCCCCTGGGCGGGAAGCTGAACGCCGCGTCCTCGGTATTGAAGGCGTAGAGCAGGATGATCAGGATCGGGAAGTGCAGGAACAGCAACCCGCCCCATGCCGCCAGGCGCAGCCCGGTCGAGGCTTTTTCAGAGTGCATCGAAGGCCCCCAGGCGTTTGACGATGGACAGGTAAACGGCGATCAGCATGATCGGCACCAGGGTGAAGGCCGCGGCCATGGGCATGTTGCCGATGGCGCCTTGCTGGGCGTAGACCATGCTGCCGATGAAGTAGCCGGGCGGGCCGACCAGTTGCGGCACGATGAAGTCGCCCAGGGTGAGCGAGAAGGTGAAGATCGAGCCGGCGGCGATGCCGGGGATCGACAGCGGCAGTATCACCTGGAGCAAGGTCTGCCCCGGCGTGGCGCCAAGATCCGCCGAGGCATGCAGCAGCGATGGCGGCAGACGCTCCAGCGCGGCCTGGATCGGCAGGATCATGAACGGCAGCCAGATGTACACGAACACCAGGAAACGGCCCAGGTGCGAAGTCGACAGGGTGCTGCCGCCGACCCCCGGGATTTGCAGCACCACCTGCAGCAGGGCCTCCAGGTGCAACTGCTGGATGAACCATTGGGCGACGCCGCCCTTGGCCAGCAGCAGGGTCCAGGCGTAGGTCTTGACGATGTAGCTGGCCCACATCGGCATCATCACGGCGATATAGAAAAATGCCTTGGTGCGCCCGCTGGTGTAGCGCGCCATGTAGTAGGCGATGGGAAATGCCAGCACGGCACTGGCCAGCGACACCGCGAGAGCCATGCACAAGGTGCGCAGGATGATGTCGAAGTTGGCCGGGTTGAACAGCGCCGCGAAATTGCCCAGGGTCAGCTCGGGCGTCACCGCCATGGTGAAGTCGTCGAAGGTATAGAAACCCTGCCATAACAGGTTGAGCAAAGAGCCCAGGTAGATTGCGCCGAACCACAACAGCGGCGGGATCAGCAGCATCAGCAGGTACAGGTTGGGGCGCCGGTACAACAGGTCGCTGATGCGCCGCAGCGCCGAGCTGCCGGCCGCGCGCTTCACGGCAAGGCTCATGGCTGGGTTTCCCGGAGCACCGTCATCGCCTCACGTGGCCAACTGGCTTGTACGCGCTGGCCGGTCTGCCAGGGCTGTGCCTGTGCCTGTGCCTGCCAGCGGTCGTTGGCCTGGCTCACCGCGAGCAGTTGGCCGCTGTCCAGCCTCACCTCCAGGCGCGTGGCGCTGCCTTGATACTGGATGTCGTGCAGCACGCCGCCGACCTGCACCTCGCCGCTGGCGGGCTGGCCGTCCAGGCGGATGTGCTCGGGGCGAATGGAGAACGGGGCTGCGATGCCGCTGAGCTGTTGCGCCAGTTCGCCACGCACCACGTTGGAGGTGCCGACGAACTCGGCGACGAAGGTGGTTGCCGGCTGCATGTACAGGTTGCGGGGTGAGTCGACCTGCTCGATGCGCCCGCGGTTGAACACCGCCACCCGGTCGGACATCGACAGCGCCTCGGTCTGGTCGTGGGTGACGAAGATGAAGGTGATGCCCAGTTGGCGTTGCAGCTTTTTCAGCTCGCCCTGCATCTGCTCGCGCAGCTTGAGGTCCAGGGCCCCAAGGGGCTCGTCGAGCAGCAGCACCCGCGGCCGGTTGACCAGGGCGCGGGCCAGGGCCACGCGCTGGCGCTGACCGCCGGACAATTGCGCCGGCTTGCGTTCGCCATAGCCGTCAAGCGCGACCATGGCCAGGGCCTCGGCGGCGCGGGCATGGCGTTCGGCCTTGGCCACGCCTTTGACTTTCAGGCCATAGGCGACGTTGTCGCGCACGTTCATGTGCGGGAACAGCGCGTAGTCCTGGAACACCGTGTTGACGTCGCGCTGGTACGGCGGCAGGCCAGCCGCCTCGCTGCCGTGAATACGGATCGAGCCGCTGCTGGGTTGCTCGAAGCCGGCGATCAGGCGCAGGCAGGTGGTCTTGCCCGAGCCCGAGGGGCCGAGCATGGAGAAAAACTCGCCGTCCTCGATGTCGATGCTGATCTGGTCGACGGCCTTGACCTCGCCGAAGGTACGGGAAACCTGGGTGAACTGGACTGCTGGGGGCATACCGGGGCTCCACTTGGGTTACTGCTGATCGCGATGTAGTCCTGGGTCCAGCGGCTGTACGGCACGAACTTGCCGCCCTCGGCCTGCGGGGTCTTCCAGAAGGCGATCTTGTCGAAATTGTCGAAGCCGTTGGTCTTGCAGCCCTCGTCCCCCAGCAGCGCGTTGCCGGTGCAGGCCGCCGGCACCGCCGGCAACGAGCCGAACCATGCCGCCACATCGCCTTGCACCTTGGGTTGCAGCGACCAGTCCATCCACTTGTAGGCGCAATTGGGGTGCTTGGCCTCGCTGTGCAGCATGGTGGTGTCGGCCCAGCCGGTGGCGCCTTCCTTCGGTACCACCGAGGCCACCGGCTGCTTGTCGGCCTTCAGGCCGTTGACCATGTAGCCCCAGGAGCTGGTGGCCACCACGCCTTCGTTCTTCACGTCGCTCATCTGTACGGTCGCGTCGTGCCAGTAGCGGTGGATCAACGGCTGTTGCTGGCGCAGGAGGTCGAGCACCGCCTTGTACTGCGCCTCGTTCAGTTCATAAGGGTTCTGGATCCCCAGTTCGGGCTTGGCGGCCTTGAGGTAGAGCGCCGCGTCGGCGATGTAGATAGGCCCATCGTACGCCTGCACGCGGCCCTTGTTAGGCTTGCCGTCCGGCAGGTCCTGCGGCTCGAACACCACGCTCCAGCTGCTCGGCGGCTGCTTGAACACGTCGGTGTTGTACAGCAGCACGTTCGGCCCCCACTGGTAGGGTGTGCCGTAGACCTGGTCCTTGACCACGTACCAGGCGCCGTTGCGCAGGCGCGGGTCGAGGTTTTTCCAGTTGGGGATCAACGCGGTGTTGATCGGCTGCACGCGCTTGCCGGCGATCAGCCGCAGCGAGGCATCACCCGAGGCGGTCACCAGGTCGTAGCCACCCTTGGTCATCAGGCTGACCATTTCGTCGGAGGTGGCGGCGGTCTTGACGCTGACCTTGCAGCCGGTCTCCTTCTCGAAGCCGCTGACCCAGTCATAGGCCTTGTCGCTTTCACCGCGCTCGATGTAGCCGGGCCAGGCGACGATATCCAGCTGGCCTTCACCGGCACCGAGCTGCTGGGGCAGCCCGGCGGCCTGGGCGCCGGCAGTGGCCAGCAGGGCACCGAGCAAAAGGGTCTTGTGCACTGACATGGTGTTCCCTCTTTTTTGGAAGTTGTGGTCGGGGGCAGACGTCAAGCAAAGCAGTGGAGCGCATGTGCGCGGCGCAGGGCAGCCATGCGGCGGACTGCCTGGAAGTTTCAGCGACTGAATCGAGTCTAGATCGCTTTTATCGATCGTTGATGCAACATCTGGAAGCATTTGCATGGGTGGCGAAACCCGTGCGCCGTCCTACTCTGGTGGCCTCTTTTTCGTACCCGTGGAGGCACGTCAGATGAACACCCGTGGTCTGCTCGATCAACTGCTCAAGTCCGGCCAGGAACTGCTCGGCAACCAGGCTGGCAAAGGCGCGGGGCCCAAGCCCGGGGGCAGTGGCGGCCTCGGCAGCCTGCTCTCCGGTGCCGGTGGCGGCGCGCTGGCGGCCGGCGCCATGGGCTTGCTGCTGGGCAACAAGAAGGCCCGCAAGTACGGTGGCAAGGCACTCACCTACGGCGGCCTGGCCGCGCTCGGGGTGCTGGCCTACAAGGCCTATGGCAACTGGCAGGCCCGCCAGGGCGCCGGCGATCAGCAGCCACAGACGCTGGATCGCCTGCCCCCGGCCCAGGTTGAGCAGCACAGCCAGGCCGTGTTGCGGGCGCTGGTGGCGGCAGCCAAATCCGACGGCCATATCGATGACCGTGAGCGGGCCCTGATCGAAGGCGAGTTCACTCGTCTGGACAGCGATCGTGAGTTGCAGCACTGGCTGCACGCCGAACTGAACAAGCCGCTGGATCCGGCCGAAGTGGCCCGCGCCGCGCAGACGCCGGAAATGGCTGCGGAGATGTACCTGGCCAGCGTGATGATGGTCGACCAGGAGAACTTCATGGAGCGCGCCTACCTCGACGAACTGGCGCGCCAGCTGCGCCTGGACCCTGCCTTGCGCCTGGAGTTGGAGAACCAGGTCAGGCTTGCCGCGGATCAATGAGCCTGCAATTGGCCATATCAATGGGCACGGAGGCCTGAATACAGCAGCATTCAGCCGCAAATACGTAGGAAGCCTGGGCTATACTTCGGCGATTTTTCCCGCTCGTATCGAATTCCTGAGGGCTGAATGTGAAGAACTGGACCTTGCGCCAACGGATCCTGGCAAGTTTCGCCGTGATCATCGCCATCATGCTGCTGATGATCGTGGCCGCCTACTCGCGGCTGGTGGCGATCGAGTCCAGCGAGGAGGCGGTAGGGTCCGACAGCATTCCCGGCCTCTACTACAGCTCGATGATCCGCAGCGCCTGGGTCGACAGCTACGTGACCAGCCAGCAACTGGTCGGCCTGTCAAACCACCGCGAGTTCACCACCGCCGATGCCGAACTGTTCAAGAGCTTCGACGACCGCCTCAAGCAGCATATGGCCAGTTACCAGGGCACCATCCGTGATCCGGCCGACCAGGCCGCGTTCGACGATTTCACCCGCCAGGAAGAGGCCTACGTCAAGCTCGTCGACCAGGTCCTGGAAACCTATCGCCAGAAGAACTACGCCGAAGCCCAGCGCTTGATCGCCGAGGTGCTGACGCCGGCCTGGCGTGAGGGGCGCCTGCACCTGAACGAAGTGATCGAGCGCAACCGGGAATCCGCCGACAATGCCACCAACGAAATCGTCGGCGCCGTGGCCACTGCCAAAGGCAGCATGATCGTCTCGCTGATGCTGGCAATCGTCGCCGCCGGCGTTTGCGGCCTGCTGCTGATGCGCGCGATCACCGCCCCCATGCAGCGCATCGTGCACGCCCTCGACGGCCTGCGTTCGGGCGATCTGAGCATGCGCCTGAGCCTGGACCGCAAGGATGAGTTCGGCGCGATCGAGGGCGGCTTCAACGAAATGGCCGAGTCCCTGGCCAACCTGGTGTCGCAGGCCCAGCGTTCGTCGGTGCAGGTGACCACCTCGGTCACCGAGATCGCCGCCACCTCCAAGCAGCAGCAGGCCACCGCCACCGAGACGGCCGCCACCACCACCGAGATCGGCGCCACCTCGCGGGAAATCGCCGCGACCTCGCGTGACCTGGTGCGCACCATGACCGAAGTCACCTCGTCGGCCGACCAGGCCTCAAGCCTTGCCGGTGCCGGCCAGCAGGGCCTGGCGCGCATGGAGGAGACCATGCACCAGGTGATGGGCGCCGCCGACCTGGTCAACGCCAAGCTGGCGATCCTCAACGAGAAGGCCAGCAACATCACGCAGATGGTGGTGACCATCGTCAAGGTCGCCGACCAGACCAACCTGCTGTCGCTCAACGCCGCCATCGAGGCGGAGAAGGCCGGTGAGTACGGTCGCGGTTTCGCCGTGGTCGCCACCGAAGTACGCCGCCTGGCCGACCAGACCGCCGTGGCCACCTATGACATCGAACAGATGGTGCGCGAGATCCAGTCGGCGGTGTCGGCCGGGGTGATGGGCATGGACAAGTTCTCCGAGGAGGTGCGCCGCGGCATGTTCGAGGTGCAGCAGGTGGGCGAGCAGCTCAGCCAGATCATCCATCAGGTGCAGGCGCTGGCGCCGCGGGTGCTGATGGTCAACGAGGGCATGCAGGCCCAGGCCACCGGTGCCGAGCAGATCAACCAGGCACTGGCCCAGCTCAGCGATGCCAGTACCCAGACCGTGGAATCGCTGCGCCAGGCCAGCTTCGCCATCGACGAACTGAGCCAGGTAGCCGCCGGGCTGCGTGGCGGTGTTTCGCGGTTCAAAGTCTGACGACGATGAACGAACCGTCCCCTCGCGAGGATCGCGAATCAGCCGGCAAGGGCGTGCTGTACCTGCAATTTCGCATCGCTGACCAGCGCTTCGCCCTGGATGTGCGCGAAGTGATCGAGGTGCTGCCGTGCCGTACCCTCAAGCCCATCGCCCAGGCGCCGGGCTGGGTGGCCGGCGTGCTCGCCCACCGTGGTGTGCTGGTACCGGTGATCGACCTGTCGGCGCTGAGCTTCGGTGTGCCAGCACAGTCGCGCAGCAGTACGCGGATGGTACTGGTGCACTACCGCGCCGACTCGCGCCGCCCTGACCTGCAACTGGGGCTTGTCCTGGAGCAGGCCACCGACACGCTGCGCTGTGCGCCCGAGGAATTCCAGCCATACGGCCTGGACAATGCCGACGCGCGCTACCTCGGGCCGGTGCGCCAGGACACCCGCGGTCTGTTGCAGCGCATCCAGGTGAACGACCTGTTGTCGGACGCGGTGCGTGAGCTGCTGTACCCCGTCGAGCCCGGGCAGGAGCCAGCATGAGCGAGCAACGTTTCTTCCGTTTCCTGCAGGAACGTATCGGACTGGACGTGGAGTCGGTCGGCACAGCGATGGTCGAGCGCGCGCTGCGCCAGCGCTGTACGCTCGTGCAGGCGGCGGATCTCGACGACTACTGGCTGCGTTTGCAGCAGTCCAGCGATGAGCAGCAGGCCCTGATCGAGGCGGTCATCGTTCCGGAGACCTGGTTCTTCCGTTACCCCGAATCCTTCACCGCGCTGGCGGGGCTGGCGCACAAGCGTGCGGCAGAACTTGCCGGCGCACGGCCCCTGCGCATCCTCAGCCTGCCGTGCTCGACGGGCGAGGAACCCTACTCGATCGCCATGGCCTTGCTCGACGGTGGCCTGAGCCCGGGCGCTTTCCGCGTCGATGGCATTGATATCAGCCCCAGTTCGGTGGCCAAGGGCGAGCAGGCGCTGTACGGCCGCAACTCCTTCCGCGGCAGCGAGCTGGCCTTTCGCGAGCGGCACTTCAGCCCAAGCGGCGATACCCATCGCCTGGATGAGCGGGTGCGCCAGCAAGTCAGCCTGCAGGCGGGCAATGTGCTCGATCCGGCGCTCAAGGCGCGTGAAGGGCTATACGATTTCGTGTTCTGCCGCAACTTGCTGATCTACTTCGATGTTCCGACCCAGCAGCGGGTGTTCGAGGTGCTCAAGCGCCTGATCCACGCCCAGGGCGTGCTGTTCATTGGCCCCGCCGAGGGCAGCCTGCTGGCGCGCCTGGGCATGCGCCCGCTGGGGATTGCCCAGTCATTCGCCTACGTGCGCCAGGATGATGCCCCACCGCCTGTTGCCAAGCCGTTGCTGGTTGCGCGCCAGCCGGTCGCTGCGCCGCTGCCGCCACGTGTCGTGGCACTGCCGCCCCGCGTCTTGAGGTCGAGCGCCGTGCCAGCGGCGCCGGTACCGGCACAAGACGAAGCGCAGTTGCTGGCCCTCATTGCCCGGCAGGCCAATGCCGGGGAAAACCAGCAGGCCAGGGCGGACTGCGAACGCTATCTGCGCCAGTTCGCCCCCAAGGCGCAGGTCTATTACTGGCTGGGGTTGCTCAGTGACACCGAAGGCGATGCCGCGCAGGCCATCACCCATTATCGCAAGGCGCTCTACCTCGAGCCGCAGCACCCTGAGGCACTGATGCACCTGGCCATGCTGCTGGCCGCGCAGGGGGACGAGGCTGGTGCCCGGCGCCTGCAGGAGCGTGCCGCTCGGGCCGGCCGGGAGTCTGAAAGATGAGCGGCGGATACCATATGCAACTGATCGCCAATGACGACCAGCCTATCGACGATTGCTGGAACCGCATCGGCGTGCATGGCGACAAGCAGTGCCCGTTGCTGGAGCGGCATGTGCACTGCCGCAATTGCGAGGTGTATGCCGACGCGGCCACGCGCCTGCTGGATCGCTATGCGCTGGTCCAGGACGAACAGGTCGAAACGGCCATCGTGGAGGAATGCGCGGTCGGCCGCTCGATGCTGCTGTTCCGCCTCGGCGAGGAGTGGCTGGCCCTGGCCACCGCCTGCCTGGCCGAGATCGCCCCGGCGCAGCCGGTGCACTCGTTGCCGCACCAGCGCTCGCGGGTGCTGCAGGGCGTCGCCAATGTGCGCGGTGCGCTGGTGCCTTGCCTGTCGCTCGCCGACCTGCTGGGCGTGCCGACGCAGCCGGGCGTGGAGCGCACCGGGCGGAGCATGCCGCGCATGCTGATCCTGGCGGCCGAGGGCGGGCCGGTGGTGGTGCCGGTGGACGAGATCGACGGCATCCATCGTCTCGACCTTGCGGGCCAGGACCACGGCCGCGATGCGGCACACTTCACCGCCGCCGTGTTGCAGTGGCGAGGGCGCAGCGTGCGAGTGCTGGATGAACAACACCTGATGTCAGCCGTGAAGCGGAGCCTGTCATGACCCCGGAGCAAATGCGCGATGCGTCGCTGCTCGAGCTGTTCAGCCTGGAGGCCGAGGCCCAGACCCAGGTGCTCAGCGCCGGCTTGATGGCGCTGGAGCGCAACCCTGCGCAACCCGATCAACTCGAAGCCTGCATGCGTGCGGCGCACTCGCTCAAGGGGGCGGCGCGGATTGTCGGTATCGATGCCGGGGTCAGCGTCGCCCACGTCATGGAAGACTGCCTGGTGGCCGCCCAGGAAGGTCGCCTGCTGCTGCGCCCGGAGCATATCGACGCCTTGTTGCAGGGCACTGACCTGTTGATGCGCATCGCGACCCCTGGAGATCAGGGTGGCGACGCCGCCGTGGCGGTGTTCCTGGCACAGATGACAGCACTGCTCGACCCTTCGGCGCCCGTGCCGGTGATCGCCCAGGCTGGCGTTCCAGGCGCGCCGCCCGCTGCCTTGCCGGCGCGGCCGGAACCCGAGCCAACGCTCCAGGCCCCGTCGGAGCCTGAACCCGAAGCCGAGCCCGTGCCAGCCCGCAAGGCCGGCAAGCGCGGTGGCGAGGGGGGAGAGCGGGTATTGCGGGTGACCGCCGACCGTCTGAACAGCCTGCTGGACCTGTCGAGCAAGTCGCTGGTCGAGACCCAGCGGCTGAAACCCTACCTGGCCACCCTGCAGCGCCTGAAGCGCATGCATGGCCAGGGCATGCGCGGCCTGGATGGCCTGAAGGCCCAGCTGGAAGAGAGCGGGCAGGGGCCGGAGGTGCTGGAAGCGCTGGCCCAGACCCAGCAGTTGCTGGCTGAAACCCAGCAGATCCTGTTGCAGCAGGCGGCCGATCTCGACGAGTTCGGTTGGCAGGCCAGCCAGCGCGCGCAACTGCTGTACGACACGGCGCTGGCCTGCCGCATGCGTCCGTTCGCCGATGTGCTCACCGGCCAGAGCCGGATGGTCCGCGACCTCGGGCGCTCGCTGGACAAGCCGGTGCGCCTGTTGATCGAGGGCGAGAAGACCCAGGTCGACCGTGACGTGCTGGAAAAGCTCGAGGCACCGCTGACACACCTGCTGCGTAACGCGGTCGATCATGGCATCGAACTGCCCGAGCAGCGCCTGCTGGCCGGCAAACCGAGCGAGGGCACCGTGCGCCTGCGTGCCTCGCACCAGGCCGGGCTGCTGATCCTGGAACTGTCCGACGACGGTGCCGGCATCGATCTGCAGCGCTTGCGCGAGAGTATCGTCGAGCGCGCATTGTCGCCGGCCGAGACGGTGGCGCAGATGAGCGAGGCCGAGCTGCTGACCTTCCTGTTCCTGCCGGGGTTCAGCCTGCGCGACACGGTCACCGAAGTGTCTGGGCGCGGTGTCGGCCTGGATGCGGTGCAGCACATGGTCCGGGAGCTGCGCGGCTCCATCGAGTTGACCCAGGTGGCCGGCCAGGGATGTTGCTTCCATGTGGAAGTGCCGTTGACCTTGTCGGTGGTTCGCAGCCTGGTCGTCGAGGTGGGCGGCGAGGCCTACGCCTTCCCGCTGGCGCATATCGAGCGCACCGTCGACGTGGCGGCCGAGGCCATCGTGCAGATCGAAGGGCGGCAGCACTTCTGGCACGAAGGGCGACACATCGGCCTGGTGGCTGCCAGCCAGCTTCTCAACCGGCCGGCGGCACAGGGCGATGAACAAAGCCTGCGGGTGGTGGTGATCCGCGAGCGCGAGCAGCTCTATGGGGTGGCCGTCGAGCGGCTGATCGGTGAGCGGGTGCTGGTGGTGATGCCGCTGGACCCGCGCCTGGGCAAAGTCCAGGACATCTCCGCCGGGGCCTTGCTCGACGACGGTTCGGTGGTGCTGATCGTCGATGTCGAGGACTTGCTGCGCTCGGTGGACAAGCTGCTCAGCACCGGCCGCCTGGAGCGTATCGAGCGCGGTGGGCGCGGCGCAAAGGGTGTAGTGCGCAAGCGCATCCTGGTGGTCGACGACTCGCTCACCGTGCGCGAGCTGCAACGCAAGCTGCTGGGCCACCGCGGCTACGAAGTGGCGGTGGCCGTGGATGGCATGGACGGCTGGAACGCGCTGCGCAGCGATGATTTCGACCTGTTGATCACCGACATCGACATGCCGCGCATGGACGGGATCGAGCTGGTCACCCTGGTGCGGCGCGACAACCGCCTGCAATCGCTGCCGGTGATGGTGGTGTCCTACAAGGATCGCGAAGAAGACCGGCGTCGTGGACTGGATGCCGGTGCCGACTATTATTTGGCCAAGGCCAGCTTCCATGACGATGCGTTGCTGGATGCGGTCGTGGAGTTGATCGGAGGTGCCCAGGGATGAGAATCGCCATTGTCAACGACATGCCCATGGCCGTCGAGGCCCTGCGCCGGGCGTTGGCATTCGAGCCCGCGCACCAGGTGATCTGGGTCGCCGGCAACGGCGCCGAGGCCGTGCGCCTGTGCGCCGAGCAGACGCCGGACCTGATCCTCATGGACCTGATCATGCCGGTCATGGACGGCGTGGAGGCGACCCGGCGCATCATGGCCGAAACCCCCTGCGCCATCGTCATCGTCACCGTGGATCGCAAGCAGAACGTGCACCGGGTGTTCGAGGCCATGGGCCATGGCGCCCTGGATGTGGTCGACACCCCGGCATTGGGCGCGGGCGATGCACGCGAGGCGGCCGCGCCACTGCTGCGCAAGATCCTCAACATCGGCTGGCTGATCGGCCAGCAGCGGCCCAGCGCGCCTCGAGCGGTTAGCGTGCCGCTGCGCGAGGCCTCGCAGCGCCGCGCACTGGTCGCCATCGGCTCGTCCGCGGGCGGGCCGGCCGCCCTGGAAGTACTACTCAAGGGGCTGCCGCGCAGTTTTCCGGCGGCCATCGTGCTGGTCCAGCATGTCGACCAGGTATTCGCCGCCGGCATGGCCGAGTGGCTCAGCAGCGCCTCTGGCCTGCCGGTGCGCCTGGCCCGCGAGGGTGAGCCGCCACAGCCGGGGCAGGTGCTGCTGGCCGGCACCAACCACCATATCCGCCTCCTTAAGAATGGCGAGCTGGCCTACACTGCCGAGCCCGTCAACGAAATCTACCGGCCCTCGATCGATGTGTTCTTCGAGAGCGTGGCGCGTTGCTGGTCCGGCGATGCGGTGGGCGTGCTGCTCACCGGCATGGGGCGCGACGGCGCCCAAGGCCTGAAACTGATGCGCCAGCAGGGCTTCCTGACCATCGCCCAGGACCAGCAGAGCAGCGCGGTATACGGCATGCCCAAGGCCGCCGCGGCGATCGACGCGGCGGTGGAAATACGTCCGCTGGAGCGAATCGCCGGACGACTGATGGAAATCTTTCCGAAATGACGATATGTATTGAGTCGCGCCGCGTGGCCGGCAGTGGACGGGTGATTACGCATGAATGATCTACCGATCGAAGGTTTCACGACCATCAACGAAAGTGCGGCGATGGTCCTGCTGGTCGACGATCAGGCCATGATCGGCGAAGCGGTGCGTCGTGGCCTCGCCCACGAAGAGAACATCGACTTCCACTTCTGCGCCGATCCGCACCAGGCGGTGGCCCAGGCCATGCGCATCAAGCCCACGGTGATCCTCCAGGACCTGATCATGCCGGGCCTCGATGGCCTGACCCTGGTGCGCGAATACCGCAACAACCCGGCCACCCAGGACATTCCGATCATCGTCCTGTCGACCAAGGAGGATCCGCTGGTCAAGAGCGCGGCCTTCGCCGCCGGGGCCAACGACTACCTGGTCAAGTTGCCCGACACCATCGAGCTGGTGGCGCGTATCCGCTACCACTCGCGCTCCTACCTCACCCTGTTGCAGCGCGACGAGGCCTACCGCGCGTTGCGCGTGAGCCAGCAGCAGTTGCTCGACACCAACCTGATGCTGCAACGGCTGATGAACTCGGACGGCCTGACCGGGTTGTCCAACCGCCGTCACTTCGACGAATACCTGGAGCTGGAATGGCGCCGGGCGATTCGCGAGCAGCAGCAGTTGTCGCTGCTGATGATCGATGTCGACTATTTCAAGGCGTTCAACGACAGTTTCGGCCACCTGGCCGGCGACGAGGCCCTGCGCCAGGTGGCCGAGGCCATCCGTGGCTGCTGCTCGCGCCCCACCGACCTGCCGGCGCGTTATGGCGGCGAGGAGTTCGCCCTGGTGCTGCCCAACACCTCGCCCGGCGGCGCGCGCCTGGTGGCCGAGAAACTGCGCCAGACCATCATGGGCCTGAAGATCGCCCATACCGTGCCCGAGGCGGCGTCGCACCTGACCGTGAGCATCGGCCTGGCGACCCTGACCCCGAGTGTCGGCAGCCATTGCCGACAGCTGATCTCGGCGGCGGACAAGGGGCTGTACCTGGCCAAGAACAGCGGGCGCAATCAGGTCGGGATCGCCTGAATCAGTTCCTGAAAGGGCAGCGGTGTTTTCTGTGGGAGCCGGCTTGCCGGCGATAGGCCGCGACAGCAATTGCAAGACTGGAGCCTCACCTGCAAAAGCGTGCTACGACTCATGAAACAGCATTAATACTGGCCAAAGGCTGCCTGTGCGACCATGAACAACCTTTCACCCAGGAACTTCCAGCCCCCAACCCGCTCTTATGCCGGTAGCCATTGGTCGCGGCCGCCTGCTAAGCTCGCGGCTTTACCCTGATTGCCCTCATGGCGCATGAACAAGGAAATTACATGAAACAGCATCGTTTGGCGGCCGCGGTTGCCCTGGTAGGCCTGGTCCTCGCCGGTTGCGACGCCCAGACCAGCAGCGTCGAGCTGAAGACCCCAGCACAGAAGGCCTCCTACGGTATCGGCCTGAACATGGGCAAGAGCCTGGCCCAGGAAGGCATGGACGACCTCGACTCGAAAGCCGTCGCCCAAGGCATCGAGGACGCTGTTGGCAAGAAGGAACAGCGCATCAAGGACGAAGAGCTGGTCGAAGCCTTCACCGCCTTGCAGAAGCGCGCCGAAGAACGCCTGACCAAGGCCAGCGAGGAAGCAGCCGCCGCCGGCAAGAAGTTCCTCGAGGAAAACGGCAAGAAACCTGGCGTGATCACCACCGCCTCGGGCCTGCAGTATGAAGTGGTGAAGAAGGCCGATGGCCCGCAACCCAAGCCGACCGACGTCGTCACCGTCCACTACGAGGGCAAGCTGACCGACGGCAAGGTATTCGACAGCTCCGTCGAGCGCGGCAGCCCGATCGACCTGCCGGTCAGCGGCGTGATCCCGGGTTGGGTCGAAGGCCTGCAACTGATGCATGTCGGCGAGAAGTACAAGCTGTACATCCCGGCCGAACTGGCCTACGGCGCCCAGAGCCCGAGCCCGCTGATTCCGGCCAACTCGGTCCTGGTGTTCGACCTGGAACTGCTGGCCATCAAAGACCCGGCCAAGGCTGGCGAAGCACCGGCCAAGTAATAGCCGTCGTGTTGCATGAAGACGCCCCGTTTCGACGGGGCGTCGTCGTTTTCAGCAGCGCTTGACGCGAACCGTCGGCGTCATTCACTGTCGCAAGCAGTGCCCGGCCTGAATACAGGTACCTTTGTCGCAAAACGTTTGCGCGGTTGAAACGGTTGTGTAAAAAACGCCCGATTCGTACCCGGCCCTTGCCCGGTGGGCACCACGCGGCGTCAATGCCGCCCTGTTCACAAGGTTATCCACAATAAATGTGGATAACCTCCGGCTCCCCTGGAGGCCCCATGAGCGCACCCTGGAATTTCGCCCGCTTCCTGCCCCTTGCCGAACGCTTGCTCAGCCGTGGCCGGCTGCCGGCATTGCTGTTCGCAGTGGCCCGCAAAGGGCCGAAGCTGGGCCAGCTGCGCGAGGACCTGCGCCTGATGCAGGCGCTTTGCCTGGCCTGGTGGCGTGGCGAGTACCGCGCTGTTAGCCCCAAGGCACTGGTGACCATCGTCGCCGGGCTGCTCTACTTCGTCAGCCCACTGGATGCCATCCCCGACTGGCTGCTGGGTGTCGGCCTGCTCGATGACATCGCCGTGCTGGGCTGGGTGCTCAAGACCGTGGCTGATGAGCTGGGCCGCTTCAAGGCCTGGCGCGACAGCCAGGCGCCGGAGCGGCTGCGCGTGGTCGAACGGCTGCCGGATACCGCCGAAGCGCTGCGCCTGGAAAGGCCTGGCAGCTGATTCCGCACAGACCCCCGAGGTTGGTAATATAATTGGCATAAGGGTTATGCCTACGGATTACATGCCGTAATCCAACGTCAAGGGGGTTGTATGGGTATTCAGGTCATCAGCCGGGACGGTCAGCCCGAGTACGCAGTGGTTCCCTGGGAGCAGTATCAGGCGTTGCTCGCGGCCGCAGGCCAGGCACCGGCCAGCGCCCTCGTCACCGACAGCAATGTTGCCAGTACTCAACCAAGCGCCAGCCTGTCCTCACTGGATGAGCTGGCGTCCTTGCGTCAGGCCAAGGGGCTGGCGCCGGAGCAGCTGGCCCGCAGTGTCGGCATCAGCCCGGCATACCTGGCCATGATCGAGTCTGGCGAGCGCCGCCCCGACGCGGCCATTCTGCGCAGCCTGGCGTGGCACCTGGGCGTGGCCGGCTGGAGCGAGCCGTCATGAGCCAGGTCAGGATCAGCCGTCAGCAATGGCAGGGCCTGCTGAGTGAGCTCGACCTGGCCCGCCGGCAACGCCATCTGCTGACCTACCGGGCACTGCTCGAGCGTTTGCAATTGCCCAGCCCGGCCATGCAGACCTTGACCGCGGCCCTTGAGTACCTGGCTGTGCTCGACGCCCGCGCCGAGCAGCCGCTGCGCAGTTCGCTGGTGATCAGCCAAGGCGCCAGCCGCCTGCCACGCACCGGGTTTTTCGAGTGTGTCGAGCGCCTGGGACGGTTTTCCGGGCCGGTGGACGGTATGGAGGCGGCGTCCTGGCATGCCTCGGAAGTGGTGCGGGTGTTCGAGTACCGTTACCCGGAAGAGGCCTGAAACCGGGGGAGGGCTACCTGACGCGGTAGCGGTTGCTGGAGCCTGCCAGGGTTTACTCCAGTACCGTCGTATCGATCAGGCTCAGGCTCGCCCCGCCGGTTTCCTTGGCCTTTCTTTTCGCCTGTGAGGCGAGCTCGGCCAACTGGCCGGCATCCAGCCCTGCGCAGCTTCCAGGCGCGAGCCACACCACCCCGATCGACAGCGAAAGCAGTTCGAAGGTTTCCCGTTGACCCTGACGGTTATGGGCAATAAAACAGCCAGCCTCCAGGTGTTCACCGCGATAGAAGCGTCGACATTGCCGGACGAAGGCCTCCAGCAGCAGTTCAAGGCGCGCTCGCCAGTCTGCCGATCCCAGTACCAGCATGAAATCATCCCCACCGATATGGCCGACGAAATCCCTGCTTGGGTCGACGCAGTCGCTCAGGCACTGCGCCAGGCACAACAGCACTTCGTCGCCACGGGCATAGCCATAGATATCGTTGAAGGGTTTGAAGTTGTCGATGTCCACGTAGCATACGGCGGCCTCGCGCCGTTGCAGCAGCAGGCGCGCCAGGCACTGCTGGATGGGTACGTTGCCGGGCAGCAGGGTGAGTGGGTTGGCGTGCCTGGCCTGCTGGATCTTCTGTTCGGTGATCAGCTTGAGTACGTCGATCACTCGCCCCAGGCCCAGGTAACGCCCACTCTGGGTGATGATGAAATCTTCCTCGATACGCTGGCGGGCGCGGCTGGTAAGCAGCCGGCTGACCTGCTGCAGCGACTGGCTGCGCTCGACGGCGAGAAAGTCCTGGCTCATCAACCGGCTGATTGGCTTGCGGGCGAACAGGTCGGTACCAAAAGGCTTGAGCAGGGCGTCGGCAAGTGAATGGCGGTGGACGATGCCACAGGGTTTGCCACGCTCATCCAGCACCGCGAGCGAATTGAGGTTGGCCTGGCGGTGGAACGCCTCGAGCACCTGCTGGATGGGGGTATCGCGCGTGACCGAGGGTTGCAGGATGAGCAGGGCGCTGAGATCGCTGCTGTCCTCGTCCAGCGCCACGGCGGTATCCGGCGCCGGGGGCAGCAGGCCGAGGCTGTCGCCTGGGGGAAACTCCTGGGGGCGCCCCAGCAGGTAGCCCTGGACCAGATCCACGCCCATGTCGCCCAGTATGGCCAGTTCCTCGGCCAGTTCGATGCCTTCGGCGATCACCTGGGCGCGCGAAGCGCGTGCGATCTGCAGGATCGAACCGACGAACTCACGCTTGAGTGGGTCCAGGTGGATACCATCGATGAAATGGCGGTCGATCTTCACATAGTCGGGGCGCAGTTCCGACCACAGGCGCAGGCTCGAGTAACCGGCACCCAAGTCATCCAGGGCGATGGAAAAACCCATGTCGCGGTAGTGGTGCAGGGCGTTGTACAGCAGCTGGAAGTCTTCGGTGGGCGTCTGCTCGGTCAGTTCGATGACCACCCGGCTGGGGGGCAGGCCGACCTGTTCGAGCATCTGCAGGGTGCGCCCGGAAGGGTAGTTGGGTTCCACCAGGGACTCGGGCGAGACGTTGAGAAACAGCTGGCCCGCAAGGTTCAGCTCGCTGAAGCGTCGGCAGGCGGTTTCCCGGCACAGCACCTCCAGTTCACCCAGGCGACCGGCCTGGCGGGCGATGGCGAACAGGTTCAGGGGCGAGTGCAAAGGGCTGTTGGAGGGGCCGCGGCTCAGGGCCTCATAGCCAAGGATGCGCCGTTCGGAGAGGCAGACGATGGGTTGGAACAGACAGTGGATGCTGCGTTGAGCCAGGATGGCACTCAATGCGCTGAGCTGTTCGGTGACGGTCATGGACTGCTTCCTGAATTGAAAAGGGCCGGACGCTTGCACGTTCGGCCCTTCCATTTCACGACAGTCCAGTGACTGTTTGATGACAGCTCACATTATTTTGCCATCACTTCAGTGCTTGGCAACCGAGGTGCTGAGGCTCAGGTAGTCGAGCAGGATGCGACCGGTCTCGGACAGGTAGGCATCGTCCTCGGGCTTGGTGTCGTCCGGCTCGGCAGGCAGGGCGTCCTCGTCCTCTTTCTTGAGTTCCTTGAGCGGCTCTTCGCCCTTGGCCTTGCGCCGGATGTTCTCCAGCGCCAGTTGCTTGGCCTCGATCTCGTCGTGACGGGCGCGGCGTTGCTGCTCGTTGAGGCTGACGGTCTTCTCGTTCATCAGCTTCTGGGTCAGTGCCAGGCGGTCGCGGATGTAGACGAACTCGGCATCCTTGTCGCTGCGCGCTTCATGCTGCGCCTTGAGCTGGGTCAGGAACGGCTTGAACGGATCGGAGGCAGGCTTGACCACTGGACGGATGGTGTCCCACGGCATGGCTTCAGGCAGCGCGCTTTCGCCGATTTCCTTGGTGTCGATGATCGACGGGTAGGCGATGTCCGGCAGCACGCCCTGATGCTGGGTGCTCTGCCCGGAGACCCGGTAGAACTTGGCCAGCGTCAGCTTGAGTTCGCCATGGTTGAGCGGCTGGATGGTCTGCACGGTGCCTTTGCCGAAGGTCTGGCCACCGATGATCAGCGCACGGTGGTAGTCCTGCATGGCGCCGGCGAAAATCTCCGAGGCGGACGCCGACAGGCGGTTGACCAGCAGTGCCAGCGGGCCTTTGTAGAAGGCGCCGGGGTTCTCGTCCTCGAGCACGTCGACGCGTCCGTCGCTGTTGCGCACCAGCACGGTCGGGCCCTTCTCGATGAACAGGCTGGTCAGCTCGGTGGCCTCCTGCAGCGAGCCGCCACCGTTGTTGCGCAGGTCGATGACCACGCCGTCGACTTTCTCTTTCTGCAGCTCGGTGAGCAGCTTCTTCACGTCGCGGGTGGTGCTCTTGTAATCCGGATCACCAGCGCGGTAGGCCTTGAAGTCCAGATAGAAGGCCGGGATCTCGATGATGCCGAGCTTGTAGTCGCGGCCATCCTGCTTGAGCTTGAGCACCGACTTCTTCGCCGCCTGCTCCTCGAGCTTGACCGCTTCGCGGGTGATCGAGACGATCTTGCTGGTCTGGTCGTTCGGCGCGTTGCTGGCCGGGATGACCTCCAGGCGCACCACCGAGCCTTTCGGGCCGCGGATCAGCTTGACCACTTCGTCAAGACGCCAGCCGACCACGTCGACCATTTCCTTGTTGCCCTGGGCGACGCCGATGATCTTGTCGGCCGGTGCCACCTGCTTGGTCTTGGCGGCAGGGCCGGCCGGCACCAGGCGTACGATCTTGACCTGGTCGTTGTCGCTCTGCAGCACAGCGCCGATGCCTTCGAGCGACAGGCTCATGTTGATGTCGAAGTTCTCGGCGTTGTCCGGCGACAGGTAGTTGGTATGCGGGTCGTAGGACTGGGCGAAGGTGTTGATGTAGGCCTGGAAGATGTCTTCCGCGCGGGTCTGGTCCAGGCGCGCCAGCTGGTTCTTGTAGCGCTTGGTCAGGGTTTCCTGGATCTGCTTGGGATCCTTGCCGGCGATCTTCTGACGTAGCACTTCGTCCTTGACGCGCTTGCGCCACAGGTCGTCGAGCTCGGCCTGGTTCTTCATCCACGGAGCGTCCTTGCGGTCGACCAGCAGGTCTTCCTTCACCGTGAAGTCGATCTTGTCGGCACCCTTGGCCAGCTCCGCCAGGGCGAAGTCCAGGCGCGATTTCACGCGGTCAAGGTAGCGCTTGTAGATGGTGAAGCCCGGCTCGAGGTTGCCGCTTTTCAGGAAGTCGTCGAACTGGGTCTTCCATTTGTCGAATTCGGCGATATCGGCGGCAGTGAAGTAGCTGCGCGAAGGGTCGAGCAGCTTGATGTAGCTGTCATAGATGATGACCGAACGGGCGTCGTCCAGCGGCGGCTTGCTGTAGTGGTGGCGCTTGAGCAGCTCGACAATGTTGAGGCTGGCGACCACTTCGTCGCGGTCCGGCTGCAGGCTGTCCCACTTGTTGGCGGCGGCCGCATTGCCACCGAGCGTGAGGCTGCCCAGGCCGATCATGAGGGCGAGGGCGGT
The DNA here is from genome assembly GCF_057809275.1 of Pseudomonas sp. FG36. Taxonomy (NCBI): domain Bacteria; kingdom Pseudomonadati; phylum Pseudomonadota; class Gammaproteobacteria; order Pseudomonadales; family Pseudomonadaceae; genus Pseudomonas; species Pseudomonas sp. FG36. The sequence goes on from NZ_JBMDJQ010000006.1 coordinate 170,310, forward strand.
GCTGGGGAGGAAATGCTTCATGCTGATTCGACGTGGAGGCAATTGATCACGCATAGTAGGCCGTCTTATCCGTTCGCCGGTTCCATCGGAGCCGGACGCATACTGCAAAAAGCCTGGGACTTGGCGTGCCCAGGCTCGGTCATATGATTCAACTATGGAGGCACTGTGAAGGCATTGCAAGGCGTTGACGGACATGTGGCGTGGGTCGAGGCCGAGCGCCCGGCCTGCGATGCCGGGCAGGTACGTATCCGTGTGGCCGCCGCGGGCCTGAACCGCGCCGACCTGCTGCAGCGTGCGGGGCTGTACCCGCCGCCTCCTGGTGCCAGCCCTTATATGGGCCTGGAATGCGCCGGTGTCGTCGAGGAAGTCGGGGCTGGTGCCGATTGGCGTGTGGGTGACCGGGTCTGTGCATTGCTCGCCGGTGGCGGCATGGCCGAGGAGGTGGTGGTCGACGCCCGTCATGTGCTGCCGGTGCCCGAAGGGCTGAGCCTGCACGAGGCCGCTGCGATCCCCGAGGTGTATGCCACGGCCTGGCTGAACATCTTCCAGCTGGGGGCATTGAAGGCTGGCGAGAAGGTACTGGTGCATGCCGGAGCCAGTGGCGTGGGCTCGGCGGCCATCCAGCTGTGCAAGGCATTCGGCAACCCGGTGTGGGTCAGCGTCGGCTCGCCGGAGCGCCTGGCCTACTGTGAGTCGCTGGGGGCTGCAGGCGGCGTGGTGCGCAATGGCAACCTCGATGACCTCGAGCAGTTCGGTCCATTCGATGTGATCCTGGACCCGGTGGGCGCCAGCTATGCGCCGCTCAATCTCCAACTGCTGGCCCGTGACGGGCGTTGGGTGATCATTGGTCTGATGGGCGGGCGCAAGGTCGAGCTGGACTTGGCGTTGGTGCTGGGCAAGCGTCTGGAAATCACCGGCTCCACGCTGCGCAACCGTGATGACGGGTTCAAGGCCGAATTGTTGCGCGAATTGCGCCAGCAGGTTTGGCCGTTGTTCACCGAGGGACGACTGTCGCCACAGCTGGTCGATACCTATCCGGTCGAATTTGCCGAAGCTGCGTATGCGGAGCTGGCAAGCAACCAGGTTTCCGGGAAGCTGGTGCTGGTGATCGATCCAGCACTGGTTTGATGGCGGTTCGTGGGAGCGGGCTAGCGCGCTCCCACGCCTGTCCAGGCCTTACTCGTGGTTCGGTGGCACCAGGATCGTGTCCCTGGCCTCAGGCAGCATCCCCGGATAATCCAGGGTGTAATGCAGGCCACGGCTTTCCTTGCGTTGCATGGCCGAGCGGATCATCAGCTCGGCCACCTGCGCCAGGTTGCGCAGCTCGATCAGGTCACGGCTGACCTTGTAGTTGCTGTAGAACTCGTCGATTTCGTCCAGCAGCATGCGCACCCGGTGCTCGGCCCGTTGCAGGCGCTTGCTGGTGCGCACGATGCCGACATAGTCCCACATGAAGCGCCGCAGTTCGTCCCAGTTGTGCGCGATGATCACGTCCTCGTCCGAATCGGTGACCTGGCTGGCATCCCAGCAGGGCAGGGCGCGGGGCATGGCGACCTGGTCCAGGCGCGCCTCGATGTCGGCGGCGGCGGCGCGGCCGTAGACGAAGCATTCGAGCAGCGAGTTGCTGGCCATGCGGTTGGCGCCATGCAGGCCGGTGAAGCTGGTTTCGCCGATGGCGTACAGGCCGGGCACGTCGCTGTGGCCATGCTCGTCGATCATTACCCCGCCACAGGTGTAGTGGGCCGCAGGCACCACCGGGATCGGCTGGCGGGTGATATCGATGCCGAAGGTCAGGCAGCGCTCGTACACGGTGGGGAAATGGCTCTTGATGAAGTCGGCCGGCTTGTGGCTGATGTCCAGGTAGACGCAGTCGACCCCGAGGCGCTTCATTTCGTGGTCGATGGCACGGGCGACGATATCCCGTGGCGCCAGCTCTTCACGTGGGTCGAAGCGCGGCATGAAGCGCTCGCCGTTGGGCAGGCGCAGCAGCGCACCCTCGCCGCGCAGGGCCTCGGTGATCAGGAAGCTCTTGGCCTGCGGATGGTACAGGCAGGTCGGGTGGAACTGGTTGAACTCAAGGTTCGCCACCCGGCAGCCAGCGCGCCAGGCCATGGCGATGCCGTCGCCGCAAGCACCGTCGGGATTGCTGGTATAGAGGTAGACCTTGGCCGCGCCGCCGGTGGCCAGCACGGTGAAGCGAGCGCCGAAGGTGTCCACCTCACCGGTGTTGCGGTCCAGGACGTAGGCGCCCAGGCAGCGATCTCCGTCCAGGCCCAGGCGCCGCTCGGTGATCAGGTCGACGGCCACGCGTTGTTCCAGCAACTGGATGTTCGGCCGCTTGCGCGCCTGCTCCAGCAAGGTGGTGAAGATCGCGGCGCCGGTGGCGTCGGCGGCATGGATGATGCGCCGGTGGCTATGGCCGCCTTCGCGGGTCAGGTGGAACTCGAAACCGCCGTCGTCGACGCTGTAGTGCTCGTCGCGGGTAAAGGGCACGCCTTGCTCGATCAGCCACTGGATGGCTTCGCGGCTGTGCTCGACGGTGAAGCGCACGGCGTCTTCATGGCACAGGCCGCCACCGGCGTTGAGCGTGTCCTCGACATGCGACTGCACGGTATCGGTGTCATCGAGCACCGCGGCGACACCGCCCTGGGCCCAGAAGGTCGAGCCGTTGGCCAGGTCGCCCTTGCTCAGCACGGCAATGCGCAGGTGGCCGGGAAGGTTCAGTGCCAGGCTGAGACCGGCGGCACCGCTACCGATCACCAGGACATCATGTTGGAATTGTTGGCTCATGTCGGGACACTAGTAATCTTTGGAGGGGGCACGGCACAATAGTCGGGCGCCGATGGCATTGTGAAACTATCGTGAAACCGGGTCGGGGTGCCTTTATAGCAGCCCCGGGCGCCTGATTTCCAATGGCACTTGCGGGTGGGTGGCGATCTTTGTGGGAACTTTCCGATACCCCTGGAAATCCTATACAGGCTGCCCGTACGTCACAGATTGATGCGGCGACGCAAGGCGCCGGCCCTGTTCTGGGCTGGCACCTGCGTAACGAAAACTGATTATCGACGCAGCCGGCCGTGACCGCGTTGCGTCTTCCGTGCGAGCCGACCAAGGGCCGCAGGAAACTTGCTTGGAGGGGAGAACTTTTGCGAAAAGCCCGAGTCTATGGTTGCAAGCCTGAACGATGGCTGTTGCAACGCTCCTTCGAGATCACTGAGGAGTGTTCATGCTAACCCAGGAAGAGGATCAGCAGCTTGTCGAGCGCGTGCAGCGTGGCGACAGGCGAGCGTTCGATCTGTTGGTGCTGAAGTATCAGCACAAGATTCTCGGGTTGATCGTGCGTTTCGTACACGACACCCATGAAGCGCAGGACGTGGCGCAGGAAGCCTTCATCAAGGCATACCGTGCGCTTGGGAATTTTCGCGGTGACAGTGCGTTCTATACCTGGCTGTACCGCATCGCCATCAACACGGCGAAGAACTACCTGGTATCCCGTGGAAGACGGCCACCAGACAGCGATGTGAGCTCCGAGGATGCGGAGTTTTACGACGGCGATCATGGTCTCAAGGATCTCGAGTCCCCAGAGCGCGCGTTGTTGCGGGATGAAATCGAAGGCACCGTCCATCGAACCATCCAGCAACTGCCGGAAGATTTGCGTACGGCGCTGACCCTGCGCGAGTTCGATGGACTGAGTTACGAAGACATTGCCAGTGTCATGCAATGTCCGGTGGGTACCGTGCGCTCTCGAATTTTCCGCGCTCGGGAGGCCATAGACAAAGCCCTGCAACCTTTGTTGCAGGAAACCTGAGACAGCGGCGACAGCCAAGAGAGGAACCGCCATGAGTCGTGAAGCTTTGCAGGAATCGCTGTCCGCGGTGATGGATAACGAAGCGGACGAACTGGAACTGCGTCGCGTGCTGAACGCCGTCGACGATGCCGAAACCCGTGCCACCTGGTCGCGTTACCAGGTCGCCCGTGCAGCCATGCACAAGGAACTGCTGATGCCCAAGCTGGACATCGCCTCGGCGGTTTCCGCGGCGCTGGCCGACGAGGCCGTGCCGGCCAAGGTCAAGCAGGGCCCGTGGCGCAGCATCGGCCGCCTGGCCGTGGCCGCTTCGGTGACCGTTGCCGTGCTCGCCGGCGTGCGTTTCTACAACCAGGACGAGATCAGCGGCGCCCAGTTGGCCGCCCAGCAGCCAGCCCAGCAAGGCCTGAGCATGCCGCAGGTGCAAGGCCCGGCCGTATTGGCAGGCTATAGTGAAGGCAACGAGCAACCGACCGGGCCTATGGCCAACGGCGTGCTGCAGAACCAGGCCGGCTGGGATCAACGCCTGCCAGGCTACCTGCGCCAGCACGCCCAGGAGTCCGCGCTGAAGGGCAACGAAACCGCGCTGCCTTACGCCCGCGCCGCCAGCCTGGAAAACCGCTAAGTAAGGAGGATCATGCGCGCGCTACCTCTCCTGTCGCTGCTGCTTGGCAGCAGCCTGACGGTGCAGGCCCTGGCCGCCAATTCCTCGCCCGAGGCGAGCGAGTGGCTGAACAAACTGGCAAGGGCCGAGCAACAGCAGAGTTACCAGGGTTCCTTCGTCTACGAACGTAACGGCAGCTTCTCATCCCACGATATCTGGCATCGCGTCCAGGATGGCAAGGTCAGCGAGCGCCTGTTGCAGCTCGACGGCTCGGCCCAGGAAATCGTGCGGGTCGACGGCAAGGTGCAGTGCGTCAGTGGCAACCTGGTCAGTAGTGTGAGCGCCCCGCCGGACAATGCCGCGCGGGTGCTCGATCCTCTGAAACTGATGAGCTGGTATGACCTGAGCGTGGCAGGCAAGTCACGCGTTGCCGGGCGCGACGCCGTGGTTGTCTCGCTCACCCCCCGTGACCAGCATCGCTATGCTTTCGAACTGCATCTGGATCGCCGTACCGGCCTGCCCTTGCGCTCGTTGATGCTCAACGACAAGGGCCAGTTGCTTGAGCGCTTCCAGATGACCCGCCTCGACACCGACGACGTGCCGACCGACGCCGACCTCAGCGCCGGCGCTGCCTGCCGTCCGGTCGAGCAGGTTGCCTCCGGCACCTCCGAAAGCGTTGCCGGGTGGCGCTCCGACTGGCTGCCGCCGGGTTTCGAGCTGGTCAACAGCTCGGTACGACGCGACCCCGAGCGCAAGAGTACCGTCAGCAGCCTGATGTATGACGATGGCCTGGCCCGTTTTTCGGTGTTCCTCGAGCCGATCGGCAACGAGTCCGGTATCGATACCCGTGCCCAGCTCGGCCCCACCGTCGCAGTGTCGCGGCGTCTGACCACGCCCAAGGGCAAGGTGATGGTCACGGTGGTCGGCGAGATTCCGCTGGGCACTGCCGAGCGTGTCGCCTTGTCGATGCGGGCCCAGGATGCCCAGGCGCGTCAATGACGGCACAGTGCCCTGACAGCTCTTGTTACATAGAGCTGACATGAAATTAAGGCATTGTCATTTGCAATCCTGCCGCAAATTTTCTATAGGTCAGGCTTCTCGGAGTCTGGCCTTTCCTGCGTCTGCGGGAACCTTACTGCTAACTACGCTCGTTGTGACGGGAGCCGTATGTCAATACCACGCTTGAAAACCTACCTATCGATGTTCGCTGCCGTGCTGATGCTCGGCCAGGTGCTCAGCGCCCAGGCCGAGGAGTCCCTGCCGGACTTCACCACCCTGGTCGAGCAGGCCTCGCCGGCGGTGGTCAACATCAGTACCAAGCAGAAGCTGCCGGATCGCCGCGTGGCCGCCGGGCAGATGCCGGACCTGGAAGGCCTGCCGCCGATGTTCCGTGAGTTCTTCGAACGCAACATGCCGCAGCAGCCGCGTTCGCCGCGCGGTGATCGCCAGCGTGAGGCGCAGTCGCTGGGGTCGGGCTTCATCATTTCCAACGACGGCTACGTGCTGACCAACAATCACGTGGTAGCCGACGCCGACGAGATCATCGTCCGCCTGTCCGACCGCAGCGAGCTGCAGGCCAAGCTGGTAGGCACCGACCCACGCACCGACGTGGCCTTGCTCAAGGTCGACGGCAAGAACCTGCCGACTGTCAAACTGGGTGATTCGGAAAAGCTCAAGGTCGGTGAATGGGTGTTGGCCATCGGTTCGCCATTCGGCTTCGACCACTCGGTGACCAAGGGTATCGTCAGCGCCAAGGGCCGCACGCTGCCCAACGATACCTACGTGCCGTTCATCCAGACCGACGTGGCCATCAACCCGGGCAACTCCGGTGGCCCGTTGTTCAACATGAAGGGCGAAGTGGTGGGCATCAACTCGCAGATCTTCACCCGTTCCGGCGGCTTCATGGGCCTGTCGTTCGCCATCCCGATCGACGTGGCGATCGATGTGTCGAACCAGCTGAAGAAAGACGGCAAGGTCAGCCGCGGCTGGCTGGGCGTGGTGATCCAGGAGGTCAACAAGGACCTGGCCGAGTCGTTCGGCCTGGACAAGCCGGCCGGCGCCCTGGTGGCCCAGGTCCTGGAAAACGGCCCGGCGGCCAAGGGCGGCCTGCAGGTGGGCGACGTGATCCTGAGCATGAATGGCCAGCCGATCATCATGTCCGCCGACCTGCCGCACCTGGTGGGCAGCCTGAAGGATGGCGAGAAAGCCAAGCTCGAGATCATCCGCAATGGCAAGCGCCAGAACCTGGATGTCACCATCGGTGCATTGCCCGAGGATGACGCCGACATCGGCATGGGCGGCGGTGCCGATGGCAGTGCCGAACGCAGCAGCAACCGCCTGGGCGTCTCTGTCGCCGACCTGAGCGCCGAGCAGAAAAAGTCGCTCGAACTCAAGGGCGGGGTGGTCATCAAGGAAGTCCAGGATGGTCCGGCGGCCATGATCGGCCTGCGCCCGGGCGATGTGATCAGCCACCTGAACAACCAGGCCATTGCCTCGGCCAAGCAGTTCACCGAAATTGCCAAGGAACTGCCGAAGAACCGTTCGGTGTCCATGCGCGTGCTGCGCCAGGGGCGTGCCAGCTTCATCACCTTCAAGCTGGCTGAATAAGCTGGATGAACGGTAGGAAAAGGGCAGCTTCGGCTGCCCTTTTTCATCAAATTTTCATAAGGCCCTCGGGCGCAAGCTTGCACTTTATGGGTTGTGGATCGATTCCGATTAGATTAGCTGATTTGTCGAATTCTTTAAAAGACGAATCACTCGGCCAGTGTATCCATCGATACCGCTAGTGTTGGCTGCAAGCAGTATCTTGGAGTTTTCCTCGAATGAAATCATCTTTTGGGTTGCATACCTGATTTCATTCGGAGGGGTCGCAAGAGGATCAGCCTTCCCAGTGCTGTCATAACGCTGCAAGTGCAAGTCTCTATACAAACCGGTACCAAAAACGATAGCTCCGCCGTCCTGCTCGATCAAACCTGCCCTCCATTCGACTCCGCCATCATCGCGTTTTGTAATCTGCGGTTTACCGGCGTTGAACTTATCGTCTGCTTTCCCTTCTTCCGTGAGTTGCCAGGCCCAGCCATCGGGTACGACGGTCAGCCCGTTTCGGCGACTGCCAACTACCAATATCTCCCCGGAGGAGCGAACGCATAGCTGCTGTGCTCTCGTATTGCACACATCCTCGCGTTTGTATCCATCTTTGATCTGGAAGGTGAGGGTGCCGTTCTTGCCAAATGTGGTGTCCAGCGTTCCGTCAGTCCGGTAGCGTGCGATGAAGCCGCTTTCCGTGGCTTCGGTATTGGTTATGTAGCCGCAGATCAGCAGTGCCCCTTTGCTGATGGTCAGTCCGGTAAGAGTGACTTTGCCGTCTGGATGGGTGATTTCGATAAAGTGCGATGTACCGAACCCAGGGTCGCCTTCGAAATTTTGACGGTAGAGACGGGGTGGAGTTTCTAGGTGTTCAAAGTTTGCAGTTGCAACAAGGTAGTCTTCGTGTATGAGTAGATTTGATTGGCCGCTCTGTAACTGAGGAGTCGTTTCAGGTTCTTCTCTCCATTCTGACGGCTCTACTTGCAAGCTCGAGTTGGGTGGTTGGGGAAGGTAGCGCTGGTATGGATCTGCGTTTGCATCCTCGTTAAATTTGGCGATGAGCAATCTTTTCGGGGAGTCTCTTCGCTCACTGCTCCAGCCAAGCATCCAGATTAACGAGCGGTCTTTACCATCTGTGGCAATTGATACACAGCCAGAATCACTGCTGGCTTTGAATAGCCCGAATACGACGCCGTCGTCCCCGGGTTTTCCGAATGTCGTGTCAATGCTTCCGTTGTCGTGAAAGCGAGTGACCGCGTAGTAATGGGTAAGCGATAAGTCTTCCTGTGTCTTTTCTGTCGCGGCTGCTGCCAGTAACTTATGACCGTGGCGAACGAGATCAATTACATATCGGTCAGTAGAGTTGTCATACATCGGGAGATCTGCTATCCCGCTCCCGTTGAATTCATCGTCGAGCATATAGTGCGTTGCCATTGCCGTTATCTCGCAAGTGTGGGAGCTTCGAAGCTATGTCTCCTTTCCTCCTTCGCGATACTGGCAAAAATATCAGGTCACACCCAGGCAACGAGCGGGCATGGCGATGGCCCGTCGCTTGAGGTACAATTCCCGGCTATTTTTCGGCGGGCGTCCGGCTCGCAGCCTTTTCGAGTGTTGACCCGTGAGTGATTTGAGTCATATCCGCAATTTCTCCATCATCGCCCACATCGACCATGGCAAGTCGACGCTGGCCGACCGTTTCATCCAGATGTGCGGTGGCCTGTCGGCGCGCGAAATGGAAGCCCAGGTCCTCGACTCCATGGACCTTGAGCGCGAACGCGGTATCACCATCAAGGCCCACAGCGTCACGCTGCACTACAAGGCACAGGATGGTAAAACCTACCAACTGAACTTCATCGACACCCCCGGCCACGTCGACTTCACCTATGAAGTCTCGCGCTCGCTGGCGGCGTGCGAGGGCGCGCTGCTGGTGGTCGATGCCGGCCAGGGCGTCGAGGCGCAGTCGGTGGCCAACTGCTACACCGCCATCGAGCAGGGCCTGGAAGTCATGCCCGTGCTGAACAAGATGGACCTGCCCCAGGCTGACCCGGACCGCGTCAAGGACGAGATCGAGAAGATCATCGGTATTGACGCCACCGACGCCGTGGCTTGCAGCGCCAAGAGCGGCATGGGCGTCGACGAGGTGCTCGAGCGCCTGGTGCACACCATCCCCGCGCCGACCGGTGAGATCGACGCCCCGCTGCAGGCACTGATCATCGACTCCTGGTTCGACAACTACCTGGGCGTGGTCTCGCTGGTGCGTGTGCGCCAGGGCCGCGTCAAGAAAGGCGACAAGATCCTGGTCAAGTCCACCGGCAAGGTGCACCTGGTCGACAGCGTCGGCGTGTTCACCCCGAAACACACCCAGACCGCCGATCTGAAAGCCGGTGAAGTGGGCTTCATCATCGCCAGCATCAAGGACATTCACGGCGCGCCGGTGGGCGATACCCTGACCCTGTCCAGCACCCCGGAAGTCGAAATGCTGGCGGGCTTCAAGAAGATCCAGCCGCAGGTTTACGCGGGCCTGTTCCCGGTCAGCTCCGACGATTTCGAGGACTTCCGCGACGCACTGCAGAAGCTGACCCTGAACGACTCGTCGCTGCAATACATGCCGGAAAGCTCCGATGCCCTGGGCTTCGGCTTCCGTTGCGGCTTCCTCGGCATGCTGCACATGGAGATCATCCAGGAGCGCCTGGAGCGCGAATACGACCTGGACCTGATCACCACCGCGCCAAGCGTGATCTACGAGCTCGAGCTCAAGACCGGCGAGACCATCGTCGTCGACAACCCATCGAAGCTGCCGGACGTCTCGTCCGTCACCGACTTCCGCGAGCCGATCGTCACCGCGACCATCCTGGTTCCGCAGGAGCACCTGGGTAACGTCATCACCCTGTGCATCGAGAAGCGGGGCGTGCAGCGCGACATGCAGTTCCTCGGCAGCCAGGTGCAGGTGCGCTACGACATGCCGATGAACGAAGTGGTCCTGGACTTCTTCGACCGGCTCAAGTCCACCAGCCGCGGCTACGCGTCGCTGGACTACCATTTCGACCGCTACCAGTCGGCCAACCTGGTCAAGCTGGACGTGCTGATCAACGGCGACAAGGTCGATGCCCTGGCCCTGATCGTGCACCGCGACAACGCCGCCTACAAAGGCCGTGCGTTGACCGAAAAGATGAAGGAACTGATCCCTCGGCAGATGTTCGACGTGGCGATCCAGGCAGCTATCGGCGGCCAGATCATTGCGCGGACAACCGTCAAGGCGCTCAGAAAGAACGTACTGGCTAAGTGCTACGGTGGTGACGTCAGCCGTAAGAAGAAGCTGCTGGAGAAGCAGAAGGCCGGTAAGAAACGCATGAAGCAGGTGGGTAACGTGGAGATTCCACAGGAAGCCTTCCTCGCTGTGCTCAGGTTGGATAGCTAGGTCCTATGTCGCTAAATTTCCCGCTGTTGCTCGTCATCGCCGTTGCCGTCTGCGGTCTGTTGGGTCTGATCGACCTGCTGTTCCTGGCCCCGCGCCGGCGGGCGGCGATCGCCAACTACCAGGGCAGCGTCAGCCAGCCCGAAATGGCCGTGGTCGAACGCCTGAACAAGGAGCCGTTGCTGGTTGAGTACGGCAAGTCGTTCTTCCCGGTGCTGTTCATCGTGCTGGTGCTGCGCTCGTTCCTGGTCGAGCCGTTCCAGATCCCGTCGGGGTCGATGAAGCCGACGCTGGAAGTGGGCGACTTCATCCTGGTGAACAAGTTCTCCTACGGCATTCGCCTGCCGGTGGTCGACAAGAAGGTCATCGAGGTGGGTGATCCGCAGCGCGGGGATGTGATGGTGTTCCGCTACCCGAGCGACCCCAACGTCAACTACATCAAGCGTGTGGTTGGCCTGCCGGGCGACGTGATCCGCTACACCGCCGACAAGCGCCTGTTCGTCAATGGCCAGGCGATTGCCGAGCAACTGGTCGGCAGCGAGCCGGGCACCCTGGGCAGCGCCGAGCTGTACAAGGAGAAGCTCGGTGAAGCCGAGCACCTGATCCGCAAGGAAATGACCCGCTATCGCATGCCGCCGGACCAGCAATGGACCGTGCCGGCCGGTCACTACTTCATGATGGGTGACAACCGCGACAACTCCAACGACAGCCGTTTCTGGGATGATCCGAACATTCCCAAGGAACTGCACGGCATGGTTCCGGACCGGAACATCGTCGGCAAGGCCTTCGCGGTCTGGATGAGCTGGCCAGAGCCGAAACTCAGCCACTTCCCGAACCTGTCGCGGGTCGGGCTGATCCATTGAGTAACGACGGCGCTGTCCACGGACGGCGCCGATTGCATTTCTGACATAGGCTGTGTTCTCAGGGAACGAGGCTTTCGCCGTTGCCGGCGTCTGACCACAGTCAAACCGTCTTTCAGGATGTTGATTTGAACAACGCGTTGAACATTGCCGGGGTGGCCCCATGAGTGGTTCCCTTGCACGCCTGGAGCGCAAGCTCGGCTACACCTTCAAGAACCAGGACCAGATGCTGCTGGCCCTGACCCATCGCAGCTACGCCGGGCGCAATAACGAGCGCCTGGAGTTCCTTGGCGATGCCATCCTCAACTTCGTGGTCGGCGAGGCACTGTTCGAGCGCTTCCCGCAGGCGCGTGAAGGCCAGTTGTCGCGTCTTCGCGCCCGCCTGGTCAAGGGCGAGACCCTTGCGCGGCTGGCCCGCGGCTTCGACCTGGGCGAATACCTGCGCCTGGGCTCGGGTGAGTTGAAAAGCGGTGGTTTCCGTCGCGAGTCGATTCTTGCCGACGCCCTCGAGGCCCTGATCGGTGCGATCTACCAGGACGCCGACATGCAGACCGCGCGCGAGCGAATCCTCGCCTGGCTGACCGACGAGTTCGATGGCCTGACCCTGGTCGACACCAACAAGGACCCCAAGACGCGCCTGCAGGAGTTCCTGCAGTCGCGTGCCTGCGAGTTGCCACGTTACGAAGTGGTGAATATCCAGGGCGAACCGCACTGCCGGACCTTCTTCGTTGAATGCGAAGTGGTCCTGCTGAACAAGAAAAGCCGCGGCCAGGGCGTGAGCCGGCGTATCGCCGAGCAGGTCGCCGCCGCCGCCGCATTGATCGCCCTGGGCGTGGAGAATGGCAATGACTGAGAATACTTCGACCCGTTGCGGCTATGTGGCCATCGTCGGTCGCCCCAACGTGGGCAAGTCCACGCTGCTCAACCATATCCTCGGCCAGAAGCTGGCGATCACCTCGCGCAAGCCGCAGACCACCCGCCACAACATGCTCGGCATCAAGACCGAGGGTGACGTGCAGGCGATCTACGTCGACACCCCCGGCATGCACAAGGCCAACGACAAGGCGCTGAACCGCTACATGAACCGCAACGCCTCGGCGGCCCTGAAGGACGTCGACGTGGTGATCTTCGTGGTCGACCGCACCAAGTGGACCGACGAAGACCAGTTGGTGCTGGAGCGCGTGCAGTACGTGACCGGCCCGCTGATCATCGCGGTCAACAAAACCGACCGGATGGAAGAGAAGGCCGAACTGATTCCGCACCTGCAGTGGCTGCAAGAGCAACTGCCGAACGCCGAGGTGATGCCGATTTCCGCGCAGCAGGGGCACAACCTCGAAGCGCTGGAAGCACAGATCGCCAAGCACCTGCCCGAGAACGATCACTTCTTCCCGGAAGACCAGATCACCGACCGTAGCAGCCGCTTCCTCGCCGCCGAGCTGGTGCGCGAGAAGATCATGCGTCAGCTCGGTGCCGAGCTGCCGTACCAGATCACCGTGGAGATCGAGGAGTTCAAGCAGCAGGGCCATGTGCTGCACATCCATGCGCTGATCCTGGTTGAACGTGACGGCCAGAAGAAGATCATCATTGGCGACAAGGGCGAGCGTATCAAGCGCATCGGCTCCGAGGCGCGCAAGGACATGGAAGTGCTGTTCGACTCCAAGGTCATGCTCAACCTTTGGGTCAAGGTCAAAGGCGGCTGGTCCGATGACGAGCGCGCCCTGCGCTCGCTGGGATACGGCGACCTGTAATACGCCGACCGGGCCCGTGCCTCTTGTGGGAGCGGCGGGGGGGGGGGGGGGGGGGGGGGGGGGGGGGGGGGGGGGGGGGGGGGGGGGG
>NZ_JBMDJQ010000060.1:0-13242 GCF_057809275.1 Pseudomonas sp. FG36
CCCCCCCCCCCCCCCCCCACGGATCCATCACTCGATGAAGGTGACCACGCCACCTTCCAGCGACTTCACCCGGGCCAGCGACTCGACGCGGTAGCCCTGGCTGTCCAGCTCGGCGCGGCCGCCCTGGAACGATTTCTCGATGACGATGCCCAAGCCGGCCACGGTGGCGCCGGCTTGCTTGATGATCGAGATCAGCGCCTGGGACGCCTTGCCGTTGGCCAGGAAATCGTCGATCACCAGCACGCGGTCGCTGCTGTTGAGGTGGCGCGGCGAGATGGCCACGGTGTTCTCGGTCTGCTTGGTGAAGGAATACACCGAGGCAGTCAGCAGGTTCTCCGTCAGGGTCAGCGACTGGTGCTTGCGGGCGAAGATCACCGGCACGCCGAGCTTCAGGCCGGTCATCACCGCCGGGGCGATGCCCGAAGCTTCGATGGTGACGATCTTGGTCACGCCGGAGTCGGCGAACAGGCGGGCGAACTCGTCACCGATCAGCTGCATCAGTGCAGGGTCGATCTGGTGGTTGAGAAACGCATCGACTTTGAGTACCTGGTCGGAAAGCACGATGCCTTCTTCGCGAATCTTCTGCTGCAGTGCTTCCACTGTGTGTCTCCGATGTAACAAAGGTGGCCGCAAATAGCGGCAAAGTTTAAGAATAATGGTTGATCAGCGTTTGAGCATTGCCCGGATATCGGCCAGGGCGTTGTTGCCGCGCGCGGCTTTCACTTCCACGGGCGCATCGTCCAGGCCTTCCCAGGCCAGGTCGTCCGGCGGCAGTTCATCCAGGAACCGGCTCGGTGTGCAGTCGATGATTTCGCCGTACTGCTTGCGCTTGGCGGCGAAGGTGAAGGCCAGGGTCTGGCGCGCGCGGGTGATGCCCACGTAGGCCAGGCGGCGTTCTTCCTCGATGGTGTCGGCCTCGATGCTCGAGCGGTGGGGGAGGATCTCCTCCTCCATGCCCATGATGAACACGTAAGGGAATTCCAGGCCCTTGGAGGCGTGCAGGGTCATCATCTGCACGCCCTCGGCGTTTTCTTCCTCTTCCTGCTGGCGCTCAAGCATGTCGCGCAGCACCAGCTTGCCGATGGCGTCCTCGATGGTCATGTCACCCTCTTCGTCCTTCTCGAGGGTGTTCTTCAGCGCTTCGACCAGGAACCAGACGTTGCTGATGCGGAACTCCGCGGCCTTGTCGCTGGCGGTTTGCTGGCGGATCCAGTTCTCGTAGTCGATGTCGCGGATCATCTCGTGCAGCGCGGCGATCGGGTCGTCCAGGGCGACTTTGTGGCGTACCCCGTCGAGCCAGTGCTTGAAGCGCTGCAGGCGCTCGGTGTAGCGGGCGTCGAGGTGCTCGCCCAGGCCCATCTCTTCGCTGGCGGCGTACATCGAGATGCCGCGCTCGGTGGAATAGTTGCCGAGCTTTTCCAGCGTGGTCGAGCCGATCTCGCGGCGCGGCACGTTGATGACGCGCAGGTAGGCATTGTCGTCGTCAGGGTTCACCAGCAGGCGCAGGTAGGCCATCAGGTCCTTGACCTCCTGGCGGCCGAAGAAGCTGTTGCCGCCGGACAGGCGGTACGGCACCTGGTGGTGCTGCAGCTTCAATTCGATCAGCTTGGCCTGGTAGTTGCCGCGGTAGAGGATGGCGAAGTCGCTGTACGGGCGGTTGGTGCGCAGGTGCAGGGTGAGGATTTCCATGGCCACGCGTTCGGCCTCGGCTTCCTCATTCTTGCAGCGGATCACGCGGATCTCGTCGCCGATGCCCATCTCGCTCCACAGCTGCTTTTCGAAGGCATGCGGGTTGTTGGCGATCAGCACGTTGGCGCAGCGCAGGATGCGGCTGGTGGAGCGGTAGTTCTGCTCGAGCATGACGATCTTCAGGGAGGGGTAGTCCTCCTTGAGCAGCATCAGGTTCTCGGGGCGGGCGCCGCGCCAGGCGTAGATCGACTGGTCATCGTCGCCGACCACGGTGAACTGGTTGCGCATGCCAATCAGCATCTTCACCAGCAGGTACTGGCTGGCGTTGGTGTCCTGGTATTCGTCCACCAGCAGGTAGCGCACGCGGTTCTGCCAACGTTCGAGTACGTCGGGGTGTTCCTGGAACAGCTTCACCGGCTGCAGGATCAGGTCGTCGAAGTCCACCGCGTTGAACGCCTTGAGCGTGCGCTGGTAGTGGGTGTAGACGATGGCCGCGGTCTGCTCGCGCGGGTTGCGCGCCTTCTCCAGGGCCTCGGGCGGCAGGATCAGGTCGTTCTTCCAGGCACCGATCATGTTCTTGATCTCGTCGATGCCGTCGTCGCCGGAGTATTCCTTCTGCATGATGTCCGACAGCAATGCCTTGATGTCGGACTCGTCGAAGATCGAGAACCCCGGCTTGTAGCCCAGGCGGTCATGCTCCTTGCGGATGATGTTCAGGCCCAGGTTGTGGAAGGTGCACACGGTCAGGCCACGGCCTTCCCCCGTACGCAGCAGGGTGGCGACTCGCTCCTTCATCTCGCGCGCGGCCTTGTTGGTAAAGGTCATGGCGACGATGTACTGGGCACGGATGCCGCAGTTCTGGATGAGGTGGGCAATCTTGCGCGTGATCACGCTGGTCTTGCCGGAGCCTGCACCGGCGAGCACCAAAAGAGGGCCGCCGACGTAGTCGCGGGCTTCCTGTTGCCGGGGATTGAGTCGGGACATGCTAGAAACCGGGGGTAACCAGAAAATAGCCGCGCATTCTAGCAGGCATGGGGTGGTTAATGCGCGACCGTCTGACGTTGTGATGCAGGGCGCGAATCGGATTTGCCGCATCTGCTACTTTCGCGCAGGATGCACGTCAGATTGCGTCGGGATGGTGGCCAGGGACAGGCAATGACTAAAAGTGAAAATCATTTCCAATTAATCGGGTAGGATTGCCCGCGCTCGCCGTTCCACCGCCCACATCTAAGGAGCCCGCTTGTCCACGCCTGTCGAACCCCTGCGTTTGCTGCTGTTGGCTGATGAGCCGGAGTGGGCCGTGCACCTGCGCGAATGCCTGCAACCGATGGGTGGCAGCGTCGTGCTGCTGACCGCGCCGAACTGGGCGGCGGTGGACAGCCTGTTCGCCAACGACCGTCAGGCCGTGGTGCTGGCCACGCCCGAGCTGCAGCCCGCGCCGGGGCGTTGCGAACTGCCGACGATCCTGCTGCTCGAGCAGGAACCGGCCAGCGCGCCGCTGGGCGCCAGCGACTGGCTGGTGCTGGCGCAACTGACTACCGACACGCTGCGTCGCTCGCTGCGCCATGTGCGTGAGCGCGGCGTACTGGTGGCCACCCTGCAGCGCCTGGCCGAACAAGACCCGCTGACCGGCATCGCCAACCGACAGGGTTTCCAGGCCTTGCTGACCGCACGTTTGGCCGAGAACGAAGGGCGTGGCCTGGCCCTCGGCCACCTCGACCTGGACAACTTCCGCCACGTCAACGACGCCCTCGGCCACCAGGGGGGCGACCGCCTGATCCTGCAGGTGGTCGCCCGCCTGAAGCACCAGCTGGAGGCGAGCGACCAACTGGCACGCCTTGGCAGCGACGAGTTCGCGTTGTTGATCGACACCCGGCGTGATCCCAACCGTGCCGAGTGGATGGCCGAGCGCATCACCGAGGCGCTCACCGAGCCCTACTGGATCGACGGTGAGAGCCTGCTGCTCGGCTGCAGCCTGGGGATCGCCCATGCCCGCGCCCAGGCCGGCGCCGACCCGCTGATGTGGCACGCCCACATCGCCATGCGCCAGGCCAAGGGCAGCCAGGGCTGCACCTTCCACGTATTCAATGAGCGTATCAATCGCAACGCCCGCAGCCTCGCCGACCTGGAAAGCGAGTTGCGCCGCGCCCTGCGCCGTGACGAGCTGGAGCTGCACTACCAGCCGCGGCTCAACCTCGCCGATGGCCGTATCGTCGGGCTCGAGGCGCTGGTGCGCTGGAACCATCCCGAGCGCGGCCTGCTGGCGCCCAGCGAGTTCGTGCCGCTGGCCGAGCAGAGCGGGTTGATCGTGCCACTGGGTTACTGGGTGATCTCGCGGGCCCTGAGCGATATGCAGGCCCTGCGCGAACGTGGCCTGGCACCGCTGCACATGGCGGTGAACCTGAGCTTTCGCCAGTTCCAGGACAGTCAGTTGCTGGCAACCCTGAGCCGGCTGATCGTCGAGCACGGGGTCGATGCGCGCTGGCTGGAGTTCGAGCTGACCGAGACCGCCGTGATGCGGCGCAACGAGCTGGTGCGCCAGACCATGGATGCCCTCGGGCGGCTGGGGGTGCGCTTCTCGCTGGATGACTTCGGCACCGGCTTTTCATCGTTCGTGCACCTGAACAGCTTGCCGATCACCTTGCTGAAGGTCGATCGCAGCTTCGTCGGCGGCATGGAGCAACGCGAAGAGAACGCCAAGCTGGTCCACGCGATGATCAACCTGGCGCACAACCTCAACCTGGAAGTGGTGGCAGAAGGTGTGGAGAGTGAGGAGCAGCTGGCGCTGCTGCGGGCGTTCGGTTGCGACCAGGTGCAGGGCTTCCTGGTCAGTCGGCCGTTGCCGGTGGAGGCGTTGATCGAGTACCTGTTGCAGGTGCCCACCCCGGGTTTGGTGCAGACCCTTTAGGCCCAATCGCCGGCAAGCCGGCTCCCACAGGTGTTGCGCCGTCCTTGTGGGAGCCGGCTTGCCGGCGATGCGCCGCGTCAGCGGCGCCCTGTTGCCTTTGGATCAACCCGCCAGCATGCGCCCGGTCTCTTCCAGGTTCTCGTGCCAGCTCAGCGCCTCGCGCAGGATATGCGGGGTATGCCCGCCACGCTGGCAAGCGCGCTCGAAGTAGTCGTTGAGCGCGGCGCGATAGTCCGGATGCACGCAGTTGTCGATGATCACCCGGGCGCGCTCGCGCGGCGCCAGGCCGCGCAGGTCGGCCAGGCCCACCTCGGTCACCAGGATGTCCACGTCATGCTCGGTGTGGTCGACGTGGCTGACCATCGGCACCACGCTGGAAATCGCGCCGCCCTTGGCGATCGACTTGGTGACGAAGATCGCCAGGTGCGCGTTGCGGGCGAAGTCGCCTGAGCCGCCGATGCCGTTCATCATCTTGGTGCCGCAGACGTGGGTCGAGTTGACGTTGCCGTAGATGTCGAACTCCAGCGCGGTGTTGATGCCGATGATCCCTAAGCGACGCACCACCTCGGGGTGGTTGGAGATCTCCTGCGGACGCAGCACCAGCTTGTCCTTGTAGCGCTCCAGATTGCCGAACACATCGGCATTGCGGCGGCTCGACAGGGTGATCGAGCTGCCCGAGGCAAAGCTCAGCTTGCCGGCGTCGATCAGGTCGAAGGTCGAGTCCTGCAGCACCTCGGAGTACATGGTCAGGTTTTCGAACGGCGACTCGATCAGGCCGCACATCACCGCGTTGGCGATGCTGCCGATGCCGGCCTGCAGCGGGCCGAGGTTGTTGCTCATGCGGCCGGCGTTCACTTCGCCCTTGAGGAAGGCGATCAGGTGGTCGGCGATGCCTTGGGTCTCGTGATCCGGCGGCAGCACGGTGGACGGCGAGTCCGGCTGGTCGCTGATGACGATGCCGACGATCTTCGCCGGGTCGATCGGGATCGCGGTGCTGCCGATGCGGTCGTCGACCTTCACCAGCGGGATCGGCGTGCGGGTCGGGCGGTAGGTCGGGATGTAGATGTCGTGCAGGCCTTCGAGGTTGGCGTTGTGCGACAGGTTGATCTCGACGATGACCTGCTTGGCGAAGATCGCGAAGCTGGCCGAGTTGCCCACCGAGGTGGTCGGCACGATATGGCCTTGCTCGGTGATCGCCACTGCCTCGATGACCGCGATGTCCGGCAGGGTCAGTTGCTTGTTGCGCAGCTGCTCGACGGTTTCCGACAGGTGCTGGTCGATGAACATCACCTTGCCGTCGTTGATGGCCTTGCGCAGGGTGCTGTCGACCTGGAACGGCATCCGCCGGGCGAGTACGCCGGCTTCGGTAAGTTGCTTGTCCAGGTCGTTGCCCAGGCTGGCGCCGGTCATCAGGCTGATCTTCAGCGGCGACTGCTTGGCGCGCTCGGCCAGTGCGTGAGGCACGGCCTTGGCTTCGCCGGCGCGGGTGAAGCCGCTCATGCCGACGGTCATGCCGTCCTCGATCAGGCCAGCGGCGTCAGCCGCACTCATTACCTTGCTGTGCAGGGAGGACAAGCGGATACGATCACGGTACATGGATTGTTATCTCAGGCTACTGAAGCTACTGGAAGCGCAGTCTAGAGATTTCGCCCGGTGCCGTCCCGCGACCATGGTCGTATGAGCGGCCCGGAAATAGAGCCGTTGATCTGGATCAGGCAAATGCGACAAACCCCGGAAATGGCTTCCCGGGGTTTGTCTTGTTCAAGCGGTCGGGATGCGGTCCGTGGACCTACTCCACAGCCTTGACCATGTCCTCGATGACCTTCTTCGCGTCACCGAACACCATCATGGTCTTGTCCAGGTAGAACAACTCGTTGTCCAGGCCGGCATATCCGCTGGCCATGGAGCGCTTGTTGACGATGATGGTCTTGGCCTTGAAGGCTTCGAGGATCGGCATGCCGGCGATCGGCGACTTCGGATCGTTCTTCGCCGCCGGGTTGACCACGTCGTTGGCGCCCAGCACCAGCACCACGTCGGCCTGGCCGAACTCGGCGTTGATGTCTTCCATCTCGAACACCTGGTCGTACGGCACCTCGGCCTCGGCCAGCAGCACGTTCATGTGCCCGGGCATGCGCCCCGCTACCGGGTGGATCGCGTACTTCACGGTCACGCCGTTGTGGGTCAGCTTCTCGGTCAGCTCCTTGAGCGCGTGTTGGGCGCGGGCCACCGCCAGGCCGTAGCCCGGGACGATGATCACGCTGTCGGCGTTGCTCAGCAGGAAGGTCGCGTCGTCGGCCGAGCCGGATTTCACCGGGCGTTGCTCTTTCGAACCCGCCGCGGCACCGGCATCCACGTCGGCACCGAAGCCACCGAGGATCACATTGAAGAACGAACGGTTCATCGCCTTGCACATGATGTACGAGAGGATCGCACCGCTGGAACCGACCAGGGAGCCGGCGATGATCAGCATCGAGTTGTTCAGCGAGAAGCCGATACCCGCTGCTGCCCAGCCCGAATAGCTGTTGAGCATCGACACCACCACCGGCATGTCGGCGCCGCCGATCGGGATGATGATCAGCACGCCCATGACGAAGGCCAGGGCCAGCATCAGGGTGAAGGCGCTGTAGTGGCCGGTGAAGGTGAACAGCAACCCCAGGGCGATGGTCGCCAGGCCCAGGATCAGGTTCAACTTGTGCTGGCCGGCGAACTGTACCGGTGCGCCCTGGAACAGGCGGAACTTGTACTTGCCTGACAGCTTGCCGAAGGCGATCACGGAACCTGAGAAGGTGATGGCGCCGATGGCCGCGCCAAGGAACAGCTCGAGGCGGTTGCCGGTGGGGATCGGGTCGCTGATGGCGGCGACGATGCCCAGCGACTGTGGTTCGAGCACGGCGGCGATGGCAATGAATACCGCGGCCAGGCCGATCATGCTGTGCATGAAGGCGACCAGCTCCGGCATCTTGGTCATCTCGACGCGCTTGGCCATGATCGAACCGGCAGTACCACCGACCAGCAGGCCGACGATCACGTAGCCGATACCCGCTGTCGCAAGCTCGGCGCCAAGCTTATAGATGAGGCCAACGGTGGTGAGGATGGCGATCCCCATGCCGATCATGCCGAACAGGTTGCCGCGCCGCGAAGTGGTCGGGTGCGACAGGCCCTTGAGCGCCTGGATGAAGCACACCGAGGCGACGAGGTAGAGGAGCGTTACCAGATTCATGCTCATGCTTACTTCTGCGCCTCGTTCTTGGTTTTCTTCTTGAACATCTCAAGCATGCGGCGGGTGACCAGGAAGCCACCGAACACGTTGACCGCGGCCAGCGCCACGGCCAGGGTGCCCATGACCTTGCCGGCCGGGGTGACGGTCAGCGCGGCGGCCAGCATGGCACCGACGATGACGATCGCGGAAATGGCGTTGGTAACTGCCATCAACGGCGTGTGCAGGGCCGGGGTGACGTTCCACACCACGTGGTAGCCCACGTAGATGGCCAGCACGAAGATGATCAGGTTGTAGATGCCGTGGGAAATCAGCATGTCTTCCATTGTCGTGCTCCTCAGCCGTTCTTGCGCACGACCTGGCCGTCGCGGCACATCAGGCACGCGGCGACGATGTCGTCTTCGAGGTTGATGACCAGGTTGCCGTCCTTGTCGAACAGCAGCTTCATGAAGTCCAGCAGGTTGCGCGCGTACAGCGCCGAGGCGTCGGCACCGACCTGGGCCGGCAGGTTGGTCGGGCCGACGAGGGTCACGCCGTGCGCCATCACTACCTGGTCGGCCACGGTCAGCGGGCAGTTGCCGCCTTGGGCCGCGGCCAGGTCGATGACCACTGAACCGGGTTTCATCTGCGCCACGGTCTCGGCGCTGAGCAGGGTCGGTGCCTTGCGTCCGGGGATCAGCGCAGTGGTGATGACGATGTCCGCCTGCTTGGCACGTTCGTGTACGGCCTGGGCCTGGCGCTGCATCCAGCTGGCCGGCATTGGCCGGGCGTAGCCGCCCACACCTTCGGCGCACTCACGTTCCTCTTCGGTCTCGTAGGGCACGTCGATGAACTTGGCGCCGAGCGACTCGATCTGCTCCTTCACTGCCGGGCGCACGTCGGACGCCTCGATCACCGCGCCCAGGCGCTTGGCCGTGGCGATGGCCTGCAGGCCGGCCACACCGGCACCGAGGATCAGCACGCGGGCGGCCTTCACGGTGCCGGCGGCGGTCATCAGCATGGGCATGAAGCGCGGGTAGTGGTGGGCTGCCAGCAGCACGGCCTTGTAGCCGGCGATGTTGGCTTGCGACGATAGCACGTCGAGGCTCTGCGCGCGTGAGGTGCGCGGTGCGGCCTCCAGGGCGAAGGCGGTGATGCCGCGCTCGGCCATCTTGGCGATCAGTTCGTTGTTGAACGGGTTGAGCATGCCTGCCAGCAGGCTGCCGCTGTTGATCAGCGCCAGTTCCTGGTCACTGGGCGCAACCACCTTGAGCACCAGCTGCGCGCCGAAGGCGTCGGCGGCTTCGCCCAAGTTGGCGCCAACGGCCTCATAGGCACTGTCCGGAATGCTGGCCTTGAGCCCTGCCCCCCGTTGCACGGTGACCTGATGACCCTGGCCAACCAGTTTCTTGATGGTTTCCGGGGTCGCGGCGACCCTTGTCTCACCCGTCTGCGTCTCGAGAGGAACACCAATGTGCACGACTTTGTCTCCTGCGGTGACCTTTTGTCTTTATAGGAACCAGCGCACTTCGGGTGGTGCGGCTGGGTGGTCGTAGAGCACGACCCCGCCGGATCCGGGGCGGGGGAGGCATTTTGCAGACGAACCCGAGGGCCTTCAACCGGTTCTGAAGCGAAACGAAGTTAAAACTACAAGTCACCCTGTGACCGTATGTCGCAACGGTATGCCCTCAACCCGTCAAGCACGCGCTATGCGGAGCTTAGGAGAAAATTTGAAAAAAATTCCGCTATTTTCGTTCTCAGTTTGCTGAATGTCGCAAAATCAGCTGCAAACCCGCGCAGTAACTAGAGTTGCTAGGTTTTTCGGGGTGAACGAAACAGATTACGGATTTGCGACAAATCCATATATCTGTAGGCGTTAAAAATAATTGACTACGGGGTCAGCTTTGACCGTTTCACCCTATTTCGTGGCGGTGTACTGTTGCGCCTGCGCCACCAGCCAGTCGCGGAACGCCCGTAGCGAGGCGGACTCGACCTTCCGCTCGGGGATCATCAGATGGTAGGCCTTGTCGCTGGAGAGGGCATGCCTGTTAGCGACCACCAGTCGGCCCTCCTGCAGCTCGCGCTGGATCAGGAACGGTGGAATCAGCGCAATGCCCATGTCATGCATGGCGGCCTGGGCCAGCATCGAAAACAGCTCGTAGCGCGGGCCAGTCATGTCGCGTTCGACGCTCATCCCCAAGCCGTCGAACCATTGTCGCCAGGCATAGGGGCGGGTGGTCTGCTGCAACAGCGGCAAGCCGGCAATGCGCTGGGCGTCGAGGCTGGCTTGCCCTTCCAGCAGGGAAGGGCTGCACACCGGCATGGGGTTCTCGCCCATCAGTCGGTGGGACTGGGTGCCCGACCAGTCTGCGTCGCCGAAGTAGATGGCGGCATCGAAGGGCGTGTCGGCGAACAGGAAGGGGCGGGTGCGGTTGGTCAGGTTGACCGTGACCTCCGGGTGACGCTGCTGGAAGTCTTTCAGCCGCGGCAGCAGCCACTGGGTGCCGAAGGTCGGCACCACCGCCAGTTCGATGACATTGGCGCCTTGCTGGCGCATCACCGAAAGCGTGTCGCGCTCCACCGCATCCAGCTGTGCGGCTACCTGGCGGCTGTAGGAGAGCCCGGCTTCGGTCAATTTCACGCCCCGGCGTGAGCGGCGGAACAGTTCGACATTGAGGAAGGTCTCCAGGCTGCCGAGCTGCCGACAGACGGCGCCCTGGGTCAGGGCCAGTTCCTGGGCGGCCTTGGTGAAGCTCTCGTGACGTGCGGCCGCCTCGAAGCAGACCAGGGCAGTGGTGCTGGGGATCTTGCGGCGCATGTACGTGAACCTCACATGTCAGGCGTTGGGAATGGCATTTTGATGATTACGAAGTGAGAAAATATCACTAAACGGTGCGCAATCCTCGTTTGTCCCTCACGCCAAACAGGCCTAGGATCAATCCAGCACAACAATTCGTTCCCATCTTTCGAGGAATCCGCACATGGCTGGCAAGGCAAGCTTCAACTGGATCGACCCGCTGCTGCTGGATCAGCAGCTCACTGAAGAAGAGCGCATGGTCCGTGACAGCGCCTATCAGTTCGCCCAGGACAAGCTGGCGCCCCGTGTGCTGGAGGCGTTCCGTCATGAACAGACGGATCCGGCGATTTTCCGTGAGATGGGTGAAGTCGGCCTGCTCGGCGCGACCATTCCCGAGCAGTACGGCGGCAGCGGCCTGAACTACGTGTGCTACGGCCTGATCGCCCGCGAGGTGGAGCGTATCGACTCCGGCTACCGCTCGATGATGAGCGTGCAATCGTCGCTGGTCATGGTGCCGATCAACGAGTTCGGTACCGAGGCACAGAAGCAGAAGTACCTACCGAAGCTGGCCAGTGGCGAATGGATCGGCTGCTTCGGCCTGACCGAGCCCAACCATGGTTCCGACCCGGGCTCGATGATCACCCGCGCCCGCAAGGTCGACGGTGGTTATCGCCTGAGCGGCAGCAAGATGTGGATCACCAACAGCCCGATCGCCGATGTATTCGTGGTCTGGGCCAAGGACGATGCCGGCGATATCCGCGGTTTCGTGCTGGAGAAAGGCTGGGACGGCCTCAGTGCTCCGGCCATCCATGGCAAGGTCGGCCTGCGCGCTTCGATCACCGGCGAGATCGTCATGGACAACGTGTTTGTGCCGGAAGAGAACATCTTCCCCGACGTGCGCGGCCTCAAAGGCCCGTTCACCTGCCTGAACTCGGCTCGCTACGGCATCTCCTGGGGTGCGCTGGGTGCTGCCGAGGCCTGCTGGCACACCGCTCGCCAATACACCCTGGATCGTCAGCAGTTTGGCCGCCCGCTGGCTGCCAACCAGTTGATCCAGAAGAAGCTGGCTGACATGCAGACCGAGATCACCCTGGCCCTGCAAGGCTGCCTGCGCCTGGGCCGGATGAAGGACGAAGGGACCGCGGCGGTCGAGATCACCTCGATCATGAAGCGCAACTCCTGCGGCAAGGCCCTGGACATCGCTCGCCTGGCGCGGGACATGCTGGGTGGCAACGGCATTTCCGACGAGTTCGGCGTCGCCCGCCACCTGGTCAACCTCGAGGTGGTCAACACCTATGAAGGTACTCACGACGTGCACGCGCTGATCCTTGGGCGTGCGCAGACCGGCATCCAGGCGTTCTATTAATAGAGGAGCCAGGCCATGGGCGCGCTTTCCTATCTGCGGGTGCTGGATCTTTCCCGGGTATTGGCCGGCCCCTGGTCCGGCCAGATCCTTGCCGACCTTGGGGCGGATGTAATCAAGGTGGAGCGCCCCGGCGCGGGTGACGACACCCGTTCCTGGGGGCCGCCTTTCCTGCGCGATGCCCAGGGCGAGAATACCAGCGAGGCGGCCTACTACCTGTCGGCCAACCGCAACAAGCGCTCGGTGACCATCGACTTCACCCAGCCCGAAGGCCAGCGCCTGGTGCGCGAGCTGGCGGCGAAGTCGGATATCGTCATCGAGAACTTCAAGGTGGGTGGACTGGCGGCCTATGGGTTGGATTACCAAAGCCTGAAGGCCATCAACCCCAAGCTTATCTATTGCTCGATCACCGGCTTCGGCCAGACCGGGCCATATGCCAGGCGTGCTGGCTACGACTTCATGATCCAGGGGCTGGGCGGGCTGATGAGCCTGACCGGGCGCCCGGAGGGAGAGGAGGGCGCGGGGCCGATGAAGGTTGGGGTGGCACTCACTGACATCCTGACCGGGCTGTATTCCACCGTGGCGATTCTTGCGGCCTTGGCGCATCGTGATCAGGCGGGCACAGGCCAGCATATCGATATGGCGTTGCTGGATGTGCAGGTGGCCTGCCTGGCCAATCAGGCGATGAACTACCTCACCACAGGCAACCCACCCCGGCGGTTGGGCAATGCGCACCCCAATATCGTGCCCTACCAGGACTTCCCGACGGCGGATGGCAATTTCATTCTTACCGTGGGTAATGACGGGCAGTTCCGCAAGTTTGCTGAAGTGGCGGGGCAGGCGCAGTGGGCGGATGACCCGCGGTTCTCTACTAATAAGCAGCGGGTAGCCAATCGTGCGGAGCTGATTCCGTTGATTCGTCAGGCTACGGTGTTCAAGACCACGGCTGAATGGGTCGCGGAGCTGGAGAAGGCAGGTGTTCCATGCGGGCCGATCAATGACCTGGCGCAGATGTTCCAGGACCCACAGGTATTGGCGCGTGGGCTGGCGGTGAATGTTCCGCATCCGCTGGCGGGCAGCGTGCCGCAGGTGGCCAGCCCGATCCGGTTGTCGGAGACGCCGGTGGAGTATCGGCATGCGCCTCCATTGCTGGGGGAGCACACCGAGGCGGTGCTGATGGATGTGCTGGGGCTGAGTGGGGAAGCGGTGCAGGGCCTTCGGGGCGCAGGGGTGCTGTAGCACGCACTTAATAGATAGATAGAAGCGGGGGGGGCGGGCGGCCGCCCCCC
>NZ_JBMDJQ010000061.1:0-13228 GCF_057809275.1 Pseudomonas sp. FG36
GCGATTAGGCCGGCCCTGCGATCGCGAGGCAAGCCCGCTCCCACGTTGTTGTCCCTACGCCTTAATTATCAATGGCCATGATAATGGCTACTGTCGCAATGAATTTTTACAGGCGGACCCATCGGCGTAAGTTTTGACCCAAGGCCCACGACGGGCCAACGTCAACCACCGAAGTAGAGGTCTGCCAGCATGAACTTCAATCTCTTCCCACTCATCGCCGCCTCCGCCATCTCTGCCTCCGTCGTTCTGCCAGCCCATGCCCAGGCGGAGCAGGGTGCCAAGGCCTCGAGCACCCACAGCTACACCCAGAAGTACCTGCAACAGAGCGCGCATTTCCATGCCGCCTTGAGCAAGCACTCCAATTGAGTGTGTAAAGCCATTGGTAATAGCACAAAGCCATGTGATTTAATTTGACGCTAAATTTTTGACTCGCCAAAGGGGCAGAGCATGATGTGGCGTATCACGGCGGTAGTGCTGTTGCTGATGTCCGCGCCGATTCTGGCGTTGTGAGTAGCGGACCGCAGGAAAAAACGCAGGACGAACGACGCTTTTTCCTGCGGTCTGCAGTGTGTCGCGTGGGGCACTATGGCTTCGCCATCACGGCCTTGAACAAGGATGACCCCAGCCAGCCCTGAAGCCAGCTCCGCAGCCGCGGATAAGCAGCCTCGGCGAACCATTGCGGTTCGACCCCGGCAAACTGGCGCATCAAGGGCAGCAAGGCGGCGTCGGCCAGGCTCGGGTGCTCGGCGAGTAGCCAGGGCCTGCCTTCAAGCAGGCTTTCCAGCTCGGCCAGCCAGGGCTCGGCCTGGGCGCGGTACTGGGCCCGGGAATACTCCGGATAGCGCTCGGCATACTTGTACAGGTTCACCTGCGCCTTGAACGCGCTGTCGTTGCGGGCGATCAGCGCGTCGGCCTGGCGCGCCGCCGCCGGGTCGGCCAGCAGGCGCCAGTCTTCGGGGTCGTGCCGGTCGAGCGCCCAGCGCATGATGTCGAGGCTTTCCTCCAGCACGCCATTCCCGGTATCGAGCACCGGCACCGTACCCTTGGGCGACAGTGCCAGCAGTTCGGCGGGCTTTTCCTTCATCTTTACCTCGACCACCTGCACGTCGCACCCGGCGTAGCGCAGCGCCAGGCGTGCGCGCATGGCCCAGGGGCAGCGGCGGAACGAGTAGAGAATCACCCGCACACCTCGACATCGCTCAGGCCATTGCCCTGACGGCGCACCTGGATCTGCACCGGGATGCGTTCGTGCATCTCCTGCACGTGAGAGATCACCGCCACCTTGCGGCCCTGGGCCTGCAGACCGTCGAGGGCGTCCATGGCCAGTTGCAGCGACTCGGGGTCGAGGCTGCCGAAGCCTTCGTCGATGAACAGCGATTCGATGCGCAGGGTGCTGGAGGCCATCGACGCCAGGCCCAGGGCCAGCGACAGGGAGACCAGGAAGGTTTCGCCGCCCGACAGCGAGTGCACCGAGCGCAGCTCGTCGCCCATCTCGGTGTCCAGCACCAGCAGGCCCAGCGCGCTGCCGCCACGCTTGAGGCGGTAGCGTTTGGCCAACTGGCGCAGTTGGCTGTTGGCGTGGTGCAGCAGCAGGTCGAGGTTGTAGCCCTGGGCGATCTTGCGGAACACATCGCCCGAGGCCGAGCCGATCAGCGCATTCAGGCGCGCCCAGCGCTGCCATTGCTGGTAGGCCTGCTCGATCTGCTCGGCCAGGGCCTGGCTGGCCTGCTGACGGCGCTGGTCGTCGGCCTGGCGCGCGCGTAGTTCGGCGCAGCCTTGTTCTTGAGCGGCCAGCTGCTGCTGGAGCTCGCTGAGTGCTTGTTCCAGTTCTTCCGCCGGCAATTCGCCGTGGGCCTGGCTGGCATGTTGCTGCAGGCGTTGTTCACGTTCCTGGAGCAGCACGCGGCCCTGTTCGATGGCCTTCTCCGCGCTTTGCAGGCGCTGACGCAATTCACCGAGCTGGGCATCGTCGATGGCCAGCAGGCGGTCAAGGCCGGCATCGTCCAACTCAGGGTGCGCGCTGCGCCAGTGGGCGATCTCGCCCTGCAACTGCTGATGCTCCTGTTCCAGGGCCTGTTGGCGCTGCTGGTTGGCCTTGAGGTCGCTGGCCAGCTGCACGCTTTGGGTGTGCAGCGCTTGCAGTTTCTGGGCGCAGTCGGCTTCGGCGCTGCGCGCCTGTTCCAGCTGAGTGTCCATGTGCTGTTGCCAGGCTTCGGCGCTGGGCTGTTCACCGAGCAGCTCGCCCAGGGTGGCGCGGGCCTGCTGGTGTTGCTCGTCGAGCGCGGCGAGTTTCTGTTGCAGTTGCTGCTGCCCTTGCAGGCGTGCCTGTTGCTGGTCGCGTAGCTTGTCGAGCTGGACTTGACGGGCCTGTTGCTCTTCCTGCTCGTCCTTGCGCAGGTCGAGTTGTTGGCGGCGCTGGGCGATCTGCTGGTCGAGGCCGAGGAAGGCGTTGGCCGGGTCGTCGCGCAGGGCCTGGAGAATGTCCTGGGGCAGCACGCTGCCCAGGTCGTCGAGGCTTTGTTCCAGTTGCTGGGCGTCGGCGGCCAGGGCCTGGTGCTGCTGGTCGAGGTGACGCTGCGCTTGTTGCTGGGCCTCGCCTGCGGCCTGCAATTGCTGGGTAAGGCGAGCGGCATCCTTCTGCAAGGTGAGCAGGGCGCCCTGGCGCTTCTCGTCGCGGTCGATCTCCTCGCCGAGGCGGCGTAACTGGCCATCGAGCCACTTGCCGCGGGCCGCGTCGTCCTGCGGGGCAAGCGCCGGCCACAGGGCATGGGCCTGGAGCTGTTCGGTCACAGGCTGCAACTGCTCGCCGAGCTGCTGCTGTTGTTGCTGGTAATCCTTGAGCTGGGCATTGACCACGCCCAGTTCGGTGCGCAGCTCTACCAGCTTGCCATTGAGCTGCTCGACTTGCTTGTGCGCCGCCTCTTCCTCGGCCTGGTCGTGCCGACCAAGGCTGTGCAGCAGCGCTTCGGGCTGGTGGAACGGGTGTTCGGCGCTACCGCAGACCGGGCAAGGCTCGCCGTCGCGCAGTTGCGCGCGCAGCTCCTCGACGCTGGTGTTGCGCGCCAGGCGCTGGCGCTCGAGCAATTGACGGGTGAGGGTCAGCGCTTGCTCGGCGCTTTCCAGCTCGGCCTTGGCCGCGGTGCCTTCGCCGATCAGTTGCTGGCGCCGCTGCATGGCTTGCTGCTGGCGTTCACGCAGGGCGGCGATGGCCTGGCGCAGTTCCTGCTCGCGACCATGCAGGCGGCTCAGCTCTTCGACGGCGCGCTGTTGCTTGCGGTTGTCCTGAAGCATGGCGCCGAGCAGATCGACCTGCTCGACCAACGCATCGGGTTCGGCACCGGCTTCGCGGAACAGCAGTTCGAAATGCTCGCGTTGCGCTTGCAGTTGGGCGTTGGCCTGGCTGGCCTGGGCCTGCAGCCCGGGCAGCTCTTCGCGGCCCTTGGCCAGGCGGCCGCCGATCAGCATGACCTGCTTGAGTTGTGGCAGATAGGCCTGCCAGGCGTCGGCGAGGCCGCCCAGGTGCTGGCTTTCGGCCAGGGCGGCATCCATCTGCGACAGCTGCTGTTGGCTGCGCTGCTGATGGTCCTCCAGCTGTTGCAGCTGCTGCTGGCCCGCGCTGGCCTCCTGCTCGACCTGGTTACAGGCTTCGCGCTGTTCAGCCAGGTCCTTGTCCAGGCGTGCGATGTCGCCTTGAGCGGCGAAGGCCTGGCGCAGGCGTGGAGCGTTTTCGCCTTGCAGGGCCTGCTGCTGGCCCAGGTGCTGGCGGGCGGCCTCGAGGGACTGCTGCAGTGCGTCGATATGTTGCTGCAGGTCGCTTTGCTGGCGTTGTTGCTGGTCGATATCCGCCTGCACCGGGGCCAGTTGCGCGGCCAGGTGCTGTTGGCGATGGAACTGGTGGCGCTGGGGCGCCAGGCGCTCCAGGCGTTGCAGGTCGACGCGCTGCTCGGCCAGTTGCTGCCACGCCTGCTCGGCGGTTTGCAGGGCAGTGCCGGCCTCATGGTGCTGGGCCTGCAGGCGCTGCTGTTCTTCGAACCAGGTGCGCTGTTGCTCGAGCAGGCGCTGGCGCGACTGGTCGGCTTTGAACTGTTGCTGGGCCAGTTCCAGTTCCTGGTCGAGGGCAGCGCGGGCTTCGGCGTCCATTGGCAGCAGGTGCTCGGCCTGCTTCTTCAGGTCATTGTGAACCTCGCCGGTTTCCCGAGCCTTGCTGAAGGCGCGCTGGCCGAGGCGGGTGTAGATCGCCGTGTTGGTGAGCTTTTCCAGCAACTCGCTGCGCTCACGGTCGTCGGCCTTGAGGAAGGCGCCGAACTCGCTCTGGGCCAGCATCACCGCGCGGGTGAACTGCTCGAAATTCAGGCCCAGTCGGGCCTCGACCAACTGCTTGTATTCGTTCTTGCCGCTACCCAGCAACTGCTCGCTGTCCAGGTCGTAGAGGCTTTGGCGGCTGTTCTGCAGCTTGCCGGTGGCTTTCTCGCGGGCGCGATTGGCTTCCCAGCGGGCGCGGTAGCGGCAGCCGTCGATGCCGATGAAATCCACCTCGGCAAAGCCGCTGCCAGTGCCACGGCGCAGCAGGTTGCGTGGGTCGGAGGTGGGGATCTCGCCGTCGGCGTCCGGCACCTTGGCTTCCCGGGCGATATCGTTCAGGCGTGGCACGCTGCCGAACAGTGCCAGGCACAGGGCGTCGAGCAGTGTGCTCTTGCCGGCCCCGGTCGGCCCGGTGATGGCGAACAGGCCGGCGCTGGCAAGGGGCTCGGCGGTGAAGTCGATGTCGATGGGGCCGGCAAGGGAGGCCAGGTTCTTCAGGCGGATGGCGAGAATCTTCATGGTCGTTCCTCTTCCTGCAGCACGTCCTGCAGTAGCTCGGCAAAGTCGGCCAGGGCCTGCTCGTCGGCGGGGTTGCCGTACTGTTGCTGCCAGGCACGGCCGAACAGGTCCTGCGGGGTCAGTTGCGCCAGTTCGACAAAGGCTTGTTCATCCTCCTCCTGGCGCCCGGCGCCGGCATACTCGGCGCTGATGCGCACCAGGCGCACAGCCTTGCCTTGCAGGGCGGTCTCGATCTGCTGGCGCAGGTCGGGCTGCGGCTCGTCCAGGCGCACCCGCACCTCCAGCCAGGGTTGGCGGTTGGGGTCTTCGAGCAGGTCGATCACCGGCAACTGGCCCAATTGTTCGAGCAACTCGCCCAGCGGTGCCGGGCCGACCCGCTGCAGGGCCACGGCACGCGGCACCGGGCGCGGCTCGACGCTGACCAGTTCGGCGCCCTCCAGCTCCACTTCCAGCACCTGGTGCGGGTAGTTGATTTCAGCGAAGGACAGCGGGATCGGCGCGCCGCTGTAGCGGATGCGATCCTCGCGGTTGACCTTCTGCGGCTTGTGCAGATGACCCAGGGCGACATAGCCGATGGCCTTGTCGAACAGCCGCGCCGGCAGCGCCTCGGCATTGCCGATGATCAGGCTGCGTTCGGAGTCTTCCGAGATGCTGCCACCGGCCATGTGCGCATGGCTGATGGCGACCAGTGCCTGGTCCTTCTTGCGTTTCTTCTGTGCCGCCGCGATCAACTGCTCGTGGACCTGGGTGATGCCCTGCAGGTAGTCGTCACCCAGCGCCGGCCCGGTGACTTCGGCGGGACGCAGGAAGGGCAGGGCCAGGCACCAGGCGGCGACCTTGCCACGGGCGTTGGTCAGCGGGATCAGCAGGCGCTCGGCGTCCAGCTGGCCCTCGTCGAGCCAGTGCACGCGGCCCAGGGCGTGGGTGCGCAGTCGGCGCATCAGTGGCGCCGGCAGCTCGATGCGCGAGCCGGAGTCGTGGTTGCCGGCGATCATCACGATGTCCAGCTTGGGCTGTTGCTCGTGAGCCTGGACGATGAAGTCGTAGAGGCGCTCCTGGGCTTTGACCGGCGGATTGACGGTGTCGAAGATGTCGCCTGCGATCAGCAGCGCATCGGGCTGGCGCAGGCGCAGCTGGCCGAGCAGCCAGTCGAGGAAGCAGGCGTGTTCGAAGTCGCGTTCCTGGCCATGCAGGCTCTGGCCCAGGTGCCAGTCGGAGGTGTGAAACAGACGCATGGAAGATCCGTAGGGTGAGCGGCAGGGGGCGTTTGGATTTGGGCGGTATGGTAACTCATCGCGGACTTGTGGGAGCGGGCTTGGCCCGCGATGAGGCTACTTGGGATACAGCGGTGGCAGGCTACTGGCCTCGCCCGTCGGCGCCAGCACCTGCTCGGCCGGCGGTATGGCGCCGATCGCCCGCCACAGCTCGTCGCCATGCCAGTACTGGCCGCTCTCGCTGTACAACGCACCATTCAACCCATCCAGCGCATCGGACAACGGCACGAAGCGCGCCGCCATCTCGGCCAGGGTTTCCGGCTGCTGCCGCGCCCAGGCGTCCAGCGCCTGGCGGGTGGCCTGCGGATCGTTGGCCTGGCAGGCGCGCTTGAGGTCGTCGAGCAGCGTGCGCGGGCTCGGGCCAGCCTGTGCCGCCCGCAGTACCGCCGGTTGCGAACGGGCCCGCCACCACAGGGTGAAACCGAGCAGGGTGGTCAGCGCCAGCACCAGCGTAGCCAGCTGCCAGGGCCAGAGCAGGCTGGGGGCCATATTGCTGTCGCCGACCGGGGTGTCGGCGCTGAGCGCAGGATTATCCTGCACGTTCAGGGTGCGTGCCGGCAGGCTGCTGTGCTCCAGGTGGTCCTCGCGGGTGTTCCACCAGGTCACCTCCAACGCCGGCAGCGCCAGCTCGCCGGCGTGGGTCGGCACCAGCGCCTCGCGTTCCTCACGGTTGGCGACCATGCCGCGCTCGCCGATCTCGTTGCGCAGCAACGGTTGGTCGGGGTAGCGGCGCAGGCCGGCGGCCTCGGTGGCCGGCAGCGGCGGCAGCTGGGTGCTTGAAAGGCCTTCGGCGCGCACGCTGATGTTGCGCGTCAGCGAGTCGCCGATCTGCGTCGGCTGGCTGTTCGGGTCAGGGTTCCAGTGTTCTTCCAGGGTCAGGCTGCGTGCCGGCAGCCAGGGGCGGTCGGCCGGGTAGCCGGCCGGAATCGGCTTGACGGTCAGGCGCAGCGGCAGCGAACTGACCTGCACCTGGCGGCCGACCCTTGGCGTGCCGGCGGGTTGCTCGCCATTGCCGGCGGCGGTGGCGGTGAAGCGCAGCGGCGGCACGTCAAGGTTGCCGCTTTGCTGGGGGTAGATGGCGTAGCGGGTCTCGATCACCCCATGGCGCACGCCGTTGATTTCTTTCTCGTAGGTGCGTGACTCGCCCAGCGGGTCGACCTTGGCGTTCTCCAGTTGCAGCGGGCTGAGGTTGCTGTCGTCGTACAGCGCCACCGAATGGTAGATGCGCAAGGTCAGCACGGCCTGGGCCTGGACATAGACTGCGCTGCTGTCCAGGGTGGCCTCGACGAACACTTGTGAGGCCGCGTCCGGGCGCTGGCTGTCGGCCTGCTGCACCTGCAGCTCGATGGCCTGGCTGCGCGACTGGCCCAGTTGCAGCTCGGGGATGCGCAGGCTGCCGCTGCGCCGGGGCAGCAGGGTGATGATCCAGCGGGTGCTGGCGCGGGTTTCGCCGTCAAGGGTGTGCAGGCTGTTGAGCTGGCGCGTGCCGCGGACCTCGAAATCCGGCTCGAGGGTGCGCAGGTCGGGCTTGCCGAACTGGGTCACGTCCTGGCTCTCGAGGGTGAGTTCCAGGGTTTCGCCGGCCTCGAGGCGCGTGCGGTCGACACTGGCCTGCAGGGTCGGTTCGGCCTGGGCCGCGAGGCTCCACAACAGGCCTAGGAGAAAGACGCCGAAGCGACTCATCGTGGGGTTTCCTGATGCAATTGCTGTTCATACCAGAATTTGCGCCGCAGCAGTTCCGCCGGATTGTCGGGGATCTCCCGCAGCCACTGTTCCAGGGCCTGGCGCTGTTCGGCGTCGAGGGCGGTGGAGAGCGGCCGCTGGGGCGGCTGGGTGATGCTGTCGTCATCGCCGCCGGCAGTGCCGGACGGAGCCTGGGAATTGCCCTGGCTGTCACCGCTCTGCTGGCCTTGTGCCGGGTTGTCGCTGTCCGGAGCGCCCTGGGCCTGGCTGCTGGTCGAGCTGCTGTTGCCTTCGGTCTCGTTGCCGGGCGTGTCCCGGGCATCGGCGTTGTGCGGCTGTTCCTCGGCCTTGGCCTGGCGCTGTTGCAACAGTTGCTGGACCAGCGCCTGGTTGTCCAGCGCGGCTTTCAGGTCGGGTTGGCGCTCCAGTGCCTGTTCGTAGGCGTCCAGCGCCGCTTCCAGTTCGCCGGCGCGGGCCAGGGCGTTACCACGATTGTAGTGGGCGGCTGCCGTGCCGGCCTGGGCGAACGCGGCGGCGGCGCCTTCGAAGTCGCCGGCCTGGTACAGGGCCATGCCGCGCCACTGGCTGTCGGCGAAGTGCCGGGCGGCCTCGGCGGGGCGTTGCCGCTCCAGCAGGCGCTGGCCTTGCTGGTCGGGGCGCAGCCACAGGTCGTTGAACTCGAAGGCCTGGCTCGGCTGCGGCAGGGCCAGCAGCAGGGGGAGACAGAACAGCCAGCCACGCCGGCCGGCGCAGGCGGCGAGCAGCAGCAGGGGCAGTAGCAGCCAGTAACCCTGATCGGCCCAGCTGTCCAGTTGCAGGGTCTGGCCATCGTTGTGCAGCAGGCGCGGGTTGTCGAACAGGCCCAGGCCGCGCAGGTCGAGGTCGTCGATGCGGGCATGGCGATAGCGACCGCCGGTCGAACCGATGAAGGTCTTCAGCGAAGCGCTGTCCAGGCGTGGCAAAAGGATGCCACCTTGTTCGTCCTTGAGGTATTCGCCATTGGCCTGGCGCACCGGCGCGCCCTCGGCACTGCCGACACCCAGCATCAGCAGGCTCGGGCCCTGGCGGCCCAGGGCCTGGCGTATGCCTTCGCGTTCAAGCTCGCTCAGCGACGAGCCGATCAACAGTAGGCGGCCCTGGCCCAGGCCGCTCTGCGCCAGCAGCGCGAGGCCCTTGCGCACGGCCAGGTCGGCGCGCTGGCCGGGCTGCGGCATGATCGATGGATCGACGGCTTCGAGCAGGTTGCGCGTGGTGCCCAGGTCATCCGACAACGGCACCAGGGTGTGGGCGCTGCCGGCATAGACGATCAGTGCGGTCTGGCTGTCGCGACGATGCTCGAGCAGGTCGAGCACCTTGCGTCGGGCCTGCTCCAGGCGGTTCGGCGCGCTGTCCTCGGCGAGCATCTGCGGCGTCAGTTCGAGCAGGATCACCAGCGGGTCGGCCGGGCGCTGGCGGGTTTCCTCGAGGCGTTGCCAGCTGGGGCCGAGCAGGGCCAGGACGATCAGCAGCCAGGCCAGGCCCAGGGCGATCCACGGCAGCTTGCTGGTGCTGCCGCTGCCGCCGCCGAGCAGTACCGCGTGGAACGGTTGCGGCAGGATCAACTGCCAGCGTCCGGCGCGCTTGCGTCGGTGCCAGAGCTTGAACAGCAGCCAGCCAAGCAGCGGCAGTACCAGCAGCCAGAGCGGGCGCAGCCATTGCGGCCAGAGTTCGATCATCGCCGCCTCCTCAGGCGCAGGCGCTTGAGGCGCTGGCGCCATTCCGGGTGGGGCTGCAGGAAGCGCGGTTTGCGCAGCAGGCGTTGCAGCAGGTTGTCCGGCCACTGCACGGCCACCACCAGCAGCACGCTGAGCAGCAGCGCCAGTGCCAGTGGCCAGGGGTACAGCTCATGGGCGGTGCGCGCCTGGGTCGGCTGCTGGGCCACCGGCTCCAGCTGATCGAGGGTGTCGCCGATGGCGTCCAGTTCGGCGCCATCGTGGGCGCGGAAGTAGCTGCCATGGGTGATTTCGGCGATCTCCTTGAGCGCGGCCTCGTCCAGGTCCAGGCTCGGATTCAGGCCCAGCAGCCCCGGCGTGCCGCTGGCCTCGGGGTTGGCGCCGATGCCGATGGTGTAGATGCGCACGCCTTCTTGGGCCGCCAGGCGCGCGGCGGTCAGCGGGTGGATCTGCCCGCCGTTGTTGGCGCCGTCGGTGATCAGGATCAGCACCCGGCTCTGCGCCGGGCGCTGGCGCAGGCGTTTGACAGCCAGGCCAATGGCGTCGCCGATGGCGGTGTTCTTGCCGGCGATGCCGATCTGCGCCTCGTCGAGGAAGGTGCGTACGGTGCGCCGGTCGAAGGTCAGTGGGGCCTGCAGGTAGGCCTGGCTGCCGAACAGGATCAGGCCGACGCGGTCGCCCTGGCGGTCCTGCAGGAAATCGCCCATCAGTGCCTTGACCAGATCCAGGCGGCTGATCTCGTCGTCCTTCCACTGCATGTCGGGGAAGTCCATGGAGCCTGACACGTCCACCGCCACCAGCAGGTCGCGGCCACTGGCCGAGACCGGCAGCGGATCGCCCAGCCACTGCGGGCGGGCGGAGGCCAGCAACAACAGCAGCCAGATCAGGATGAACGGTGCCTGCTGGCGCCAGGTCGGCAGGTTAAGGCGAGCACGGCGCCCGGCCAGGCCCTCGAGTTCGTCAAGGAAACCGACCTTGAGCACCGGTTCGCCGCTGTCGGCGGCCGGCAGCAGCAGGCGCGCCAGCCAGGGCAGCGGCAACAGCAGGAAGATCCACGGCCAGGCCAGTTCAAACATGCTTGCGGATCCAGGTTTCGACCGCCTGGGCGAGCCCGGCGATGGCCTTGTCGTCGAGCTTGCACTCGGGCTTGTAGGCGCCTTCGACCAGCACCATCCAGCGGGTCAGGCCGGCGGCCGGGCAGCGGTTGTCGAGAAACGCCAGCCATTGCCGGCCATTGAGGGTATGGCTGTTGGCCCCCGGGTAGTGATTACGGCACAGGCGCTTGAGCAGGGCGTTGATCTGCTGCAGCCAGGCCCCGGCGGGCGCGCCGTCATAGGGACGCGGCAGGCGCGCCAGTTCGGCCAGGGCCTCGACGCGGATCGGGTCCAGCGGCAGTTCGGCGCGTACCACCTTGCGCTTGCCCGGGCGCCAGTGGCGCAGGCGCCAGGCGCCCCAGCCGAGCAGGGGCAGCATGGCCAGCAGCAGCCACCAGCCGGGCGCGGGCGGCCACAGGCCGATGGCGGTTGGCGCGATCAGCGGCTGCAGCTGGTCCAGCGGGTTCATTTCGCGCCTCCAGGGCGCTGTGCATTCAGGTATTCACGCAACTGCTCGATCATTTCGCTCTGGGTGCTCAGCGGCATCAGCACCACGCGCAGTTTCTGCGCCAGCAGCTCCCAGCGCTCGATGCGTGCCTCGGCTTGCTGGCGGTAGGCCTGGCGCAGGTTGGCGTCGAGGGTGTCGAGTTCCAGCTGCGCGCTGCGCTGGGCGAAGCGCAGCAGGCCGGCGGCGGGCAGGGCGTGGTCGAGCGGGTCGCTGACCGGCATCAGCAGTACGTCGCAGTGCCGTGACAGCATGGCCAGGTGTTGCTCGACGCTGGCGCTGAGGGCGCGTTCGTCGCAGATGACGATGGCCAGGCTGCCCGGGCGCAATACCTCTCGTGCCCGGCGCAGGGCAAGGCCCAGGCTGTCGGCCTGGGGCTGGGCCTCGGTGTGCAGGGCCTGGTTGATCTTGGCCAGGCGGTTGAGCAGTTGCAGCAGGCTCTGCTTGCTGCGCCTGGGCTTGACCTCATGGTGCTCGTTGTCGCCGAACACCAGCCCGCCGATACGGTCGTTGTGGCCCAGCGCGGCCCAGCCGAACAGGGCGGCGGCCTGGGCGGCCAGTACCGACTTGAACATCAGCCCGGAGCCGAAGAACAGCCGCTGGCTCTGCTCGACCATGATGAAGATCGGCCGTTCGCGTTCTTCATGGAACAGCTTGGTGTGCGGCTCCTGGGTGCGGGCGGTGACACGCCAGTCGATGTTGCGCACATCGTCGCCGGCCTGGTAGACCCGCACTTGGTCGAAGTCCACCCCGCGGCCACGCAGTTTCGAGTGGTGCAGGCCCACCAGCGGGCTGCGTTGGCCGGGCCGGGAGAACAGCTGAATCTCGCGCACGCGATGGCGCATGTCGATCAGGTCGGCCAGGCCGATGCGGATGCCGGGTTC
Organism: Pseudomonas sp. FG36; assembly: GCF_057809275.1. Taxonomy (NCBI): domain Bacteria; kingdom Pseudomonadati; phylum Pseudomonadota; class Gammaproteobacteria; order Pseudomonadales; family Pseudomonadaceae; genus Pseudomonas; species Pseudomonas sp. FG36. The sequence goes on from NZ_JBMDJQ010000061.1 coordinate 11,974, forward strand.
GGCCAGCTGCGTGGTGGGCATGGGGTCAGGCGACGGCGACGACGTCGAGGATGCGCTGGACCACGCGGTCCTGGTCGACCCCCGCCGCCTCGGCCTCGAACGACAGGATGATGCGGTGGCGCAGCACGTCGAACAGCACCGCCTGGATATCCTCGGGGCTGACGAAGTCGCGCCCGGCCAGCCAGGCATGGGCGCGGGCGCAGCGGTCGAGGGCGATCGAACCGCGGGGGCTGGCGCCGTAGGCGATCCAGTCGGCCAGTTCGCTGTCGAACTTGGCCGGGGTACGGGTGGCCATCACCAGTTGCACCAGGTATTCCTCTACTGCATCGGCCATGTACAGGCCGAGGATTTCCTTGCGCGCGGCGAAGATCGCCTGCTGGCTGACCCGTCGCTCGGGCTTCACCTCGCCGCCCAGGGCCTCGCCCCGCGCTTGCAGGAGGATGCGCCGCTCGACGGCGGCGTCGGGGAAACCGATCTTCACGTGCATCAGGAAACGGTCGAGCTGGGCTTCGGGCAGCGGGTAGGTGCCTTCCTGCTCGATCGGGTTCTGCGTGGCCATCACCAGGAACAGCGGCGACAGCTCGTAGGTACTGCGCCCGACGCTGACCTGGCGCTCGGCCATGGCCTCGAGCAGGGCCGACTGCACCTTGGCGGGTGCGCGGTTGATTTCGTCGGCCAGCACCAGGTTATGGAAGATCGGGCCTTGCTGGAACACGAAGCTGCCGGTTTCCGGGCGGTAGATCTCGGTGCCGGTGATGTCGGCCGGGAGCAGGTCGGGGGTGAACTGGATGCGATGGAACTGGGCCTCGATACCCTCGGCGAGCTCCTTGATGGCCTTGGTCTTGGCCAGGCCCGGGGCCCCCTCGACCAGCATGTGGCCGTCGGCCAGGAGCACGATCAGCAGGCGCTCGACCAGTTTTTCCTGGCCGAGGATCTGGGAAGAGAGAAAGGTGCGCAGCGCGATCAGCGCCTCACGGTGTTCCATCGTTGACGGTTCCTGGGGATGGGCCCTGGCGCGCTGGGAGCGGATGCCGGGCGAGGGGGGATACTTTAATCCATCCGGGGGGGCGGGGACCAATGGGGGTTTGCAAAAATCGTGTAAAGGATGGGTTGGGGAGCAAGACTGTCCCGATCCCGATCCCGATCCCGATCCCGATCCCGATCCCGATCCCGATCTTGCCGTTGCCGTTGCTCTTGCCCTTGCTTCTAAGCGCGCGATAGTTCAGGCGACACAAATTGCGACTTCAGGAGGCCG
>NZ_JBMDJQ010000062.1:0-13178 GCF_057809275.1 Pseudomonas sp. FG36
AACCGCCGACCCTCTGCTTGTAAGGCAGATGCTCTCCCGGCTGAGCTAATCACCCCCGCGATGTTGCTTGTTGCGTTTGCTTCGCTGAGGCCGCGAAATTTACGCAGGTACCGATGCTAAGTCAATACCCCCATTGAAGTTTTTTTCAAAAAGGGCAAAAAAGCAGCCTGATCGCGGGGCAAGCACGCCCCCACAATCCAGACGCCCACAGCGTGGGAGCGGGCTTGCCCCGCGACAGGGCCGGGACAAACCGAAAAAAAGGGGCTCTCGGCCCCTTTCTCTTGCATCTCAACAGGTTACAGCTCAGGCGTAGATCATCTTGCGGGTCATCCCGCCATCTACCACGAACTCCTGGCCGGTGACGAACCCCGCCTGGCGCGACAGCAGCCACGCCACCAGCGCTGCCACGTCCTCCACCGTCCCTACCCGGCCAGCCGGATGCTGGGCATGGTCAGCCTCGCTCAGAGGCTCGGCGCGCCGCTGCGAGGGATCACGGGCATCGATCCAGCCCGGGCTCACGGCATTGACGCGGATCTCCGGCGCCAGGCTCATGGCCAGGGCATGGGTCAAGGCGACCAGCCCGCCCTTGCTGGCGGCATAGGCTTCGGTATCCGGCTCGGATTGCCGGGCACGGGTGGAAGCCAGGTTGACGATCGCCCCACCATGGGCGCGCAGATAAGGTGCGCAATGCTTAGCCAGCAGCATCGGGCCATTGAGGTTGACCGCCAGCACCCGGTTCCATTGGGCCAGGGACAGGCTCTCCAAGGTCTGATTGTGCGGATTGGCGATCGCCGCGTTGCATACCAACGCGTCCAGCCGGCCAAACTGCCCGAGCACCTCGGACACTCCGGCACTGACCTGGGCCTCGTCGGCCACATCCATGGTGATGAACCAGGCATTGTCACCCAGGGCCTTGGCGACCTTGGCGCCACGCGGGCGGTCCAGGTCGCTGAGCACCACCTGCCAGCCCTCGCAGATCAACCAGGCGGCGATGCCCAGGCCGATGCCGCGGGCGGCACCGGTCACCAGGGCCACCCGACCATTATGGCCGGGCTCGCCACCCTTCCAGTCGATCACAGCGCCGCCAGGCCGCGGGCCAGGTCGGCTTGCAGGTCGGCCACATCTTCCAGCCCGACCGCCACGCGCACCAGGCTGTCGCGGATACCCGCCGCTTCACGTTCCTGCGGCGTCAGACGGCCGTGGGAGGTGGTGGCCGGGTGGGCGATGGTGGTCTTGCTGTCACCGAGGTTGGTGGTGATCGAGATCACCCGAGTGGCGTCGATGAAGCGCCAGGCGCCTTCCTTGCCGCCCTTCACCTCGAAGCTGACCACCGCGCCGAAGCCGCTCATCTGGCGCTTGGCCAGTTCATGCTGCGGATGGCTCGGCAGGCCGGCGTAGTGGACCCTCTCGATGCCGTCCTGCTGCTCGAGCCACTCGGCCAGCGCCTGGGCGCTCTCGCAGTGGGCGCGCATGCGCAGCTTGAGGGTCTCCAGGCCCTTGGTGAAGACCCAGGCGTTGAACGGACTGAGGGTCGGGCCGGCGGTGCGCAGGAAGCCCACGACTTCCTTCATCTGCTCGCTGCGACCGGCCACCACGCCGCCCATGCAACGGCCCTGGCCGTCGATGAACTTGGTCGCCGAGTGGAACACGATATCGGCACCGAGCTTGAGCGGTTGCTGCAAGGCCGGGGTGCTGAAGCAGTTGTCCACCACCAGCAGCGCGCCACGGGCGTGGGCAATTTCGGCCAGGGCGCTGATATCGACCAGCTCGGCCAGCGGGTTGGACGGCGACTCGACGACCAGCAGCTTGGTGTTGGCCTTGATGGCCTTTTCCCAGCCGTTCAGGTCGACCAGCGGCACGTAGTCCACCTGCACGCCGAACCGCTTGAAATACTTCTCGAACAGGCTGATGGTCGAGCCGAACACGCTCTGCGACACCAGTACGTGGTCGCCGGCGCTGCACAGCGACATGACCACGGCGAGGATCGCCGCCATGCCGGTGGAGGTGGCCACGGCCTGCTCGGCGCCTTCCATGGCCGCCAGGCGCTCCTCGAAGGCACGCACGGTCGGGTTGGTGTAGCGCGAATAGACATTGCCCGGCGTTTCGCCGGCAAAGCGCGCGGCAGCGTCGGCGGCCGTGCGGAAAACATAACTGGAGGTCAGGAACAGCGCTTCGCTGTGCTCGGCCTCCGGTGTACGGTTCTGACCGGCGCGCACCGCCAGGGTGTCGAAACCGACACCCTCGAGGTCACTGTCCAGTCGACCGGCATCCCATTGTTCGGTCATGCCGTCGCTCCCAAATCAGTTGTTGTACAGGTCGATGATCGCGCTGACAGCCTGGGTCTTCACCTTGGCCAGGTCATTACGGGCCTGCTCGATGCGGTCGAGGTAGGCTTCGTCGATATCGCCGGTGACATACTCACCGTTGAACACCGCGCAATCGAAATGCTCGATCTTGATCTTGCCGCCACCGACCGATTCGATCAGGTCCGGCAGGTCCTGATAGATCAGCCAGTCGGCGCCGATCAACTCGGCCACCTGTTCGGTGGTACGGTTGTGGGCGATCAGTTCGTGAGCGCTCGGCATGTCGATGCCGTAGACGTTGGGGTAGCGTACCGCAGGGGCCGCAGAGCAGAAGTAGACGTTCTTGGCGCCGGCTTCGCGGGCCATCTGGATGATCTGCTTGCAGGTGGTGCCGCGCACGATCGAGTCGTCCACCAGCATCACGTTCTTGCCGCGGAACTCCAGCTCGATGGCGTTGAGCTTCTGGCGCACCGACTTCTTGCGCGCGGCCTGGCCGGGCATGATGAAGGTACGGCCGATGTAGCGGTTCTTGACGAAACCTTCGCGGAACTTGACGCCCAGGTGGTTGGCCAGTTCCAGCGCCGCGGTGCGGCTGGTGTCGGGAATCGGGATGACCACGTCGATGTCGTGGTCCGGGCGCTCGCGCTGGATCTTCTCGGCGAGCTTCTCGCCCATGCGCAGGCGCGCCTTGTACACCGAGACACCGTCGATGATCGAATCCGGACGAGCCAGGTAGACGTGCTCGAAGATGCACGGCTGGAGTTTCGGGTTTTCGGCACACTGCTTGGTGAACATCTGGCCGCCTTCGGTGATGTACACCGCCTCGCCCGGCGCCAGGTCGCGGATCAGGGTGAAGCCAAGCACGTCCAGGGCCACGCTTTCCGAGGCGATCATGTACTCGACGCCTTCGTCGGTGTGGCGCTGGCCGAACACCACCGGACGAATGCCGTTGGGGTCACGGAAGCCGACGATACCGTAGCCGGTGATCATCGCCACCACCGCGTAGCCACCCACACAGCGGCTGTGCACGTGGGAAACGGCGGCGAACACGTCTTCCTCGGTCGGCTGCAGCTTGCCGCGCACGGCCAGCTCGTGAGCGAACACGTTCAGCAGCACTTCGGAGTCGGAGTTGGTGTTGACGTGGCGCAGGTCGGACTCGTAGATCTCCTTGGCCAACTGCTCGACGTTGGTCAGGTTGCCGTTGTGCGCCAGGGTGATGCCGTACGGCGAGTTGACGTAGAACGGCTGGGCCTCGGCCGAGGTGGAGCTGCCGGCGGTCGGGTAGCGCACATGGCCGATGCCGATGCTGCCCACCAGGCGCTGCATGTGGCGCTGCTGGAAGACGTCGCGCACCAGGCCGTTATCCTTGCGCAGGAACAACCGGCCGTCGTGGCTGGTCACGATACCGGCAGCGTCCTGGCCGCGGTGCTGAAGCACGGTTAGCGCGTCATACAGCGCCTGATTGACGTTCGACTTACCGACGATACCGACGATGCCACACATGCGACGCAACCCCTACTTTGATGAAACTTGAGTGAAGCGCGCTCAGGGCTTGGTCGGCCCGAGCAACTGCTCCTTGAACGGAAGGTCAACGGGTGCGCTGACCCCACTGGACATCCACTGGCCGCTGAACCCGAGTATGAGGTTCTTCGACCAATCGGCTACCAATAGAAATTGTGGTATCAGGCGCGATTCCTGCCACCACGGATCCTGTTGCACCGGCCCCAGGCTCAACAGCCCGACCGCCACCACCACCAGCAGGCCCCCGCGCGCGGCGCCGAAGGCCATGCCGAGGAAGCGATCGGTGCCGGACAGCCCGGTCACGCGAATCAGCTCGCCGATGAGGAAATTGAGCATCGCCCCGACCAGCAGCGTGGCGACGAAAAGAATGGCGCAGCCGGCAATGACCCGTGCGGACGGCATCTGGATATAGCTTTCAAGATACTGCGCAAGCGAGCCGCCGAACATCCAGGCCACCGCGCCGGCGACAATCCAGATGAGCAGGGACAAGGCTTCCTTGACGAAGCCGCGCTTGAGACTGATCAGTGAGGAAATGGCGATGATCGCGATGATCGCCCAATCAACCCAGGTAAATGCCACGGTGTTGCCTGCCGACGTTTGAGGCGGCGCATTTTACCAGAGCAAGGGGGCTTGAGGTAAGCGGAATGTCAGGTGTTTGAAGGGCTGCAGGCTGACTCTGGGGACAGCTTTACAGGCTTGAAACCATCGCGGGGCAAGCCCACGCCCACGCGACAGGCGGGAGCCGGTTTGCCCCGCGATGGATGTCAACCACGCTCCGGCTGGAAACGCACGACGATGCCTTTCAGGTTCTGCTGGCGATTGATCACATCACGCAGGCGCTCGGCTTCCGCGCGCTCGATCAACGGCCCGACGAATACCCGGTTCATGCCATCCGCCGAACGGATATAGGCGTTGTAGCCCTGGCTGCGCAGGGTCTTCTGCAGGTTCTCGGCACCGGCCCGGTTGGACAGGCTGGCCAGCTGGATCGACCAGCTCACCGGCAGGCCGTTGACGTCGATCTTCGACGGCGTAGCGGGCTTGGTCGCAGGAGCGGCAGGCGCCGCGCTCGGTGCAGGCGCCGGACGGGGCTCCACCTTGGCGACCGGCGGCGTCGGCACTGGTGTCTGCGGCTTGGGCTGCGCCACGGTCGTTACCGGCGCGATGGGCTGGCTTGGCGCCGTCACCGGCGACGTGGACTCGTCGACCACCACTACCGGCTGGTCGTTCTGCTCCGGCAGCGGTTGCGGCTCCGGCACCTGCACAGGCTCCACTTGGACCTGGGGCAGATTCGGCATGGCCGGCGCTTCGGGCGCCTCGACACGCACCTGGCGCATCTCGTCCTCGCGGGTGAACAGCATCGGCAGGAAGATCACCGCCAGCGCCACCAGCACCAGCGCACCGACCATGCGCTGCTTCATCCCTTTATCCAGCACTGCCATCTACTCCATCCTCGGAAACCTGCCGCTCAAGCCAGGCCAGGGCCTCGCCAACGCAGAAAAACGAACCAAACAGCAGGATCTGGTCATCCGCCGTCGCCTGGGCGCACTGCCCTTCGAGGGCCGCCGCAACACTGGCGTAAGACTTCACCGTCGCACCGAGGTTCGTCAAGGCATCCGCCAGCTCCGCGGCCGGGCGGCTGCGCGGCGTGTCCAGCGGCGCCACCGCCCAGTCGGCGACCTGACCGCGCAGCGGCGCCAGCACGCCGGCCAGGTCCTTGTCGGCCAACAGGCCGAAGACCGCCAGGCGTCGCCCCTTGACCGGGCGTGCCGCCAGGCGGCGGGCCAGGTACTCGGCGGCGTGTGGGTTATGGCCGACATCCAGCAACAACTCCACGCGCCTGCCCTGGAGCAGCAGCTCACGCCGGTCGAGACGGCCAGTGATACGAGTATCCAGCAAAGCCTGACGAACCTTGCCGGCATCCCACGGCAGCCCCGTCAGCAGGAAGGCCTGCAAGGCCAGGGCGGCATTCTCCATGGGCAGGTCGAGCAACGGCAGGTCACGCAGTTCAACGGGCGAACCGTCGAGCTGGCGACCACGCCAATGCCAGTGGTCAACGCTGCTATCCAGGTCGAAATCACGTCCACGCAGGAAGAACGGGCAATCCAGCTCGCGCACCTTGTCCAGCAAAGGCTGCGGCGGATCAAGGTCACCGCACAGCGCAGGCTTGCCCCGACGGAAGATTCCCGCCTTCTCGAAGGCTACCGACTCGCGGCTATCGCCCAGGTAATCGACGTGGTCGACGCCAATGCTGGTGACCAGCGACACGTCGGCATCCACCAGGTTGACTGCATCCAGCCGGCCACCCAGGCCGACCTCAAGCACCACCGCGTCCAGCGCGGAGTGCTTGAACAACCAGAACGCCGCCAGGGTGCCCATCTCGAAATAGGTCAGCGAGATGTCGCCACGCGCCGCCTCCACCGCAGCGAACGCTTCGCACAGGCGCTCATCGCTGACCTCCTGGCCGTCGATCAGCACCCGTTCGTTGTAACGCAGCAGATGCGGCGAACTGTACACCCCGACCCTTAGCCCCTGCGAGCGCAGCAACGCGGCCATGAAGGCGCAGGTCGAGCCCTTGCCGTTGGTGCCGGTCACCGTGACCACACGGGGCGCCAGCGTACCCAGCCCCAGGCGCGCAAGCACCTGTTGCGAGCGCTCCAGGCCCATATCGATGGCCGAGGGGTGCAACTGTTCGAGGTAGGCGAGCCAGTCGCCCAGGCTGCGCTGGTTCATCACGCGACCGCGGCGACCTCTTTGGCCGCTTCCGGGGTCGGCTGGCCGGTCATCTGCGCCAGCAGGCGGGCCAGGCGCGGACGCAGCTCGTCGCGGGAAATGATCAGGTCGATGGCACCGTGCTCCAGCAGGAACTCACTGCGCTGGAAGCCTTCCGGCAGCTTCTCGCGCACGGTCTGCTCGATAACCCGCGGGCCGGCAAAGCCGATCAGCGCCTTCGGCTCGCCGACGATCACGTCGCCAAGCATCGCCAGGCTGGCGGAAACGCCGCCGTAGACCGGGTCGGTCAGCACCGAGATGAACGGGATGCCTTCTTCGCGCAGGCGCGCCAGCACGGCGGAGGTCTTGGCCATCTGCATCAGCGAGATCAGCGCTTCCTGCATGCGCGCACCGCCGGAAGCGGAGAAGCAGACCATCGGGCAGCGATTTTCCAGGGCGTAGTTGGCAGCGCGCACGAAACGCTCGCCGACGATGGCGCCCATCGAGCCGCCCATGAAGGAGAACTCGAAGGCGCTGACCACGATCGGCATGCCCATCAGGGTGCCGCTCATGGAGATCAGCGCGTCCTTCTCGCCGGTCTGCTTCTGCGCGGCGGTCAGGCGGTCCTTGTACTTCTTGCCGTCACGGAACTTCAGGCGGTCGACCGGCTCCAGGTCGGCACCCAGTTCGGCGCGACCTTCTGGATCGAGGAAGATATCGATGCGCGCGCGGGCGCCGATACGCATGTGGTGGTTGCACTTAGGGCAGACGTCGAGGGTCTTTTCCAGCTCCGGGCGATACAGCACGGCTTCGCAGGACGGGCACTTGTGCCACAGCCCTTCCGGCACCGAGCTCTTCTTCACCTCGGAACGCATGATCGAAGGGATCAGTTTGTCTACCAACCAGTTGCTCATGCTTGCTTTCTCCAGTATTGGCCGGGGAGACCTTTGCGGCCCCGCCCTGCCCTTGAGCTCAAATTCTTCTGTAAAGCGACGATGGGCCGACCTCGGGCCACCCCACCTCCAATTCTTCCCCGGCATGCCCCGCGCTCTGGCGCGGCCTGGCAGCACCGGGCTGCGAAAGCTATGGACGATGGCGCGCGGCCAGCCGTCACATCCGCGTTCACGCGTGCTTGACCGCCTGCATGAAGGCTTCGATCTTCGCCGCATCCTTGATGCCCTTGGCCTGCTCCACGCCGCCGCTGACATCCACCGCGTACGGGCGCACCTGGCGAATGGCCTCGGCGACGTTGTCGGCCGACAGGCCACCGGCAAGGATGATCGGCTTGCTCAGGCGTTGCGGAATCAGTGACCAGTCGAACGCCTCGCCGGTTCCTCCCGGCACGCCTGGTACATAGGCATCCAGCAGGATGCCGCGAGCGCCAGCGTAGTGCCGGCAGGCGGCCTCCAGGTCATCCCCCGGGCGCACCCGCAGGGCCTTGATCCAGGGGCGGTGGTAGCCCTCGCAATCGGCCGAGGTTTCATCGCCGTGGAACTGTAGCAGGTCCAGGGAAACCACTTCGAGGATCTCGTTGAGCTCGCAGCGCGAGGCGTTGACGAACAGCCCCACGGTGGTCACGAACGGCGGCAGCGCATCGATGATCGCCCGCGCCTGACGCACGTCCACCGCCCGCGGGCTTTTCGCATAGAAGACGAAACCGAGGGCGTCGGCGCCGGCCTCGACCGCGGCCAGGGCATCCTCGATGCGGGTAATCCCGCAGATCTTGCTGCGAACATTGCTCATGGACAGCGAACCTTGAGTGATCGGGAAAGCGCCGATGGTAGCAAATGACCTGTGCCCCGTCAGTCCGCCAGCGCCTCGTAGCCAGTAAGAAAGTGTGGGCCGATGTAACGCTGCGGCAGCGCGTATTCTTCCGGGTACTCCACCTGCACCAGGTAAAGACCGTAAGGGTGCGCGGTTACCCCGCCGTCACGGCGGTTGCGCCCCTCCAGCACCTCACGGGCCCACTCCACCGGACGCTCGCCGGCACCGATGGTCATCAGCACGCCGGCAATGTTGCGCACCATGTGGTGCAGGAACGCGGTGGCACGCACATCCAGCACGATCATCCGCCCATGCCGGGTCACACGCAGGTGGTGAATGTGCTTGATCGGAGACTTGGCCTGGCACTGGCTGGCGCGGAAGGCGCTGAAGTCATGGGTGCCCAGCAGGTACTGCGCGGCCTCGGCCATGCGCTCGACATCCAGCGGGCGGTGGTTCCAGGTGACTTCCTCGGCCAGGTGCGCCGGGCGGATCGGGTCGTTGTAGATCACGTAGCGGTAGCGCCGCGCGGTGGCCTTGAAGCGGGCATGGAAGTGCGCAGGCATGGGCGCCGACCAGACCACGCTGATGTCGTGGGGCAGGTTGAAGTTGGTGCCCAGGGTCCAGGCGCGCTCGTCGCGCACGGCGCGGGTGTCGAAATGCACGATCTGCCCGCAGCCATGGACGCCGGCATCGGTGCGCCCGGCGCAGATCACCGAGATAGGTTCGTTGGCCACCGTCGACAGCGCCTGTTCCAGGGCCTGCTGGACACTCGGCACGCCGCTGGCCTGGCGTTGCCAGCCGCGATAGCGCGAGCCCTTGTATTCCACGCCCAAAGCGATGCGGGTGTAGCCTTCGGCAGCCGATTCGGCGGCGGCGGTGTCGATGATGTCCAAGAGCGGCAAACCTGATGATGAAACGAAAGGCGGGAGTATACCGGCAAACCGTGCAGGGGCCGAAATGATCGCGGGGCAAGCCCGCCCCCACGTCTTGCGTGAAGGCAGGCTTGCCCCGCGATGTACAGCTTTGCGTCAGTCCAGGCGCGAGAGCATCTCGTTGGCTTCCTGGCGTTGGCTGTCGTCGCCGTCCTTGACCACTTCGTCGAGGATGTCACGGGCGCCCTGATGGTCGCCCATGTCGATGTAGGCACGGGCCAGGTCGAGCTTGGTGGCTACCTCGTCGGCGCCGGAGAAGAAGTCGAAGTCCAGGTCGTCCAGCGGCTCAGGCTCCAGCGCCGCGTCCTCGGCGGTGAACGATGGCTGCGCAACCGATGGGGTCTCGAGGTTCTGCGACAGCTTGTCGAGCTCGGCGTTGACGTCGTCCAGCTCCGAGGCGAAGTTCTTCGCCGCCGGCGAGTCGTCGTCCAGCGACAGCGACAGGTCGAAGTCCTCGGGCAGTTCCAGCTCGGAAATCGGATCGAACTCCGGAATCGCCTCGAAGGCCGCCAGCTCGGCCGCCACGTCCACCGGGGCTTCCTCGCTGCCGGTCGGAGCCGCCGGCTCTTCGGCGACATCCAGGTCGAATTCGGCCAAGTCGTCGACATTTTGCGGTGTTGCCTGCGCCTGGGCGAGCAATGCCTCGAAATCGTCGTCGGCATCGGTTTCGGCAACGGCGGGCGCAGCCTCGGCCTCGGGCGCCTCGACAACCAGGTCCTCGAGACCGGCCATGTCGAGGTGGTCATCTGCCGGCAGGTCATCGCCCAGACTCAGGTCGAAGGCGCTGTCCAGGTCGGCCTCTTCGACCACAGGCTCTGGCTCTGGCTCAGGTTCTGGCTCGGCCGCCACGACCGGCTCCACGACGAGCTCCGGCGCGCTTTCACCCAGCTCCAGCTCCTTGTCCTGCAGCAGGTCCTGGACATACTGCTCATCCAGCTCGGTGGCCAGGGCCGCGGCCCCGGCAGCGCCTGCCGCCACCGCCGCGACACCCAGCATGGCCGGGAAGCGCTCCTTGAGCGCCGCGACCTCGGCCTGGTTCGCGTCGTTGACCGCCAGCTTGCGCTCCTGGCCAGCGAACGCGTCCTGGTCGCCCTGACGTGCGTAGACTTCCATCAGTTTCAAACGCAGATCGCTGCGCTGCGGCTCGGAGGCCACCGCCGCTTCGAGCAGGTCGGCGGCGTGGTTGAGGCGACCACGGGCCAGGCTTTCATCCACCTCGGCCAGCAACGCCGCGCGCGGATCAGCCGCCGGAGCAACGACGTCGGCAGGCGCCGCAGGTTTTTCCGCCGCAACGGCCGCAGCGGCCGAGGCCGCGACTACCGCAGGCGACAGGGTCACGCTTGGCGCCGACACATCCAGACCTTCAAAACTGCTCGGCGGCAGGTCCAGGTCCGGGCCACGCTCGCCATCCTCGGCCAGGGCACGGGCCATGCGCAGGTGTTTTTCAGCTTCCTGCTGGGCCTTGCGCTTGCGGGCCAGAAGCAGCAGCAACAACAGCAGCACCAGGAATGCTGAACCGGCAATCAAGCCCAACAGCAGCGGGTTGCCCAGCAACTGGTCGAGCATGCCGGGCTCTTCGCTGGCCGGCGCCTCGGCTGCCGCGTCCTGTGGTGCGGTGTCGGCCGCGGCAGGCGCCGGGGCGACCACCGGCTCGGCAGGGGTCAATTGCGCGTTTACCGCAGGTTGCGCCGGAGCCGGCTCGCCCGGCAGCGCCGCTGCCGGTGGCTGTGGCGCCGCGGCGCCCTGGGCCTCCAGACGCGCCAGCTGGTCGTTCTTCAGCTCGATCAGGCGCTGAAGCTTGTCCAGCTGGCTCTGCAGGTCGACCATGCGGCTCTTGAGTTCATCGTTGTCGCGGCGGCTGGTGTCGAGGCTTTCCTGGGCCACGGCCAGCTTGTCGCCCAGCGCCTTGGCCTCGCCGGCCGCGCCCTTGCCGCCGGGCGCCACCAGGCGCAGGTTGTCGCCCTGGGCGATGCGCGCGGGGGCCGCGCCAGCCTCGCCACGGCGAGTGGCATCCAGCTGCCGTGCACGCGGGCCGAGGCGGCGCCCTTCGCGCCAGGCGGCGTACTGCTCGGCGACCTCGCGGTTGGCCTGGGCCTGGGGAATGCTCTGCACCTGCTGCTGATCGGGCAGGCGCAGCACCTGGCCGGTCTTGAGCTGGTTGATGTTGTTGCCAATGAAGGCATCCGGGTTCAGTGCCTGGATGGCCAGCATGGTCTGCTGGATCGAGCCACCGTTGGTGTTGCGCGCGGCGATCTGCCAGAGGGTGTCACGGCGCTTGGTGGTGTAGCTGCCCGCACTGACAGCCGGGTTGATGCCCGCCGGGGCCGGTTGGCTACCCTGGGCCTGGGCCTGGTCGAGCAGCACGCTGTAGTCGCGCAGCAGGCGGCCCTGGGGCCACATGACCTGGACCAGGAACTTGACCACCGGCTCCGGCAGCACCTTGCTGGAGGTAACCCGCAGCACGCTCTTGCCGTTCGGGTTGATCACCGGCGTGAAAGTGAGGTCTTCGAGATAAGGCGGGAAGGCCACCCCGGCCTTGGCGAACTCTTCCGGCGACGCCAGGCTTGGCGCCATTTCCGCCGCGGAGAGGTCGCGCACGTCGAGCAGTTCGATCTCGGCATCCAGCGGCTGGTTCTGCGCCGACTTGAGGGTCAGCTCACCCAACCCCAGAGCGTTCGCCACCCCGGACGACAGCGCCGAGGCTGCCGCGATGGCCAGAACCAGTTTGCGAATTCGAAGCATGAACTCTTCCCTTGTATGAAACGTCCCGAAAACCCTTGTGCGGTGCAGGACAAAATAGCTCGCAGTATCTTTTACGCCATGTGTTTTATCAACAATTGTGCCGCCTGCACGGCGTTCAGCGCCGCGCCCTTGCGCACATTGTCGGTGGTCAGCCAGAGGTTGAGCTGCTGGTCTTCATCGACACCGTGGCGTACACGTCCAACATAGACCACGTCCTGGCCCACCGCGTCACCCACAGGCGTCGGATAATCACCCGGCTCGACCAGCTCGATGCCGTCGGCAGCCTCCAGCGCGGCGTTGACGGCCACCAGATCGACCGGATTACGGCTTTGCACGGCGACACTGAAGCTATCGCCGAAAAACACCGGGACTTGAATGCAGGTCACGGAAATCTTCAGTTGCGGCAGGTCCAATACCTGACGCAGTTCATTGACCAGACGGCGTTCTACATTGGTGTGGCCCTGTTCATCGGGTGTACCGACCTGGGGGAGCAGGTTGAAGGCGACCTGGCGATCGAAGAAGCGCGGCTCCAGAGGGCGTGCGTTGAGCAGTTCGGCGGTCTGCCGGGCGAGCTCGCTGACGGCCTCCCTGCCCTGCTCCGAAACTGCCAGGCAGGCATTGACCTGAACGCGCTCGATATCGAGCAAACCCTTGAGCGGCGCCAGCGCCACAGCCAGGGCCACTGCGCCGGCGCTCGGGCTGGTGATCAGGGCGGGCTGCGACAGTTCGGCAATGCGCTCGCCGTTGGCTTCCGGGACCAGCGCGGTGGCGCCGTCCAGGGCGCCGGACAGGTCGATCACCGCGCAACCGGCGGCGATGGCCTTGGGCGCGAAACTGCGGCTGACGGCAGGGCTGGCGGCGAAGAAGACCAGCCTCACCTGGGAGAAATCGAAGCTGTCCACTTCGCGGACCTTCAGTTTCTTGCCCGCGAACATGACGCTGCTGCCGGCGGATTCCATGCTGGCCAGCAGGTGCAGGGTGGAGACCGGGAAGGCCACTTCCTCGAGGATCTGGACGAGGGATTCACCTACTGTGCCGGTGGCGCCGATTACGGCTATGTCCAGGGCGTTGGGGGTCATGAGATCGGTTCCTTTTCCAGGGGTACGGCGGGGGAGCGGCACTTTACTTGGATTGTGGGGTGGGAGGTAGGGGCGGGTTCGGGTTCGGGTTCGGGTTCGGGTTCGGGTTCGGGTTCGGGTTCGGGTTC
>NZ_JBMDJQ010000063.1:0-12811 GCF_057809275.1 Pseudomonas sp. FG36
AGGACACCGCCCTTTCACGGCGGTAACAGGGGTTCGAGTCCCCTAGGGGACGCCAATTTTTTACCTGCGTTTTGCAGGACTTATAAGGCTCATTCGCTTATTGAATGGGCCTTTTGTTTTTTCTGCCTTCCAAAAAATCCAGCTGTGCCGATCAGTGGCCGCAGATTCCGCTTGCCAGAAAATATTATGAGAATAATATGTCGATCATAATATTTAGAGGTGAGCCATGAGCGACAAGAAGAGCAAGACCCGCCAACGCATCCTCGATGCGGCGCGCAGCGCACTGGTCCAGCAGGGCCCGGCCGATCCGAGCGTAAGCCAGGTCATGGGCGCCGCGGGGCTGACGGTCGGCGGCTTCTATGCCCACTTCGACAGCAAGGACGAGCTCATGCTCGAAGCCTTCAGCCAGTTGCTGGCCGAACGCCGTGCCTTGCTCGCCCAGCTCGATCCAGCCCTTGACGGTACCGAGCGTCGGGCCTTGGTCGCGGCCTTCTACCTGTCGCGCAAGCACCGCGATACCGAGGTGCAGGCCTGCCCGATTCCCAATGCGCTGAGCGAAATGCAGCGCCTGCCCGACGCCTTCCGTGACGTGCTGGCCGAACACATCGAGTTGATGACCGCGCAAATGGTCGACCGCCCCGAGGACATCGACAAGGCGCTCGCCGATTTCGCCCTGATGGTTGGCGGCCTCGCCGTGGCCCGCGCCCTGGGCGACGGCGAGTTGTCCGACCGGATACTGCGTGCCGCCAAGTCGGCGGTGATCTGAGCAACCTGACCCTGGAGCAAGGCGATGACTAGCCTGAGCTGGATTCGTGGTGTCAATGGCACCCTCGGCCACCTGGCCCCTGAACATGTCGCCGGCAAGATGCGCCGTGCTTTCATGACCCCGCGCAACCTGCCGCCTAAACCGTGGGAGCTGCCGCTGCTGGCCAGGGCCGAGCGCATCACCTTGCGCTTCGGGTTGTCGGCGTTGCGCTGGGGGCAGGGGCCGACGGTACTGCTGATGCATGGCTGGGAAGGGCGCCCCACCCAGTTCGCGGCACTGATCGAGCGGCTGGTGGACAGCGGCCATACCGTGGTGTCGCTGGAAGGGCCGGCACACGGGCGTTCGCCCGGCGAGCAGGCGCATGTGGTGGCGTTTGCCCGCGCGTTGCTCGAGGCTGCCGCCGAACTGCCGCCGCTGCGCGCGGTGATCGGGCACTCGATGGGCGGCGCGAGTCTGTTGCTGGCGCTGCAGTGGGGGCTGCGCACCGATGCGGCGGTGAGTATTGCCGCCCCGGCCCGCTTGCTCGGCGTGCTGCGGAGCTTTGCCCGGCGACTGGGCTTGCCGGCCCGGGCCCGGGCCGCGTTCATCCGCCAGGTGGAGCGCGATGTCGGCGTCCAGGTGGCGCGCCTGGATGTCAGTGCCTATCAACTGGACGTGCCGGGGCTGGTAGTACATGCCGAGGACGATCCCGTGGTGGCCGCCAGCGAGGCGCCGTTGATTCACCAGGCCTGGTTCGACAGCCGCCTGCTGCTGCTGGAGGAGGGCGGTCATCAGCGGGTGCTGGCCGATCCGCGCCTGGGTCAGGCGGTGATCGAGCTGCTCGCACGCTCCACCGAGCGGGCGCGGCAAAGCGCCTGAGCATCCGGTACACTCTGCCCGTTCACTGAAAACCAGGAGCGGGCATGAGCTGGGATCTGGCGGCACCATTCATCATCGACCTTCGCGTCGGCAGCGAGGATATCGACGGCCTCGGCCACGCCAACAACGCCGTCTACGTCACCTGGCTGGAGCGCTGCGCCTGGCGCCATTCCCAGCGTCTGGGGCTGGACCTGGCCGAGTATCGTCGGCTGGATCGGGCGATGGCGGTGGTCCGCCATGAAATCGACTACCTCGCCGCCGCCTATGAGGACGACGAGCTACAACTGGCCACCTGGATCATTGATTGGGACCAGCGCCTGCGCATGACCCGGCGCTTCCAGCTCAAGCGCCCGAGCGACGGCGTGACCTTGCTGCGGGCACAGACCACCTTTGCCTGCATCGAGCTGTCCAGCGGCAAGCCCAGGCGCATGCCGGCAGAATTCATCGACGGCTACGGCCCGGCGCTGACCGGCAGCTGACGGCTGCCAGAAGTTTGCTAGACTGCCGCCTTTTTCGTGGCGAGACCCTGAAATGCAAATTGCCCTGGCCCCCATGGAGGGGCTGGTCGACAACATCCTGCGCGACGTCCTGACCCGTGTGGGCGGTATCGATTGGTGCGTCACCGAGTTCATCCGCGTCTGCGACCGCCTGCTGCCGGCCTCTTCGTTCGACAAACTGGCGCCGGAGCTGCGCCAGGGCGCCCGTACCGCCGCTGGCGTGCCGATGCGTGTGCAATTGCTCGGCTCCGACCCGGTATGCCTGGCTGAAAACGCGGCGCTGGCCTGCGAGCTGGGCGCGCCGGTGATCGACCTGAACTTCGGTTGCCCGGCCAAGACCGTCAACAAGTCGCGCGGCGGGGCGGTGCTGCTCAAGGAGCCGGAGCTGTTGCATGCCATCGTCCGTGAAGTGCGCCGGGCGGTGCCGGCACATATCCCGGTGACCGCGAAGATGCGCCTGGGCTACGACAGCCCCGACGGTGCCCTGGACTGCGCCACGGCGCTGGCCGAGGGCGGCTCGGCGCACCTGGTGGTGCATGCGCGGACCAAGGTCGAGGGCTACAAGCCGCCGGCCCACTGGGAATGGGTGGCGCGGGTGCAGGATGTGGTCAAGGTGCCGGTGTTCGCCAATGGCGAGATCTGGACCGTCGACGATTGGCGGCGTTGCCGCGAGGTCAGCGGTGCGCAAGACATCATGCTGGGGCGCGGGCTGGTGTCGCGCCCGGACCTGGCCCTGCAGATCGCTGCGGCCCGCGATGGCGTCGAGTACCAGCCGATGAGCTGGGAGGAGCTGCTGCCGCTGCTGCGCGAGTTCTGGCGCCAGGCCCAGGACAAGCTGTCGCCACGATACGCCCCGGGGCGGATGAAGCAGTGGCTGGCGATGCTGACCCGCGGTTATCCCGAGGCAGTGGCGTTGTTCGCCGAGTTGCGTCGGGAGGATGACTGCCAGCGCATCAGCGGCTTGCTGGGGATGGAGTTGCAGGCCGTGGAGGTCTGTGTCGCCTGAGCCGGCCCCGCGCTGAGACCCAGCGCAGCGCAAATTTTTTCATGCCAGCCCTTGAAAGCGTTTCGCCCGGACATATCTCTTGAGTACGCGATGCCGAAGTCGGGTCGCGTAGTGACTTAACTTGCTGAATCTCAGGAGTTCATGACCATGACCACCGCTTTCTCTCTCGCACCACTTTTCCGCAACTCCGTCGGTTTCGACCGCTTCAACGACCTGTTCGAAGCCGCCGCCCGTAATGAGGCGGGTAGCAGCTACCCACCCTACAACGTGGAAAAGCATGGCGATGACCACTACCGCATCGTGGTCGCCGCCGCCGGCTTCCAGGAGCAGGACCTCGACCTGCAGGTCGAAAAAGGCGTCCTGACTGTAACCGGTGGCAAGCGCGACAATGCCAGCGAAGGCGTCACCTTCCTGCACCAGGGCATCGCCCAGCGCGCCTTCAAGCTGTCGTTCCGCCTCGCCGACCACATCGAGGTCAAGGGCGCGGGCCTGGCCAACGGCCTGCTCAGCATCGAACTGCTGCGCATCGTGCCGGAAGAAGCCAAGGCCAAGCGTATCCCGATCAACGGCGACAAGCCGGCGCTGAACTGACTTCAGCGCAGTGAAGAAAGGGCACCTTCGGGTGCCCTTTTTGCGTTCTGCGGCGCATCCAGCCCTCAGTAATCCGCCGGTGCCTCCAGCAGGATCTGACGAAACTCCGGCAGCGGCAGTGGTCGGCTGTGCAGGTAGCCCTGGTACAGATGGCAGCCCTGGCGCTCGAGGAACTCCAGCTGCTCGGTCAGTTCCACGCCCTCGGCAATCACCGCGAGCTCCAGGCTGCGGGCCATGGCGACGATCGCGCGGACGATCTCGGCGTCGTTGGGGTCGACCGGCGCGTCGCGTACGAAGGTCTGGTCGATCTTCAGCGCATCCACCGGCAGGCGCTTGAGGTAGGTCAGCGACGAATAGCCCGTGCCGAAGTCGTCCATGGCGAAGCTCACGCCGTGGTGCTTGAGTTCGCGCATCTTGCTGATGGTGTCCTCCAGGTTCTGGATGACGATGCCTTCGGTGATCTCCAGCGTGAGCATGCGCCGGGGCAGGCGGTAGTCGTCGAGGCTGCGCAGCACCCGCTCGACGAAATCGTTCTGGCGGAACTGCCGTGGGCTGATGTTGACGCACAGGCTGAAGTCGTCAGCGTCGATCAGGCCGTCGGCGAGCATGCGCGCGCAGGCGTCGCAGGCTTCGT
This sequence comes from Pseudomonas sp. FG36, assembly GCF_057809275.1. NCBI lineage: Bacteria > Pseudomonadati > Pseudomonadota > Gammaproteobacteria > Pseudomonadales > Pseudomonadaceae > Pseudomonas > Pseudomonas sp. FG36. The sequence continues at coordinate 4,353 of NZ_JBMDJQ010000063.1, forward strand.
CAAGGATCCAGCTGCCAACCTCGAGGATCAAGCCGCTTTCTTCGAGAACCTGGATGAACTGCGCCGGAGGCTGCTGCCCCAGTTGCGGGTGGTGCCAGCGCAGCAGCACTTCGGCACCGACGATACGGTTGTCGCGGGCATCGACCTGGGGCTGGAAGTGCAGGGCCAGTTCACCCCGGGCCAGGGCCAGGCGCAGGTCGCTCTCCATGCGCAGGCGCTCGCTGGCGGCCTTCTGCATGGTGGTGTGGAACAACTGCGTGGTGTTGCGCCCGGAGTCCTTGGCGCGGTACAGGGCGATGTCGGCGCGCTTGAGCAGGTCGGCGGGGGTGGCGCCATGGTCGGGGATCAGCGCCACGCCGATGCTCGGCGTGACCTGCAGGCGCTGGCCGTCCAGCGACATCGGTTCGGCCAGCAGCTCGCGCAGGGTGTCGGCCAGTTCGCGCACCTTGTTTTCCACCTGCTCGCGGCTGCCTTCCAGGCCGCTGAGCAGCACCACGAACTCGTCGCCGCCCAGGCGCGCCACGGTGTCTTCCAGGCGCACGCTGGCCTCGAGGCGGGCGGTGATGATCTTCAGCACCGTGTCGCCCACCGGATGGCCGAGGGAGTCGTTGATGTGCTTGAAGTGGTCCAGGTCGAGGAACAGCAGGGCGCCACGCAGGTTGTGGCGCTTGAGCAGGGCGATCTGCTGGCTCAGGCGGTCCATCAGCAGGGCGCGGTTGGGCAGGTTGGTCAGCGGGTCGTGGTAGGCCAGGTGGCGGATCTGCGCCTGGGCGTTCTTCAGCAGGCTGACGTCGCGGGCGTTGATCAGCAGGCAATCGGTCTCGTTGAGATTGATCGGCTCAACCGACACTTCCACGGTAAGGATGTCGCCGCGCTTGTTGCGCCCGAGCATCTCCCGGTGATGCACCCGGCCGCGCTCGCGCAGCTCGTTGAGCAGGGCGGCGCGCTGCTTCTCGTCGGCCCAGATGCCGATTTCGTAGACCGTGCGGCCCACCACCTCCTCGGGGCTGTAGCCGGTCAGCCGGCTGAAACCGTCGTTGACCTCCACATAGCGCCCGCTGTGGCGCTCGGTGATGGTGATGGCATCGGGGCTGGAGTGAAATGCCTTGGCGAACTTCTCCTCGCTGGCCTTGAGCGCCGCCTCGGCGCGCTGCTGCTGGGTGATGTCGCGCAGGGTGGTGACGCTGCACGGTTGACTGTCGACGCTGATCAGGCGGCTGGAGATGACGCAGGTCAGCGGCGTGCCGTTGCGGTGATTGACCACCACCGCCACATTGCTCAGGGCCTGGTCGCGGATCACCCGTTCGATGCGCTGGGCGCGTTCGGCCGACTCGGCCCACAGGCCGATTTCCTCGGCGGTGTGGCCGAGGATCTGCTCCGGGGCCCAGCCGAAGGTCTGGCTGAAGGCCGGGTTGATCTCGATGAACTGGCCACTGTCCTGGCGGGTCACGCAGATCGGGTCGGGGCTGACCTGGAACAGGCTGGCGAATTTTTCCTCCGAGGCCGTCAGGCGCTGTTCACGTTCCACCTGGTCGGTGATGTCGAGCAGGGTGCCGGCCATGCGCAGCGGGTTGCCCTGGTCGTCGCGGTACAGGCGGGCACGGCTTTCGATATAGCGCGAGCTACCGTTGTCGAGCTGTACGCGGTAGGTGATCTGGTAATTGCCCGCCGGCCCTTCGCGCAGGCTGCGGTAGGCCTGGCGCATGACGCTGCGTTCGTGCTCGGGGACGCCTTCGAAGAAGGCCTCGAACGATTCGTGGAAGGGCACCGGGTCCAGCCCGTGCAGTTGTGCGGCGCGGGCCGAGCCGTAGAGCATGCCGCTGGGGATGTGCCAGTCCCAGGTGCCCAGCTGGGCCGAGTCCAGGGCCAGGTCGAGACGCTCCTGGCTGTCCTTGAGCGCCTGTTCGGCGCGTTTGCGCTCGGTGGTGTCGACGAAGGTGCTGATCAGGTAGGTGACACCTTCGAGTTCGATGCCCTGGGTGCAGAGAATGCCATCGTGAATCTTGCCGTTGGTGGCGCGGAACTGCACCTCGAGGGTCAACGGACCGCTGCCGGCGCGGGTGGCCTCCAACACCTGGTGACGTTGCTCGGGGTTGACCCACAGGCCCAGTTCCACGCTGGTCTTGCCGACCACCTGGGCGCCCGGCCAGCCGAACATGTGCTCGAAATGCTGGTTGACCTCGATGATCAGGCCGTCGTGGCGGCGGGTCAGGAGAATGGCGTTGGGGCTGAGGTGGAACAGGGTGGCGAAGCGCTTCTCCGAATTGATCAGCGCGGTTTCGCGCTCGCGCTGGCGGCTGATCTCGCGGATCACCCCGATCATCTGTGGGCGACCATGGGGGTCGTGGGTCAGGCTGCCGTTGATCTCCAGCCAGTGCACGCTGCCATCGGGCCAGCGGATGCGATGGCGCATGGCCTGCTCGACCGGTTCGCCGTTGACCACGGCCTGGAACGCCTGGCGCGTACGGGCGCGGTCCTCCTCGGGCAGCAGGTCGAGGTAGTCGACGTCGTTGGGTAGCGGGCGTTGCGGGTCGAAGCCGAACAGCGCCTGGGTACCCCGCGACCAGCTTACCCGGCCACTCTCGATGTCCCACAGCCAGGCGCCCAGGCGCGCGGCATTGAGCGCGGCCAGCAACTGGGGAGCGTTCTGCCAGGCCTGTTCCGACTCCTGGGGGTCGGCCGCGGGAATACGGGGCAGGCGCGGAAAGCGGTTTGCTGATTTGGGCATCGATACCAGACCTTTGGCGGAAAACGCGTCCTTGTGGAGAGAAATGCCTTGCCTGCGACCGGTCAGGCAACCCCGGCGTGGCTGTCGAGCAGTGCCATGAAGGCCCTGGCCGCATTCGATAGCGTGCGCTCCGTGTGCAATATGTAGCCTAGCTGGCGAGACAGCTGTATGCCGGGCAGGGCGATGGGCGCAACCTGCTCATCGAGCATAGTACGTGGCAGCACACTCCAGGCCAGGCCGATCGACACCATCATCTTGATGGTTTCCAGGTAGTTGGTGCTCATGGCGATGTTCGGCACCAGGCCCTGGCTTTCGAACAGGCGCTGGACGATGTGGTGGGTGAAGGTGTTGCCGCCGGGGAACACCGCCGGGTGGCGCGCCACGTCGGCCAGGCTGACTACGCCGTTGCTGGCCAGCGGGTGCTCGGGCGAGGCGACGAAGTCCAGGGCGTCGTTCCACACTGGAACCGCTCGCACCAGGTGATGCGGCTCGGGTGCCAGGGTGATCACGGCGATTTCGGCACGACCATGCAGGACCTCGTCGTAGGCCGCCTCCGAGTCGAGGAACTGGATATCCAGGGCAACCGCGGGGTACTGGCGGGTGAAGGCGCGCAGCAGCGGCGGCAGGCGGTGCAGGCCGATGTGATGGCTGGTGGCCAGGGTCAGGCGACCGCTCACCGCTCCGGTGAGGTTGGTCAGCGCGCGGCGGGTATCATCCAGTACATTGAGGATCTGGTAGGCACGAGGCAGCAGGGCGCGGCCGGCCTCGGTCAGGGTGACCTCGCGGCCCAGGCGGTCGAACAGGCGCACGTCCAGTTGCTGCTCCAGGCCGGCGATGCGCTTGCTGATGGCCGGCTGGGTCAGGTGCAGGCGTTCGCCGGCCCCGGAAAAACTGCCGGTTTCGGCGATGGCGATGAAGGCGCTGAGATTGGCGAGGTCCATTCAGTTCGAATTCCTGATGGTTATGCAAAGCATGAAAATTATGAATTTGAGTTATTCAATCTATCGCCATAGCATCGTCCGTACAAGCCAAGGGGTCTTTGGCATAGAAAGACGCTGATGAGGAACAGTCTGATGGCTGGCAAAACGCTCTACGACAAACTCTGGGAAGCTCATGAGGTCAAGCGCCGCGATGACGGCTCGTCCTTGATCTACATCGATCGCCATATCATCCACGAAGTGACCTCGCCCCAGGCTTTCGAAGGCCTGCGCCTGGCCAGCCGCAAGCCGTGGCGCATCGATGCCAACATTGCCACCCCTGACCACAACGTACCGACCACGCCGGAGCGCAAGGGCGGTATCGCGGCCATCGCCGACCAGGTGTCGCGCCTTCAGGTGCAGACCCTCGATGAGAACTGTGACGAATATGGCATCGTCGAATTCAAGATGAATGACGAGCGTCAGGGTATCGTCCACGTGATCAGCCCGGAGCAGGGCGCGACCTTGCCGGGCATGACCGTGGTCTGCGGCGACTCGCATACCTCCACCCATGGCGCATTCGGCGCCCTGGCCCATGGCATTGGCACTTCCGAGGTCGAGCACGTGCTCGCCACCCAGTGCCTGGTGGCCAAGAAGATGAAGAACATGCTGGTTCGCGTCGAAGGCCAATTGCCCGCTGGCGTCACTGCCAAGGACATTGTCCTCGCCGTGATCGGCAAGATCGGCACCGCCGGCGGTAACGGCCACGCCATGGAGTTCGCCGGCAGCGCCATCCGCGAGCTGACGATGGAAGGCCGCATGACCATCTGCAACATGTCCATCGAAGCCGGTGCCCGTGTGGGGCTGGTGGCTGTCGACGGCACTACCGTCGCCTATGTCGAAGGCCGCCCGTACGCGCCGAAGGGCGAGCAGTGGACGCAGGCCGTCGAGGCCTGGAAAGGCCTGGTGTCCGACGCCGACGCCGTGTTCGACACCGTGGTCGAGCTCGACGCCGCGCAGATCAAGCCGCAGGTCAGCTGGGGCACTTCGCCGGAGATGGTCCTGGCCGTCGACCAGCGCGTGCCGGACCCGGCGGCCGAGCCCGACCTGATCAAGCGCGGCTCGATCGAGCGCGCCCTCAAGTACATGGGCCTGGCCGCCAACCAGGCGATCACCGACATCCGGCTCGACCGCGTGTTCATCGGCTCGTGCACCAACTCGCGCATCGAAGACCTGCGCGCCGCCGCCGAGATCGCCAAGGGTCGCAAGGTCGCCGCCAACGTCAAGCAGGCGCTGGTGGTGCCGGGCTCGGGCCTGGTCAAGGCCCAGGCCGAGCGCGAAGGGCTGGACAAGATTTTCCTCGAAGCCGGCTTCGAGTGGCGTGAACCTGGCTGCTCGATGTGCCTGGCGATGAACCCGGACCGCCTGGAAAGCGGCGAGCACTGCGCGTCCACCTCCAACCGCAACTTCGAAGGTCGCCAGGGCGCCGGTGGCCGTACCCACCTGGTCAGCCCGGCCATGGCCGCCGCCGCCGCGGTGACTGGCCACTTCATCGATGTCCGCGAGTTGATCCAAGGGAGCGCAGCATGAAAGCCTTTACCCAGCACACCGGCCTCGTCGCGCCATTGGATCGTGCCAACGTCGACACCGACCAGATCATCCCCAAGCAGTTCCTCAAGTCGATCAAGCGCACCGGCTTCGGCCCCAACCTGTTCGATGAATGGCGCTACCTGGACGTCGGCCAGCCTTACCAGGACAACAGCAAGCGCCCGTTGAACCAGGACTTCGTGCTCAACCACGCGCGCTACCAAGGTGCCAGCGTGTTGCTGGCGCGGGAGAACTTCGGTTGCGGCTCGAGCCGCGAGCATGCCCCGTGGGCACTTGATGAGTACGGTTTCCGCAGCGTGATCGCGCCGAGCTTCGCCGACATCTTCTTCAACAACAGCTTCAAGAATGGCCTGTTGCCGATCATTCTCGACGCCGCCGAGGTCGACGAGCTGTTCAAGCAGGTCGAGGCCAACCCGGGCTACCAGTTGACCATCGACCTCGAGGCCCAGGCCGTGACCCGCCCGGACGGCAAAGTGCTGAAGTTCGAGATCGACGCGTTCCGCAAGCACTGCCTGCTCAACGGCCTGGACGATATCGGCCTGACCCTGCAGGACAGCGACGCGATCAAGGTGTTCGAGGGCAAGCACCGCGCCAGCCAGCCGTGGTTGTTCCGCGATTGATCGAAGGCCTCATCACCACGCGTGGAAGCGGGCTTGCCCCGCGATGAGGCCCGTTGGACACTGAGTTTATCGGCGCGCCGACAGGGCGCGCCGCTTGATTGGATAGAGGAAAGCATGAGCAAGCAGATTCTGATTCTCCCAGGTGATGGCATCGGTCCGGAAATCATGGCCGAGGCGGTCAAGGTGCTGGAACTGGCCAACGACAAGTTCCAGCTCGGCTTCAGCCTCACCCACGACGTGATCGGTGGCACGGCCATCGACAAGCACGGCGTGCCGCTGGCCGACGAGACCCTGGAGCGTGCGCGCCAGGCTGACGCCGTGTTGCTGGGCGCCGTGGGTGGGCCGAAGTGGGACAAGATCGAGCGTGACATCCGCCCGGAGCGCGGCTTGCTGAAGATCCGTTCGCAACTGGGCCTGTTCGCCAACCTGCGCCCGGCCATCCTCTATCCGCAACTGGCCGACGCCTCGTCGCTCAAGCCCGAGATCGTCGCTGGCCTGGACATCCTCATCGTCCGCGAGCTGACCGGCGGCATCTACTTCGGCGCGCCACGCGGCCAGCGCGAGCTGGAAGGCGGCGAGCGCCAGGCGTACGACACCCTGCCGTACAGCGAAAGCGAAGTGCGCCGCATCGCCCGCGTCGGCTTCGACATGGCCCGTGTACGCGGCAAGAAACTGTGCTCGGTGGACAAGGCCAACGTCCTGGCTTCCAGCCAGCTGTGGCGCGAAGTGGTCGAGGAAGTGGCCAAGGACTACCCGGACGTCGAGCTGAGCCACATGTACGTCGACAACGCCGCCATGCAGCTGGTGCGCGCGCCCAAGCAGTTCGACGTGGTGGTGACCGACAACATGTTCGGCGACATCCTGTCGGATGAAGCTTCCATGCTCACCGGTTCCATCGGCATGCTGCCGTCGGCGTCGCTGGATGCCGACAACAAGGGCATGTACGAGCCGTGCCACGGCTCGGCGCCGGACATCGCCGGGCAGGGCATCGCCAACCCGCTGGCGACCATTCTCTCGGTGTCGATGATGCTGCGCTACAGCTTCAACCAGACGGCCGCCGCCGAGGCGATCGAGCAGGCGGTGAGCCTGGTGCTGGACCAGGGCCTGCGCACCGGTGACATCTTCTCCGAAGGTTGCCGCAAGGTCGGTACGCAGGAAATGGGCGACGCAGTAGTCGCAGCGCTGCGGAATCTGTAATCTCTCTGGCCCGCCACCCAAAACTCCCGGTGGCGGCCCACTTTTAGCAAAGGTGTAGTTGCGATGAAACGTGTAGGTCTGATCGGTTGGCGTGGAATGGTCGGTTCCGTGCTCATGCAGCGGATGCTCGAAGAGCAGGACTTCGACCTGATCGAGCCGGTGTTCTTCACCACCTCCAATGTCGGTGGCCAAGGCCCGGCGGTGGGCAAGGACATTGCGCCGCTCAAGGATGCCTACAACATCGAAGAGCTCAAGACCCTCGACGTCATCCTGACCTGCCAGGGCGGTGACTACACCAACGAAGTATTCCCCAAGCTGCGCGAAGCCGGCTGGCAGGGTTACTGGATCGACGCGGCCTCGTCCCTGCGCATGCAGGACGACGCGGTGATCATCCTTGATCCGGTCAACCGCAAGGTCATCGACCAGCAGCTGGATGCGGGAACCAAGAACTACATCGGCGGCAACTGCACCGTCAGCCTGATGCTGATGGGGCTGGGCGGCCTGTTCGAAGCCGGCCTGGTCGAGTGGATGAGTGCCATGACCTATCAGGCGGCTTCCGGTGCCGGCGCGCAGAACATGCGTGAGCTGATCAAGCAGATGGGCGGTATTCACGCGGCGGTCGCCGACGACCTGGCCAACCCGGCCAGCGCCATCCTCGACATCGACCGCAAGGTGGCCGAGGCCATGCGTGGCGAAGGCTTCCCGACCGACAACTTCGGCGTGCCGCTGGCCGGCAGCCTGATCCCGTGGATCGACAAGGAACTGCCAAACGGCCAGAGCCGTGAAGAGTGGAAGGCCCAGGCCGAGACCAACAAGATCCTCGGTCGCTTCAAGAGCCCGATTCCGGTCGACGGCATCTGCGTGCGGATTGGCGCCATGCGTTGCCACAGCCAGGCGCTTACCATCAAGCTGAACAAGGATGTGCCTTTGGCGGATATCGAAGGCATGATCAGCCAGCACAACCCTTGGGTGAAGCTGGTGCCGAATCAGCGTGAGATCAGCATGCAGGAGCTGAGCCCTACCCAGGTGACCGGGACCCTGAACGTGCCGGTCGGGCGTTTGCGCAAGCTGAACATGGGGTCGCAGTATCTCGGGGCCTTTACCGTTGGTGACCAGCTGCTGTGGGGGGCTGCGGAGCCGCTGCGGCGGATGTTGCGGATTCTGCTGGAGCGGTGATCTGGGTGGTTTGAGTTTGGATTTTGAAGGACCCGTGTTGCGAGAGTGATGCGGGTTTTTTTATTGGTGCTAGATTGGTTGTTGGTTGTTTTGATTTTTTTATGCACATTCATTTGCGATGTCGACGCTTATTCACCTTTCCGCCCTTACGGCGGGTTCCTTTTTGAAGGATCAAAAAGGAACCAAAAAATCCTCGCTCCATTCATCCGGCCC
>NZ_JBMDJQ010000064.1:0-12048 GCF_057809275.1 Pseudomonas sp. FG36
CGTTGTTGATCACCAGGCGCACGATGGCCCGGTGCGGCACCTGCACGCCCTTCGGCGTGCCGGTGGAGCCGGAGGTGTACATGATGTACGCCGCGCTGCCGGCGTCTACCGCTAGGCCCAGCGGCGCGGCCGCATACGTGCTCAGGTCAAGCCGGTCGAGTTCGACCCGGCGCGCGCCCGCCACTTCAGGCTGGTCGCTGTGGGTCAGCAGCAACGCCGCCCCGCTGTCACCGACAATGAACGCCTGGCGTTCGGCCGGGGCATTGCCGTCCAGCGGCACGAACACCGCCGCGCGCTTGCTCACCGCCAACTGGGCCGCCAGCAGGTCGAAGGAGCGTGGCAGCAGCAGGGCCACGCGATCACCGGCACGCACCCCCTGCTCGAGCAGGTAGACGGCCAGGCGATTGGCCTGGTCATCGAGCTGGGCATAGCTCCACTGGCGTTCACCGTGGATCACCGCCAATGCCTCGGGCGTGCTCGCGGCGTGGGCTTCGAACAGGCGGTGGGCGACCTGGTCGCGCGGGTAGTCGCGTGCCGTGGCATTGAAGCGACCCAGCACGCAGTCGCGTTCGACCATGGGCAACCCATGCAGGCTGTGCAGCGCGACCTGCGGCGCCTGCTCCAGCGCCGTGACCAACTGCGTCAAGGCCCACTGCAGCAAGCGGCAGACGCGCTCGCCATCAACCGACGCCACGGCCTGCACCGTCAACCGCAAATCATCCCCATAGTCGTCGACGCTGACCACCAGCGGGTAGTTGCTGCGCTCCTGCGCGGTCAACAGTTCGATCCCCGGCCAGACCGGCCCCTGCGCAGGCTGGCCAGCACTGTGGCGATAGTTCAGCAGGCTGCTGAACAGCGCCTGCGAGGCCGGCACGCCGCTGCAGCGCTGGGCCAGGGCCAGGGAGGCCTGCTCATGGGCCAGCAGGCGCGCCAGGCGCTGGTGGGTCAGGCGCACGCCCTCGGCCACGCCCGCAGCCCCCACGCTGACTCGCAGCGGCAAGGTATTGATGAACATGCCCAGCGCCCGGTCGGCGCCCTCGCCGCCCTGCAGACGACCGAGCAGCACGGTGCCGAACACCACCTCTTCGCGTCCGGACATCTGCGCCAGTACCTGGCCCCAGGCCTGATGCACCAGGCTGGCAACACTGACCCCCAGCGCCCTGGCCTGCCCGCGCAGGCGTGCGACCAGCGCCGGCTCCAATGGGCAGCGGCTTTCACCCACCGAATGGGCCTCGGCCATCGCCTCGCGCAGGCCGAACGCTTCGGTCGGTTCGTCGATATCGCCCAGCAGCTCGCGGAACAATGCCTCGTCGGCCTGAGGGTCCGCGCCAAGGCGTGCCTGGGCCACGTAGTTGCGATACGGGATGCTGGCCGGCAGCTCTGCGGGGCCTTGCAGCAGCGCCCCCACCTCAAGCATCAGCTGTTCCACGGCGGTGTGGTCGACAAGAATATGATGCAGCAGCAGGGTCGCCTCCAGGCGTCCGGCCTGGCGCTGGCTGCTCAGGCGCAGCAAGGGCGCCTGGCCGAGGTCGAGCCGTGGCGTTTCGAGCGCCGGGCTCAGCAGCAGCGGCGCCTCGCGCCAGACCACCTGCACCGCCTCGTCCAGGCCCTGCCAATGCAGGCTGGTGCGCAGGATGTCGTGACGGGCGATGGCCTGGTTCAGCGCGGCGACGAAGGCCTCCAGCTCGGCCTGCCCGGCAAAGGCGAAACGCGCCTGCACCACATAGGGGTCGGCGCCTTCGCTGGCCAGGTGATGGTAGAGGATGCCCTGCTGCAGCGGCGCCAGACCGTAGATATCCTGGATATTGGCCGCGCCACCGGGGATCTGCCGCACCAGTGTGTCGATGGCGTCCTGGTCGAGGTCGGCCAGGGGCAGCATGTCCGCGGTGATCCGCGTGCAGCCTGCCGGGATACGGTTGGCCGGCACCTCGACGGCGGCCTGGCCACCCACCGACGCCGCCAACGCGGCCAGCGTGGGCTGGCTGAACAGCACCCGCACATCGGCCGCCAGCGCCTGCTGGCGCATGCGCTCCACCAGGCGTACCGCCAGCAGCGAATGGCCGCCCAGCTCGAAGAAGTTGTCGTCACGCCCCACTGGCCCGACACCCAGCAGGTCCGCCCAGATCGCCGCCAGGGCGGTCTCGATCGGGCCTTGGGGCGCCTGGTACTGGCGCACCGGCGCTTCGGGGGTCGGCAGGGCCTTGCGGTCGACTTTGCCGTTGGGCGTCAGCGGCATGCCATCGAGGTGGATGAACAGTGCCGGCACCATGTACTCCGGTAACTGCTCGAGCAGACGCTCGCGCAGGTACTGCGCGGCGTGATCCTGGCCAGTGTGGTAGGCCACCAGGCGCTGGCCGCTGTGCGGGTGTTCGTGGACAAGCACCAGCGCCTCGCGCACGCCGTCCACGCGGTTAAGGCAGGCTTCGATCTCGCCCGGTTCGATACGCAGGCCGCGCAGCTTGACCTGGTGGTCGTTGCGACCGAGGAACTGCAACGAACCGTCAGCGCGCTGGCGCACCAGGTCACCGCTGCGATACAGGCGCTCGCCGCGCACGAACGGGCTGTCGATGAAGCGTTCGGCCTGTTGCCCGGCCAAGCCCAGGTAGCCACGCGCTACCCCCACGCCACCGATGTGCAGGTGCCCGGCCACGCCCCACGGCAGCGGCTGGTCCGCGCCGTCCAGTACGTACAGGCGGGTGTTGTCGATCGGCCGGCCGATCGGCAGCGCGCCATCCGGCACGGGCTGATCGGGCTCCAGGGTGCAGACGCTGCAATCGACCGTGGTTTCGGTGGGGCCGTAGACGTTGTGCAGGCGCACTTGCGGCAGGCGCTCGCGCACCTGGCGCACCAGGGATTCGGTCAGCTCGCCACCGCCGCAGACGATGTCGGTGAGGCTGCTGCACTGCGCGCTGCGCGCCTGTTCGAGGAACTGCTGCAACAGCGCCGGCACGAACTGCACCACGCTGACCCTGGACTCGATGATCCGCCGCGCCACATAGTCCGCGTCACGCTGGCCGTCCGGCCGCGCCAGCACCAGGCGCAGGCCGCTGCCCAGGGGCCAGAACAGCTCCCACACCGAGGCGTCGAAACTGATCGGGGTCTTGTGCAGCACCGCGCCGTCCGCCCTCGCGGGGCACAGCCCGGCGCTCCAGTGCACCAGGTTGACCACGCTGCGGTGCTCGACCATCACGCCCTTGGGCAACCCGGTGGAACCGGAGGTGTAGATCACATAGGCGAGGTGGCGCGAGGTCAGCCCGGCCACCCGTGGGTCGGTCGCCGGCAGGCTTTCCCAGCCCGCCTGGTCGAGGTCTATCTGCGGCACGGCCAGCGCGCCCGGCACCTCGCGGGTGGCCGCGTGCACCAGCACCGCCAACGGCGCGCTGTCGACGAGCATGTGGCGGATGCGCTCGGCCGGGTAGCTCGGGTCCACTGGCACATAGGCGCCACCGGCCTTGAGGATGGCCAGCAGGCCAACCACCATCGACGGGCCGCGCTCGACGCAGATCGCCACCCGGTCGTCGGGACGCACGCCCAGGGCGATCAGGTGGTGGGCCAGGCGGTTGGCCTGCTCGTTGAGCTGCCGATAGGTCAGCTGTTCACCTTCCGCCTCGATGGCCACCGCCTGTGGCTGCAGCAGCGCCTGGCGCTCGAACAACGCGTGCAGCGGCTGGTCGAGGTCGTGTTCGGCGGCCGTGGTGTTGCAGCCGGTCAGCAGTTGATGGCGCTCCTCGGGCGTCAGCACCGGCAGCGCCAGCACGGGCAGGTCGGGGGTGCGCTCGAGCGCCTCCACCAGCCCCTCGAACACCTGTCGCAGTTGTCCGCACAGGCGCTCGGCGCCCCATTCAGCGAGGGCCTGGACCGTCAGGCGCAGGTCGTCACCCAGATCGTCGACCGCCAGGTTCAGGGGGTAGTTGGTACGCTCCTCGGTGCCGACCACATCGATGCCCGGCGCCACCGCAATCACCGCGGCGGCGTCACCCGCCGCGCTATGGCGATAGTTGAGCATGCTGTTGAACAACGGCATCGGCGCCACCACACCGCTGCAACGCTGGGCCAGGGCCAGTGGCGCCTGTTCGTGGCCGAGCAGCGCGGTCAACTGGCGGTGGGTCAGCAACAGTGCATCGCGCACACCCTGCCCCTGCAGGTCGACCCGCAGCGGCAAGGTATTGATGAACATCCCGAGGGCGTGTTCGCCGCCCTCGCCCGCCGCCATGCGCCCCAGCAGCACGCTGCCGAACACCACCGACTCGCGCCCGGACCACGCGCCCAGCAGGCGCGCGAGCCCCAGGTGCATGATGCTGGCCGGGCTGACCCCGAGCGACCGGGCCTGGGCACGCAGACGTTGGCTGAGGCCGGGCGCCAGGGTAATCCGGGCTTCCTCCATGGCTTGGCCGGCCACCTCCTGGACGCCGAAGGCCAGGGTCGGTGCGTCGATATCGGCCAGCATGGCGCCGAAGAATGCTTCATGGGCCTGTTCGTCCTGGGCCTGGCGGCTCCTGGCCAGCAGGTCACGGAACGGCACCGGGGCTGGCAGCCGCTCGCCATCACCCGCGAGATAGGCGTGGATCTCGCGGCGCACGATGTCCAGGCCGGTGTGGTCCATGACCGTGTGGTGGAACAGCAGCAGGCCCAGCACCCGGCCGTCGCGATCCTGGCCATGCACCAGGCGCAGCAAGGGGGCCTGGGCCAGGTCCATGCGGTAATGACGCGAGTCGAAACGGGCACGCAGTTGCTCCAGCGGCTCGTCACCGTCCAGGCTCCCGACTGCCTCGCACGCCAGCGGCGCCTTGCGCCACACCACTTGCAGCGGCTGGTCCAGGTATTCCCAGGCCAGTGCCGTGCGCAGGATGTCATGGCGCTGGATCACCCAGTCGAGCGCCTCGGCGAACGCCTGCAGGTGCGCCGGGCTGGCGAAGCGCAGCTGGGCCTGCAGCACATAGGGGTCGCCCTCGGTGGCCGTGAGGTGGTGGTAGAGCATGCCTTCCTGCAGCGGCGCCAGCGGGTAGATGTCCTGCAGATTCGCCGCGCCCCCGGGCAGCGTGGCGACGATGCGGTCGATCGCGGCCTGGTCGAGCCCAGCCAGGGGCAGCATGTCGGGGGTGATGCGTAGCGCCGGGCTCAGCCAGCCATCCTCCAGGCCCGCGAGCATCTCCAGCAACGCTGGCTTGTGCGCCGCCAATGCGTCCCACAGCGCGTCATCGAGGGTGTCGTCATCGCCCTCGACGATCAGGTCGGCCTCCTCGCGCTGGAGTCGGATCGCACGGGTGGAAAGCGCTGCCATGAGTTCGCTGAAGAGCATTGGTAAGCATCCTGCTTTTGCCAGTCGGAAATGCTCGGAACGCTAATGGATCACGGGGGGGCGGGCTGACATGGGAAGGGGGGACAACGGCAGGAGCAGATGGGTTCAACGCCTGGGAGCCAGGCCGCTCAGGCGCCTGACTCCCCTTACAAAAGAGCGGGTTCAGCCAGCCAGCGCTTGCAACTCGGCCAACTCCCGTTCGGACAAACCCACGCCTTCGCGCAGTGCCACTTCACGCTCACGGTAGCGCCGCTCCCCTGGCATGCGCGTCAGCCCCGCTTCCTGCATCTGCTCCACCAGTTCACGGCTGCGCTGGGCAAAACGCTCGCCTTGGGCCTTGGCCGGGTCGATCACGATCAGTAACTGCCCGGTCCATGGGGTCTTTGCCCCCGGATGCCCCGACCAGCCGAACTCCCAGGAAAAATGGCCCCCCGTCAGCGCTGCCGCCAGCAGTTCGACCATCATCGACAGCGCCGAGCCTTTGTGGCCGCCGAACGGCAGCAAGGCGCCGCCTTCGAGAATCGCCTTGGGGTCAGTGGTCGGCTGGCCGGCGGCATCCACGCCCATGCCCGGCGGCAGCTGTTCGCCAGCCCGGGCGGCGATCTGCACGTCGCCATGGGCCATGGCACTGGTGGCCATGTCGAAGACGATCGGGTCGTGCCCCGCGCAAGGCGCGGCGAAGGCGATGGGGTTGGTGCCGAACAGCGGTTTGCGCGCACCGTGGGGCACCACGCAGGTCATGCTGTTGACCACGCTCAGGGCCACCAGGCCTTCATCGGCGAATGGCTCGACATCCGGCCACAGCGCGGCGAAATGGTGCGAATTGTGGATCGCCAGCACCGCGATGCCGGCCGTGCGCGCCTTCTCCACCAACAGCGCGCGAGCCGCGGCCAGGGCCGGCTGGGCAAACCCACCCTTGGCATCGACTTGCACATAAGCCGGCGCCAGGTCGGTTACCTGCGGCTCGGCGCGGCCATCGACCCAACCGCTGGCCAGGGTCGAGACATAACCGGGAATACGGAACACCCCGTGGCTGTGGGCACCGTCACGCTGGGCGCTGGCGCAGTTGTCGGCGAGCACGGCGGCCACTGCCGCGCTGCAGCCATGCCGCGCGAAGATAGCCTGCAGCAATGCCTGCAGTTCGGTAAAAGGCACGCGCACAACAGGGCCGGTGGAAGGTGAAGACATCTGGAGCTCCTTTCTTGGAATTGGAATCGCTACAGCGCAACTGCACAGACTTTCCCGCCAATGACAGCTATCTGTCAAATATTGACTTGATGACAGAAAACAGCCATTTTGGCTTCCACGCCAGAAATCAACCGGAACCGACCATGAGCCAATCGATCAAGCAACGCCTGGAAAGCAGCCTGCACACCGCTGCCGCCTCGGGCCGCCAGATCGCCAGCTACATGCTCGCCAATCTCCACGAACTGCCCTTCCAGACCTCGGCCAGCATCGCCGCCAAGCTGGGCGTGAGCGAATCGAGCGTCGGCCGCTTCTGCCGCGCCCTGGGCTATGCCCACCTCAAGGCGCTCAAGCAGGACCTGCAGAACGACCTGGGCGACGGCCCGTGGCTGGCCGGCGACCGCCTGCAGGCGTTTCGCCAGCAACCCGAGGACGACCAGCGCTCAGGCAGCCTGGAGCTGGAAATGGCCGCGCTGGTGCGCGTGCACGAATACAGCCGCGGCGAAACCTGGCAACAGGTCGCCCGGCGCCTGGCCGACAAACCCCGGGTATTCGTCGCCGGCTTTCAGACCGAGCGTGGCGTGGCCATGTGCATGAGCCACCTGCTGCAGTACCTGCGCGACGGCGTGCAACTGGTCGATGGCAGCGCCGGGCATTTCGGCGAGGTACTGCTGGGGCGCCCGCAGGACTGCGCGCTGGTGGTGTTCGAAGCACGCCGCTATTCGCGCCACGCCCTGCAGCTGTGCCACAAGGCCCGTGCGCTGGGCATCCCGGTGACCCTGGTCACCGACACTTTCTGTGACTGGGCCGATGCCGAAGCCGACGAGGTGTTCCGCATCCCCACCGAATTCAACCTGTTCTGGGAATCCACCGCGACCATGCTGTCGTGGGTGCACCTGATGGTCAACGAGGTCTGCAAGCAGCTCGGACCGGATGTTGAAAAACGCTTGGAAGCAACTGCCGCTCTACATAACGAGTTCGTCGGCTACACCTCGTGGCCGGCGGGCAAACAACAATAGCAAGAGTGCGATGACCGAGGTGCGAGATGAAAGGAACCATGGCTGTGGTGGGTGCGTGCGCCCTGCTGCTGGCGGGCCACGCCAGTGCCGAGACCCTGCGCTTTGCCACTGAAGGCGCATATCCCCCCTTCAACTACGTCGACGCCGACAACAAGCTGCACGGCTTCGACATCGACATCACCCATGCCCTGTGCGAACAGATGACGGTCGAATGCACCCTGGTGGCCCAGGACTGGGAAGGCATCATTCCAGCGTTGATGGCGCGCAAGTACGACGCGGTGGTGGCCTCGATGATCGACACCGAGGAACGGCGCCGGAAGATCACCTTCACCGACCACTACTACCGCACCCCACTGACCGTGGCCGTCGCCAAGGACAGCCCGATCAGCGACGCGCAGACCGACTTCAAGGGCTACACGGTCGGCGCGCAATCCGCCTCGACCCAGGCGATCTACGCCGAGGATGTATACGGCAAGGCCGGCGCGGACGTGAAGCTGTACCCAACCCTTGACGAAGCCAACGCAGACCTTGCCGCCGGGCGCCTGGACGGGGTGATCGCCGACAAGTTCCCGCTGCACGAATGGCTGAACAAGAACGGCAAGGACTGCTGCAAGATCCTCGGCGACGTCGACGGCACCAAGGCCGACGCGGCGATTGCCGTGCGCAAGGACGACCAGGCCCTGCGCACCCGGCTGAACGAGGCGCTGGCGGCGATCGTGGCCAATGGCACCTACCAGAAGATCGCGAGCAAGTACTTCGCCTTCGACATCTACCAGTAATCTCGTGGAGGCCGGCCTGCCGCGCGATGGCGCCTGATCAGTGAACCACGCCATCGCGGGGCAAGCCCGCTCCCACCAGGGCACCTGTTTCCTGGGGGTTAGCCATGCTCGATCAACTCTCCCTGCTTTCCTTCGCCAGCGGCGGCTGGGGCCAGGCGTTGCTGGCCGGCGCGCTGGTGACCGTGTCGCTGGCCCTGGCCTGCCTGCCCATCGGCCTGCCACTGGGCTTGCTGGTGGCGCTCGCCGCGCGCTCGCGCAAACGCCTGCCGCGGGCCTGGGCCACCCTCTTCTCCACGGTGTTTCGCGGCCTGCCCGAACTGCTCACCCTGCTGATCATCTACTACGGCTGCCAGATCGCCGCGCAGAAGCTCCTCGCCGCGCTGGGCTATGAGGGCGAGGTGCTGATCAACACCTTCCTCGCCGCCATGGCCGCCTTCAGTCTGGTGTTCGCCGCGTTCTCCAGCGAGATCTGGCTGATGGCCTTCAAGACCCTGCCCAAGGGCCAGCTGGAGGCCTGCGCGGCCCTGGGCCTGGGCAAGCGCACCGGGTTCTTCAAGGTGGTGCTGCCGCAACTGACGCGCATCGCCCTGCCGGGCCTGTCGAACAACTGGCTGAGCCTGCTCAAGGACACTTCGCTGGTCTCGACCATCTCGCTGATCGACCTGATGCGCCAGACCAACCTCGCGGTCAGCGTAACCAAGGAACCGATGCTGTTCTACGGCGTCGCCTGCCTGGTCTACCTGCTGTTCTCGGCGCTGTCGGGCAGGGTCTTCGCCCTGCTTGAGCGGCGCAGCAATCGCCATCTGCAAGGAGCCCGCCCATGAGTCTGGAGCAACTGCTGGCCTACGTGCTCGACCCGGACTTGCTGGACCGTTACGGCGCACGTTTCGTCGATGGCCTGCTGGTCACCGCCAAGCTGGTGGCGATCTCGTTCACCCTCGGCGCGCTGCTGGGCATGCTCCTGGCGCTGGCGCGCATGTCACCCAGCCGCGTGCTGCGGCGCCTGGCGGCTGGCTACGTGTATTTCTTCCGCGGCTCACCGCTGCTGGCCCAGCTGTTCCTGCTGTACTACGGGCTGGGTTCGCTCAAGGGTTTCTGGCAGGAGCTGGGCCTCTGGTGGTTCTTCCGCGAGGCCTGGTACTGCGCCCTGCTCGCCTTCACCCTCAACACGGCGGCCTACCAGGCCGAGATCTTCCGCGCCAGCCTGATGGCGGTCGCGCCGGGCCAGTACGAAGCGGCCAAGGCACTCAACCTCAAGCGCTCGACCACCTTCTTCAAGGTGGTCCTGCCACAGTCGCTGCTGGTGGCCATCGGCCCGCTGGGCAACGAGCTGATCATGATGATCAAGGCCAGCGCGATTGCCTCGCTGGTGACGATTTACGACTTGATGGGGGTGACCAAGCTGGCCTTCTCGCGCAGCTTCGACTTCCAGATCTACCTGTGGGCGGCAGTGCTCTATCTGCTGATCGTCGAGGTGGTCCGGCGCACCTTGAAACACCTGGAAGCCCGCCTGGGCCGCCACCTGAACTGACTGAAGGAAATCTTCCATGCATTGCCAGACCATCGTCCTGGGCGCCGGCATCGTCGGCGTCAGTACCGCCCTGCACCTGCAGGCCCGCGGACGCCAGGTGATCCTCATCGACCGCGACGAGCCAGGCAGCGGCACCAGCCATGGCAACGCCGGGCTGATCGAGCGTTCCAGCGTGATCCCCTATGCCTTCCCGCGCCAATACAGCGCCCTGCTGCGCTATGGCCTGAACCGCCAGCCCGACGTGCGCTACAGCCTAGCCCACCTGCCCAAGGCCGCACCCTGGCTGCTCAGCTACTGGCGCCAGTCCGCCCCCGGACGCCTGGCCAAGGCCGCCGCCGACATGCTGCCGCTGGTGCAGCGCAGCGTCGAGGAACACGATGCGCTGATCGAAGCCGCCGGCCTGCAAGGGCTGGTGCAGGCCAAGGGCTGGATCGAGGTGTACCGCGACGCCGCGCTGTTCGCCCAGGCCAAGCACGACCTTCAAGGCCTGGCCCGCTACGGCCTGCGCTACGAAATCCTCGAACGCGAGCAACTGCAGGCCCGCGAGCAGCAACTGGACGGTGGGGTGATCGGTGGCATCCACTGGCTCGACCCGAAGACCGTGAGCAACCCCGGCGGCTTGACCCGTGGTTATGCCGCGCTGTTCGTCCAGCGTGGCGGCCAGTTCCTCCACGGCGATGCACGCAGCCTGCGCCAGGTCGAGGGCGGCTGGCAGGTGGACAGCCGTCGCGGCACGGTGATAGCCGACGAGGTGGTGGCCTGCCTCGGCCCGCAGTCGGCCGACCTCTATGAACGGCTCGGCTATCGCTTTCCGCTGGGGATCAAGCGCGGCTACCACATGCACTACGCAACCCGCGATGGCGCCGAACTGGGCCACTCGATCTGCGACACCCAGGGCGGCTATGTCCTGGCGCCGATGGCCCGGGGCGTGCGCCTGACCACCGGCATCGAGTTCGCCGCCAGCGATGCCCCGGCCAACGAGATCCAGCTGCGCCGCTGCGAGGCCCTGGCGCGCAAGCTGTTCCCGGCCCTGGGCGAGCGCCTGGACGACAAGCCCTGGCTGGGCCGCCGCCCCTGCCTGCCGGACATGCGCCCGGTGATCGGCCCGGCGCCGCTGCACAAGCACCTGTGGTTCAACTTCGGCCATGCCCATCATGGCCTGACGCTGGGCCCGGTCAGCGGCCGCCTGCTGGCGGAACTGATGACCGGCGAGCGCCCTTTCACCGACCCTGCGCCCTACAGCGCCGCACGCTTCGCCTGAACCTTGAGCGGGAGAACAACAAGATGACCGCACCCTTGAGCCTTGCCAGCCTGCACCCTGCCCCCGACCCGCGCCCGGAGCTGATCCGTATCGAGGGCCTGAACAAGCATTACGGCGCGTTCCATGTGCTGCACGATATCGACCTGTCGGTGCGCGAGGGCGAGCGGATCGTGCTCTGCGGCCCGTCGGGCTCGGGCAAGTCGACGCTGATCCGCTGCATCAACCGCCTGGAGATCGCCCAGCAGGGCAGCATCCGCGTGGCCGGCACCGACCTTGCCAGCACCAGCCGCGAGGCCGCCAAGGTGCGCAGCGAGATCGGCATGGTGTTCCAGCACTTCAACCTGTTCCCGCACATGAGCGTGCTCGACAATTGCCTGCTGGCACCGATGAGCGTGCGCGGCCTGTCGCGGCGGGACGCCGAGGAACGGGCGCGCTCGTACCTGAGCAAGGTCGGTATCGAAAGCCAGGCGCACAAGTACCCCAGCCAGCTCTCCGGCGGCCAGCAGCAGCGGGTGGCGATCGCCCGGGCGTTGTGCATGAAGCCGAGGATCATGCTGTTCGACGAGCCGACCTCGGCGCTCGACCCGGAGATGGTGGCCGAGGTACTGGATGTGCTGGTGCAACTGGCCGGCACCGGCATGACCATGCTCTGCGTGACCCACGAGATGGGCTTTGCCCGACAGGTGGCAGAGCGAGTGTTGTTTCTCGAAGGTGGGCAGATCATCGAAGACTCTTCACCGGAAGTGTTCTTCGGGCAGCCCAGGACGGCGCGGGCACAGGCGTTTTTGAAGCAGATTCTGCATTAGTGGTTCGTGGCCCTGGGCAGATATACGCAACCCAGTCCGCCTCCCGCAAAACAGCGATGCAATATATAAAGATTTGATCTTGATCTTGATCTTAATCTTGATCTTGATCGGCCCTTGCTCTGCTTTTGCTTCTAAGTGCGCGATAGTTCAGGCGACACAAATTGCGAC
>NZ_JBMDJQ010000065.1:0-11683 GCF_057809275.1 Pseudomonas sp. FG36
CGGCTTGCCGGCGATGGGCTGCGAAGCAGCCCCCTATGGCTTCACGTTTGAATTACAGCGCAGCAATCCGCGCATGCTGTTCGGTGAAGTTGGCCAGGGCCTGCTCCGATTCGGCCAGCTTGGCGCGTTCCTTCTCGATCACCGCAGGCGGAGCCTTGTCGACGAAGGCGGCGTTGGACAGCTTGCCGCCGACGCGCTGGACTTCACCCTGCAGGCGCTGGATCTCCTTGCTCAGGCGCGCAAGCTCGGCGTCCTTGTCGATCAGGCCGGCCATTGGCACCAGCACTTGCAGGTCACCCACCAGGGCGGTAGCCGACAGCGGTGCTTCGTCCTGCTCGCCGAGCACGGTGAACGATTCGACCTTGGCCAGCTTCTTCAGCAGGGCTTCGTTTTCCTGCAGGCGACGCTGGTCGTCGGCGTTGGCGTTCTTCAGGAACAGCGGCAGTGGCTTGCCCGGGCCGATGTTCATCTCGGCGCGGATGTTGCGCAGGCCAACCATCAGCTCCTTGAGCCACTCGATGTCGCCTTCGGCGGCGGCGTCGATGCGGCTTTCGTTCGCTTCAGGCCATGGCTGCAGCATGATGGTCTTGCCGTCGATGCCGGCCAGCGGCGCGATGCGCTGCCAGATCTCTTCGGTGATGAACGGCATGAACGGGTGGGCCAGGCGCAGCGCCACTTCCAGCACGCGCACCAGGGTGCGGCGGGTGCCGCGGGCGCGTTCGACCGGGGCGTTCTCGTCCCACAATACCGGCTTGGACAGCTCCAGGTACCAGTCGCAGTACTGGTTCCAGATGAACTCGTACAGCGCCTGGCTGGCCAGGTCGAAGCGGAACTGCTCGAGCTGGCGGGTCACCTCGGCTTCGGTACGCTGCAGCTGCGAGATGATCCAGCGGTCGGCCAGCGACAGCTCGTAGGCCTCGCCGTTCTGGCCGCAGTCCTCGCCCTTGTCCAGCACGTAGCGGGCGGCGTTCCAGATCTTGTTGCAGAAGTTGCGGTAGCCTTCGACGCGGCCCATGTCGAACTTGATGTCGCGACCGGTGGAAGCCAGCGAGCAGAAGGTGAAGCGCAGGGCATCGGTGCCGTAGCTGGCGATGCCTTCGGGGAACTCGGCCTTGGTCTGCTTGGCGATCTTCTCGGCGAGCTTGGGCTGCATCATGCCGCTGGTGCGTTTTTCCAGCAGGGCGTCGAGGGTGATGCCGTCGACGATGTCCAGCGGGTCGAGCACGTTGCCCTTGGACTTGGACATCTTCTGCCCCTGGCCATCACGTACCAGGCCGTGCACGTAGACGGTCTTGAACGGTACTTGCGGGGTGCCGTCCTCGTTCTTGATCAGGTGCATGGTCAGCATGATCATCCGGGCGACCCAGAAGAAGATGATGTCAAAGCCGGTGACCAGTACGTCGGTGGAGTGGAACTTCTTCAGGAACTCGGTCTGTTCCGGCCAGCCCAGGGTGGAGAAGGTCCACAGGCCCGAGCTGAACCAGGTGTCGAGGACGTCGTCGTCCTGGCGCAGTTTCACATCGCTGCCCAGGTTGTGCTTGGCGCGCACTTCGGCCTCGTCGCGGCCGACATAGACCTGGCCGGCCTCGTCGTACCAGGCCGGGATGCGGTGGCCCCACCACAGCTGGCGGCTGATGCACCAGTCCTGGATGTCGCGCATCCAAGAGAAGTACATGTTCTCGTACTGCTTGGGCACGAACTGGATGCGGCCGTCTTCGACGGCGGCGATGGCAGGCTCGGCCAGCGGCTTGGTGGACACGTACCACTGGTCGGTCAGCCATGGCTCGATGACGGTACCGGAGCGGTCGCCTTTCGGTACTTTCAGGGCGTGGTCGTCGATGCTGACCAGCAGGCCTTGGGCGTCCAGGTCCGCGACCATCTGCTTGCGCGCGACGAAGCGGTCGAGGCCGGCGTACTGGGCCGGCAGCGAGGTGTCGAGCTGGTCGTTGACGCTGCCATCGAGGTTGAACGCCTGCACCGCAGCCAGCACGGTGGCGTTCTTGTCGAAGATGTTCAGCAGCGGCAGGTTGTGGCGCTTGCCGACTTCGTAGTCGTTGAAATCGTGGGCCGGGGTGATCTTCACACAGCCGGTGCCGAATTCGGGGTCGCAGTAGTCGTCGGCGACGATCGGGATCAGACGGCCGACCAGCGGCAGTTTGACGAACTTGCCGATCAGGGCCTGGTAGCGCTCGTCGGTCGGGTTGACGGCAACGGCGACGTCACCGAGCAGGGTTTCCGGACGGGTGGTGGCGACCACCAGGTGGTCCTTGCCGTCGGCGGTCTTGGCGCCGTCGGCCAGCGGATAGCGCAGGTTCCACAGGTGGCCCTTCTCGTCGTGGTTTTCCACTTCGAGGTCGGAGATTGCCGTGTGCAGCTTGGTATCCCAGTTGACCAGGCGCTTGCCGCGGTAGATCAGGCCGTCTTCGTGCAGGCGCACGAAGGCTTCCTTGACCGCCTCGGAGAGGCCGTCGTCCATGGTGAAGCGCTCGCGGCTCCAGTCCACCGACGAGCCCAGGCGGCGGATCTGGCGGCTGATGTTGCCGCCCGACTGGTCCTTCCACTCCCAGACCTTCTCCAGGAACTGCTCGCGGCCCAGGTCGTGGCGGTTCTGGCCCTTGGCCTCGAGCTGGCGCTCGACCAGCATCTGGGTGGCGATACCGGCGTGGTCGGTGCCCGGCTGCCACAGGGTGTCGCGCCCTTGCATGCGGCGGAAACGGATCAGGGCGTCCATGATCGCGTTGTTGAAGCCGTGGCCCATGTGCAGGCTGCCGGTCACGTTCGGCGGCGGGATCATGATGGTGTAGGACTCGCCTGCACCTTGTGGGGCGAAATAGTTCTCGGACTCCCAGGTGTTGTACCAGGAAGTTTCGATGGCGTGCGGCTGGTAGGTCTTATCCATGCGCGGCGGGACCCTTAGGCATTAATTCGGGAAAGCCGGGAAGTATAACCAAGCTGCGCGTTTCAAGACAGGTGTAGCGGGCAAGCCCGCTTGTGGGAGCGGGCTTGCCCCGCGATGTGGACGAAGGGTTACTCGGAACGCTTGAGCAACCGTTCCAGCCGCGCATCGAGGCGGCGCTTGATCTCGGTCTCGATGTGCGGGGTGAAGTCGTTGATCACGTCCTGCATGATCGACTGCGCCGCGGCGCGCAGTTCGGCGTCCAGATGCAGCAGGGTGTCCTGGCGGCGGGTCTGGGCATCCTCTTCAGGTGCCTCAGCCGGCGCCTCAGCCGGCGCCGGCGCTGAGGCGGCGGGCGCTTCGGTGCTCGGCTCGTCGAGCAGCAGGGGGATCTGCTCCACGGTTTCGGTCAGCAGGGGTGGTTGCAGGTCGGCGTCACCCAGCAGCTCGCGGATCGACTCGAGGTCGTCGAGCAGGTGGGCGGAATGGGTCAGGGAGTTCAGCTGCTTGTCCATCGTCGTCAGAGTCGCTGTAAGCGGTGGTCTTGCAGAGCATAGCCCTGTTCGCGGTAGAAACGGAATCGCTCGCGAGCGGCCAGGCGGATGGCCGGCTCCTCGACGACGATTTCGGCGACCCGTTCGAACTGGCCGACAAAGGCCGGAACCTCGCCACCCAGGTTGATCAGCAGGTCACGGTGTTGGCCAGCATCGGCGCCGACACCCAGCGCGACAACGGCGTCCGGGTGCTGTTCGGCATGGTCGTGGGGCAAGAAGGCCTCGCCCTTGAACTGCCACAGGCGCAGGTCGAGCTCGCTGCGCTGCGCCTCGTCCTGGCAGTGCAGGTAGACCCGGTGGCCGAGGCGCCAGGCCTTTTCGCACAGCTTGCAGGCGAAATCCAGGCGCACCGACAGCGAGTCGCTGGGCAGGATGTAGAAATCGACTTTGCTCATGATCGTTCAGTGCCGGCCGGTGGCGCAGGGGCGCCACCGGCTGCGCGCCATCAGGCGCCGGCGCGGTCCAGCAGGTACTGGGTGAGCAGCGGTACCGGGCGGCCCGAGGCGCCCTTGTCCTTGCCGCCGCTGATCCAGGCGGTGCCGGCGATGTCCAGGTGCGCCCAGTGGTAGGCCTTGGCGAAGCGCGACAGGAAGCAGCCGGCGGTGATGGTGCCGGCCTTCGGGCCGCCGATGTTGGCGATGTCGGCGAACGGGCTGTCCAGCTGCTCCTGGTACTCATCGAACAGCGGCAGCTGCCAGGCGCGGTCGTCGGCGCGCTTGCCGGCGTCGAGCAGTTGCCCGACCAGCGCGTCGTCATTGCCCATCAGGCCGGAGGTGTGGCTGCCCAGGGCGACGATGCAGGCGCCGGTCAGGGTGGCGATGTCGATCACCGCCTGCGGCTTGAAGCGTTCGGCGTAGGTGAGGGTGTCGCACAGCACCAGGCGGCCTTCGGCGTCGGTGTTGAGGATCTCGACGGTCTGCCCGCTCATGGTGGTGACGATGTCGCCCGGACGGGTGGCGCCGCCGCTCGGCATGTTTTCGGCGCAGGCCAGCAGGCACACCAGGTTGATCGGCAGTTGCAGCTCGAGCACGGCGCGCAGGGTGCCGAACACGCTGGCGGCGCCGCACATGTCGTACTTCATCTCGTCCATGCCGGCGCCGGGCTTGAGGCTGATGCCGCCGGTGTCGAAGGTGATGCCCTTGCCGACCAGCACGAACGGTTTTTCGTTCTTCTTGCCGCCCTGGTAGTTGAGCACGATCAGCCGTGGTGGCTGGTCGCTGCCCTGGCCCACGGCGTAGAACGCGCCCATGCCCAGGTCCTTGATCTTCTTCTCGTCCAGCACCTCGACCTTGAGGCCCTTGTGCGCCTTGCCCAGGTCCTTGGCCTGCTCGGCGAGGAAGCTCGGGTGGCAGACGTTCGGCGGCAGGTTGCCCAGGTCGCGGGTGAAGGCCATGCCGGTGGCGATGGCGCTGGCATGCTTGACGGCGCGCTCGGCCTCGGCCTGGCCGGCCTTGGCGGTGAGCAGGGTGACTTTCTTCAGGGCGCGCGGTTCGGCCTTCTGGCTCTTGTAGCGGTCGAACACGTAGTTGCCGTCGAGCAGGGTCTCGGCCAGCAGGCGGTACTTGCCGTAGTGGCCATCGCGGCCGGTGACGGCGATGTCGTCCAGGGCCAGCACGGCGTCGCCGCCACCCAGGCCCTTGAGCACGCCGGCGACGCTGGCCACCAGCTTGCGCCAGGCGCGGTCGCCGAGGGCTTCGTCCTTGCCGCTGCCGACCAGCAGCACGCGCTCGGCCTTCAGGCCCGGCAGGCTGTGCAGCAGCAGGGTCTGGCCCGGCTTGCCGGCCAGGTCGCCACGCTTGAGCAGCGCGCTGATGGCGCCTTCGGTGGCCTGGTCGACGGCCTTGGCCGTGGCGCCGAGCTTGCGCCCTTCACCGACGGGTACGACCAAGGTTGCGGTCTTGACGGATACAGCGGCTACGCTTTTTACAACCAATTCCATGTCTGGGGTCCCCGAATGATCTGTCTGTCAGTGGGCGCTGTCTTTCGCAGGCGCTCGGAAAACGCGGCTGACGGGCGCTGCCTGCCAGCGGAAAAGCTGCCAGTTTGAGCCCGCCGCGACCACGATGACAACCCCGATATGCGCCATGGTACGCGGCCAAGTGACAGGCGCCGTCAATCACAGGATAATGCGCGCACTTTTACATGGAGGTTCGCCTTGGCGAACCGGCATTGGTCTTGGCTGTCCGAATCGTTCGTTTGGCTGTCCGCCCCTGACAACCCAGGAGTGTCTGGTTTGATCGTCTTTCGTTATCTGTCCCGCGAGGTCCTGGTGACCTTGAGCGCCGTCAGCGCCGTGCTGCTGGTGATCATCATGAGCGGGCGCTTCATCAAGTACCTGGCCCAGGCGGCCCAGGGCATGCTCGATCCGGGCGTGCTGTTCATGATCATGGGGTTCCGCCTGCCGGGCTTCCTGCAACTGATCCTGCCGCTGGGGCTGTTCCTCGGTATCCTGCTTGCCTATGGCCGGTTGTATCTCGAAAGCGAGATGACCGTGCTGTCGGCCACTGGCATGAGCCAGCAGCGCCTGCTGGCCGTGACCATGGTGCCGGCGGCACTGGTCGCCCTGCTGGTGGCCTGGCTGAGCCTGAGCCTGGCCCCCCTGGGGGTTGCCCAGGTGCAGAAGATCATCGCCCAGCAGGATACCCTGACCGAGTTCGACACCCTGGTGCCGGGCCGTTTCCAGACCTTGCGCGATGGCTCGCGGGTGACCTACACCGAGCAGCTGTCCGATGACCGCATCAACCTGGCGGGCGTGTTCATCTCCGAGAAGCGCTTCAACCAGGACAAGACCAAGGACCGCGCGCCTTCGGTGCTGGTCGCCGAGAAGGGCCACCAGGAAGTGCAGGCCGACGGTAACCGCTACCTGGTGCTGCAGAACGGATACCGCTACGACGGCAATCCCGGCCAGGCCGACTACCGTGCGATCAAGTACGACACCTATGGCGTGCTGCTGCCAAAGCCTGAGGTCGCCGAGGAGGTGACCGAGCGCGAAGCCATCCCGACCTCCGACCTGTTCGGGCATCAGGGGCTGCGTGAGCGCGCCGAGCTGCAGTGGCGCCTGTCGCTGCCGCTGCTGGTGTTCGTGGTCACCTTGCTGGCGGTGCCGCTGTCGCGCGTCAACCCGCGCCAGGGCCGCTTCCTCAAGCTGCTGCCGGCGATTCTCCTGTACATGGCCTATCTGACAATGCTGATTTCCGTGCGTGGCGCCCTGGAGAAGGGCAAGTTGCCTATCTCGCTGGGTATCTGGTGGGTCCATGGCCTGTTCCTGCTGATCGGCCTGGCGCTGATGTACTGGGAGCCGCTGCGTCTCAAGCGTGCCGCTCGCCGTGCGGAGGTGGCCCGTGGTTAAACTGGATCGCTACATCGGCCAGAGCGTGCTGCTGGCCATTCTCGCCGTGCTGGGCATCATCCTCGGCCTGGCCTCGTTGTTCGCCTTCATCGACGAGATGGGCGACCTGAGCGACACCTACACGGTCATGGACGCCAGCAGCTTCGTGCTGCTCACCGCGCCGCGCCGGCTCTACGACATGCTGCCGATGGCGGCGCTGATCGGCTGCCTGATCGGCCTGGGCAGCCTGGCCAGCAGCAGCGAGCTGACCATCATGCGCGCCGCCGGCGTGTCCATCGGTCGCATCGTCTGGGCGGTGATGAAACCGATGCTGGTGCTGATGCTGGTCGGCCTGCTGATCGGCGAGTACGTGGCCCCGGTCACCGAGAACAAGGCCCAGGCCGACCGTTCGCTGGCCCAGGGCGGTGGCGAGGCGCAAAGCTCCAAGCGCGGCATGTGGCACCGCCAGGGCGAGGAGTTCGTGCACATCAACTCGGTGCAGCCCAATGGCCTGCTGCTGGGTGTGACCCGCTATCGCTTCGACAGCGAGCGCAAGATCCAGACCTCGAGCTTCGCCCGCCGGGCGCAGTACGTCGATGGCAAATGGATGCTCAACGACGTGGCCACCACCTACTTCCGCGGTGATCACACCGAAGTGGTCAAGAGCCCCGAAGAGGTGTGGGACGTGTCGGTGACCCCGGAGTTGCTCAACACTGTGGTGCTGGCACCGGAGTCGCTGTCGATCACCGGGCTGTGGGACTACATCCACTACCTGTCCGACCAGGGGCTGAACAATGCGCGCTACTGGCTGGCGTTCTGGACCAAGGTCCTGCAGCCGGTGGTCACCGCGGCGCTGGTGCTGATGGCGATTTCGTTCATCTTCGGCCCGCTGCGTTCGGTCACCCTTGGCCAGCGCGTGTTCACCGGTGTACTGGTGGGCTTCGTGTTCCGCATCGCCGGGGAACTGCTGGGCCCATCGAGCCAGGTGTTCGGCTTCCCGCCGCTGCTGGCGGTGGTTATCCCGGCCGGCATCTGTGCGCTGGCGGGCTTGTGGTTAATGCGCCGGGCGGGTTGATGGCCTGAGCTGCACAAAGAAGCCGACCCTTGGGTCGGCTTTTTTGCGGGTGCTTTTCGCAGGCCTGATGCCCGCGCAGCTCACTTCTTGCGCTTGGGCAGGCGTACCAGCTGGGTCTCGGAATAGATGTCGTGCCAGCTGCGTTTACGTTTGTCGAACAACGACCAGATGAAACCCAGCCCCAGGCACAGCCACGACGCGATCGACACCACGAAACGCAGCAACGCCTGCCAGAGGCTGATGGCGCTGCCATCGGCGTTCTGCACGCGCATGCCCCACACCTGCATGCCGAGGGTCTGGCCGCCGTGGGTCCAGAACTTGGCGAAGAAGCCGAACAGGGCGAACAGCAGGATCGTCGACAGCAGCGGGTCGCCGTCCAGGGCGCCGGCCTCGGTCAGCTCGCGCATGCGCGCCTCGCCGATGATCGCCATCTGGATCATCTTGTACGCGCCGGCAGTCACTATCAGCAGGGCAGTGCACAGCAGGAAGTCGTAGAACATCGCGGCCAGGCGACGGCCCAGGCCGACCGGCGGGAAATCACCCTGGGGGTTGAGCAATGGCTTGGACATGCATGACAGCTCCAGATGGCAAAGGTCCATTCTATGGAATTGCGCGCACAAAAAAGCCCCTGTGCGTCAACACAGGGGCTTTTTATCGGAAGATCAGCCTTCGGCCTGGACTTCGTCAGCCTGCATGCCTTTCTGGCCCTGGACGGCCACGAAGGTCACTTTCTGGCCTTCTTTCAGGCTCTTGAAGCCGTTGCCTTGGATGGCGCGGAAGTGCACGAACAGATCCGGACCGCTTTCTGGGGTGATGAAGCCGTAACCTTTTTCGTCATTGAACCACTTGACGGTACCGTTCTGACGCTCAGCCATTGTCTTATTTCCTATGAAGCTTAAATATTGATGACAGTTTCTTTCACACTTTTTTAAGTGAAAGACTACTGGGCTGGGTTGCAGGAAAGTAAGAGACGTCGAACGGGTTGTAGCAGATTGCGGCTACTGGCCCAGGTCACGAACTGTTGCGACCCATGCAAACACAGTGCAGTGACTCTACGCCAACTGCCGAGCGAAAAACAAGCCCTCGCGACGGGTGAAAATCAGGCTTTTCCCGATCACCGAACGATTTGTCGGAAACGCCGTGGCGCCTGGCCTGGCGCTATGTTCAGAAGTTATTGGACAGGTTCGAAAACGAATATGTCGAACCCGTCCAATCCACTCATTCAGCCACGGTAGTAACGTTGCGCCACGAAAGGCATTTTGCTGACTTTCATGGCAACTTGCTTGCCGCGCACCATTGCAAACAGCGCAGTGTCCAGGGTCGCGTGTTCGTTATCGACATAGCCCATTGTGACCGGCGCGCCGAGCGTCGGACCGAAGCCGCCGCTGCACACCTCGCCGACCACCTTGCCTGCCGCGTCGACGATCTGCGCGCCTTCACGCACCGGGGTGCGCTCCTGGGGCAGCAGGCCTACGCGCTTGCGCGCCACGCCGGCCTGTTGCTGGGCAAACACGGTATCGGCACCCGGGAAACCACCGGCACGTGCGCCGTCGGCGCGGCGCACCTTGGAGATGGCCCACAGCAGGCTGGCCTCGATCGGCGTGGTGGTGGTGTCCATGTCGTGGCCGTACAGGCACAGGCCGGCTTCCAGGCGCAGTGAGTCCCGTGCGCCCAGGCCGATTGGCTGTACCTCTGGCTCGCCCAGCAGCCGGCGCGCCAGCGCTTCGGCCTTGTCGGCCGGCACGGAAATCTCGAAGCCGTCCTCACCGGTGTAGCCCGAGCGGCTGACATAGCAGTCGGCGCCGAGCAGTTGAACGGGCTGGAACTGCATGAACGTCATCTTCGCCACCGCAGGTGCCAGGCGCTCCAATACCTTGACCGCCGCCGGGCCTTGCAGGGCGAGCAGGGCGCGCTCCTCGAACAGCGGCTGGATCTCGCAGCGGCTGCCGATGTGCTGGCGCAGGTGGGCCAGGTCCTGGTCCTTGCAGGCGGCGTTGACCACCAGGAACAGGGTGTCGTCACCGAGGTTGGCGACCATCAGGTCGTCAAGGATGCCACCCTCGGCATTGGTGAACATGGCATAGCGCTGCATGCCCACTGGCAGGTCGATGATGTCCACCGGCACCAGGGTTTCCAGGGCCTTGGCGGCGTCGTTGCCGCGCAGGATGATCTGGCCCATGTGCGAAACGTCGAACAGGCCGGCCTGCTCGCGGGTGTGCAGGTGCTCCTTGAGCACGCCCAAGGGATATTGCACGGGCATGTCGTAGCCGGCGAACGGCACCATGCGGGCGTCCAGTTCCAGGTGCAGGGCGTTCAGCGGGGTCTTGTGCAGTGTTTCGGACATCGGTGACTCCTTGGTTTTTATTCGGGTCAACATTCGATGATGTTGACGGCCAGACCGCCGCGGGCGGTCTCCTTGTATTTGCTTTTCATGTCGGCGCCGGTCTGGCGCATGGTGCGGATGACCTTGTCGAGGGAAACGTAGTGCTGCCCGTCGCCGCGCAGGGCCATGCGCACCGCGTTGATCGCCTTCACCGAGCCCATGGCGTTGCGCTCGATGCAGGGCACCTGGACCAGCCCGCCAATGGGGTCGCAGGTCAGGCCCAGGTTGTGTTCCATGCCGATCTCGGCGGCGTTCTCCACTTGTTGCGGGGTACCGCCCATCACTTCGCACAGGGCGCCTGCGGCCATGGAGCAGGCCACGCCGACCTCGCCCTGGCAGCCCACCTCGGCCCCGGAGATCGACGCGTTCTCCTTGTAGAGAATGCCGATCGCCGCGGCAGTGAGCAGGAAGCGCACCGCCCCGTCCTCGTTGGCGCCGGGCACGAAGCGCATGTAGTAGTGCAGCACTGCGGGGACAATACCGGCCGCGCCATTGGTCGGTGCCGTGACCACACGACCGCCGTAGGCGTTTTCCTCGTTCACCGCCAGGGCGTAGAGGTTGACCCAGTCAAGCACCGACAGCGCATCGCGCAGGCTGGCTTCCGGGTGGCGGCTGAGCTGGCGGTACAACGCCGGAGCCCGGCGCTTGACCTTCAGCCCGCCAGGCAGGATGCCTTCGTGCCGGCAACCGGCCTCGACGCAGTCCTGCATCACCTGCCAGATGCGCAGCAGGCCGGCACGGGTCTCGGCTTCCGGGCGCCAGGCGGCCTCGTTGGCCAGCATCACCTGGCTGAACGACAGGTGCTGCGCGGTGCAGTGGCCGAGCAGTTCCTTGCCGGTCTTGAAAGGGTAGGGCAGCACGGTGCTGTCCTCGACGATGCGGTCATGGCCGGCCGCATCCTCGTCAACCACGAAACCGCCGCCCACCGAGTAGTACTCGCGGCTACGGATCTGCAGGCCGGCGGCATCGAAGGCGCGGAAGATCATGCCGTTGGGGTGGTAGGCCAGCGGTTTGCGGATCATCGCCAGGTGCTGCTTTTCGACGAAGGCGATGTCGTGTTCACCGAGCAGGCTGAGCCGACCGCTTTCACGAATGGCTTGCAGACGGGCGGGGATGGCTTCGGTATCGACGGTGTCCGGATGCTCGCCTTCCAGGCCAAGCAGCACGGCCTTGTCGCTGCCGTGGCCCTTGCCGGTGGCGCCGAGCGAGCCGTACAGCTCGGCCTTGACCGTGGCTGTGCCGGCCAGCAGGCCATCACGGCGCAAGCCTTCGGCGAAGCGCGCGGCGGCGCGCATCGGCCCGACCGTGTGCGAGCTGGAGGGGCCGATGCCGATCTTGAACAGGTCGAAGACGCTCAAAGACATGCTGCTTCCTCCTGATGATGGCCAGTAAGCCCATTGGGGGCTGCTACGCAGCCCATCGCCGGCAAGCCGGCTCCCACAGCTTA
>NZ_JBMDJQ010000066.1:0-10676 GCF_057809275.1 Pseudomonas sp. FG36
CTGGGGCGCAGCGCTTGACGGGCATCCATGCCCGTCACCTCCCTGCGCAAGACCTGCGTTCGGCCTCCTGAAGTCGCGAAGTTACGGGCGGCGCCTGGGATGACGCAGCTGTCGCTAGCGGCTTCGGGGATAGACTTCTGATCAGTAACAGCAACAGCTCGAGCGCTTGCAGGACTCAACCCGACCTATTGCGCAATGCCACAAGCACCAATCGTTCAGGCCGTGGCCTGCATCCGCGCGATGATGTCCCACAACCGCGGATCGTCATAGTCCTCGATCACCAACCGCGCTCCGGCTTCCAGCAGTCGTTCGGCCGGCTGGGTAGTGGCCAGGCCCACGGTGAAGATGCCTGCATCGACAGCCGCCTTGACGCCAGGCAGCGAGTCCTCGAAGGCCAACGCCTGGCCGGCCTGGGCCTGCAGGCACTGCAGCCCGGTGAGGTAGGGCAGGGGATCAGGCTTGGGCCGTGCCAGCTCATCGGCGACCAGGACATGAGCGAAACGCTCGCCAAGGCCCATGGCCCCGAGCATGTGCTCGGCGTTCAGGCGCGGCGCGTTGGTCACCACGCACATGCCGATGCCGTGCTGCTCGGCATGTGCCAGCAGGCGCAGCAGGCCGGGCATGGGTGTCAGGGTTGGCGACAGTTCGCGGAACAACGCCTCCTTGCGCTCGGCCAGGGCCTGGCGGTGGGCGGCGTCGGCCTGGGGGAACAGCTCGGCGAACAGCAGGCCGTTGGAGCGGCCGCTGACCTGGGTGTTGAACTGCTCCTGGGTCAGCTCGCGGCCATCGTGGTCGTGCAGCAACTTGCGGAAGGCTTGCAAGTGCAGGGTGTCGGTATCGGTGAGGGTCCCATCGAGATCGAACAGCAGGGCGGTCAGCATCGGGCATCCTTAAGGGGGAGAAACCATTCAGCAGCATCTTATGCCATCAGCATTGGAAAGTGCAGTTGGCCGGTTCTTTCGCGTTTTCGGCACAAGGCTCACAGGCGCGGGGCTGCCGAGCAAACGCTCCAGCCCCAAGAGACCCTGAACGGTTACTATCGGCTGCCAGGCATCCACTGCACGGAGCACTCACCCCATGCCTTTCGTTACCACCCGCAAGATCCTGTTCGGCGATTGCGACCCCGCCGGGATCGTCTACACGCCGCGTATCAGTTACTTCGTCATCGAGGCGATCCACGAGTTTCTCTCCCATCAGCTGGGCGGCGAAGGCCTGCGCAAGCTGTTCGCCATGGGCGTCATGCCGCCGGCACGGGCATTGTCCATCGAGTTCCTGGCGCCGATGGCCTGGGACGACCTGATCCGCGTGCACGTCAGCAGCGGGCCGCTCGGCCGCACATCGTTCAGTTTCGCTGTGGAAGGGGTCGGAGCCAGTGGCGAGGCATGTTTCCGCGCCAGCATGACCCAGGTATGCGTCTGCCCCGATAGCAAGCAACCGGTTGAACTGCCCGAGGCTCTACGCCAGGCACTGAGCAGTACCTCGGACTGATGTGCATCACCACGGATAGATATTTCATCAAGCAACAAACGTTTCAGCATCAATTGGATATAAAGTCCAAACGTGACCGGTTATTCAGTTGCGTTTTTCCGTTTAATTGAGGCTGTTGCCACTGGTTGCTCCTGGTGAAAGCTGTTAGCTTTCGCCCCGCTCCGGAATTAAACAAGCAGGCCTGCAACGCGCCGCTTGCGGCCACCCGAACAAACAACGGGTGATCGAACAGGGAACGATAATAAAAATCCTAGGGAGGGATAACCGGATGAATCTCTACATCCGTCTGTTGCTGGCTGTTCTGCGCGGTTTCTTCAAGCCGCCGATGGCCCTGACCGACACGCTGCAGCGAACGCTGCGAGTCTGGCCGAACGATATAGATATCAATAAACACATGAACAACGGCCGTTACATGACGATTGCCGATCTGTTCATGCTGGAACTTTGCCTGCGCGCGAAAATCCTCATTCCTGCCTTCAAGTTGGGCTGGAAGCCCATGCTCGGCGGTAATCTGGTTGTCTATAAAAAGCAACTTTCCATGTTCGAGCAGTACACCGCCGAGTTCAGCATCTGCTGCCTCGACGAAAACTGGACCTACTTCCAGTACACCTTCTTCAACCGTGCCGGTGAAGTGGTGGTGACTGGCTATTCCAAGGGCGCCTGGGTCGGTCGTAAAGGCCTGGTCGCCAACGCGGTGATCGCCGAAAAGCTCAAGGTCGAACCCACTACCGCGCCAATGCCCGAAGCCATCAGGAAATGGCTTGAGGCTGAGGCCCACGTGCTCGGCAAGGCCTGAGCCAGGCCGCGTCGCGGCCCACTTGGCAAACCCCGCACCCACGTAATCCGTCCATTGCTCCACGGTACCGGGCCTCTGGCCTGGCGCCGCGCGCGGCAGGCTTTGCCGTGCCTGGCATTCGCGCCTGCCCCACGTCGATCCATGAATGAGTAGGGAAACACCTCATGCCGAACACCTTGTTGTTGATGCTGGTTCTTTTCGCGGTCTTTCTACTGGTCGCCGAGCTGTTCAGGCGCTACCGCCTGGTGGGCCTGACCTTCTTCGTGCTGTCGCTGCCGGCGTTGCTGGTGCCGAACGCCAACCTGTTCATGCGCATCAAGACCATCAGCGTGCTGCTGCCCATGTGCTTCCTGGCTTACGCCAGGTACAGGCCGAAAATCGAAGGTTTCATCTACAAGCTCATCTACGTGGTGATCGTGCTCAACATCATCGAAGCCTCGGTGATCGACTGGCAAACCGGCAACGTGCTCAATATCGTCGCCGCCGTGGGCCTGATCCTGTGCCTGCCGTACTCGCGCCAGCACTGGGAGATCTCTGGCCGTCATCACGATTTCGTGGTGCGCGTCCCTGCCTACTGGCCCTACCTGTACACCACCTGGAACCTGTGCTTCCTGTACTCGGCGCGGATCACCACCTTCGGCTACGCACTGCCGCTGTTGCTGGCGCCGGTGGCCTACGCCTTGCTCCTGCGCCGCTCCGACCTGTACTTCCAGGCCCGCGCCTACACCTTCGGCTTCTACCTGTTCGTGCGCACCATCGCCGGCGACACCCCGCTGATGAACCTGCCGGCCTTCGACCTGACGACCTGGTACAGCCCCGACGCCGCGCTCGCCTGGAGCGTGGTCAACGTGATTTTCACAGGCGCCTGCCTGTACAGCTACGGCGCAAGCCGCAAGAAGAACAAAGCGATCGAACAAGGAGTGTGAAGCATGTTGGAAGTTATCCTGCTGGCGTTTTTCATCACCGCCAGCCCGGTGATCCTGTTGATGAGCAAGACCCGCGCCGAGCCATTGAAGCATGTGTACATCGGCCTGTATTACGTAAAGTTCGTACCGTTGCTGCTGTCGTTGTACGCGATCAACCTCAGCGCCAGTTTCCTGGCCTGGAAGTGGGTGCAGCTGAAATGGCTGCTGCCTCGCTACTTCGGCTACCGCCACTACAACCGCGACTCCATCTCGATGGAGAGCACGGCGATCCCGGGCACTGACTACCACATGGGCTACATCCCCAAGAAACTGCCCGCCGAACTGGTCTATCGCTGGAGAAAAGACAAGGTCTACCACAACTACATCCAGTCGATCATCAAGGCCAACCGCGACTACTACAAAGTACCGCTGGGCCAGTTCCCGCAACCGACGGCGATTTCCGACGAGGACCTGAAAGTCTTCCTGATGTCGTCGCAGATCACCCACTACCTGCAGACGATCGATGGCGTGTCGACCTTCGACATGCGTGATTTCACCCGCGAGATCCGCCTGTCCAGCTCGGTGTTCGACGTGGCCAGCATTTCCATCGCCCAGGACTTCGCCACCGACAGCATGCGCATCACCCTGCGCGACGGCTTCAGCGTCGGCCCGGGCGAGCCGCACTGGGACCTGGCAAAGGTGTACTTCATGTCGAACACCATGGTGTTCTTCATCCTCGGCGCGCACCTGCACCACCACCTGTTCTTCGCCGAAATGGGCGCGGCGTTCCTGTTCAACCTGGTGCCCAAGGATTCCAACTTCCACAAGCTGATGGACCCGCACACCGCCTATATCCTGATGCTCAACCACCAGTTCAAGGAATCGCCGCTGTCACTGCGCGAAACCACAGGTATCGCCGACAAGTTCCTCTACAGCTGCATCGGCTACTACTCGGCGCAGACCTTCTACAAGGTCGGCTATGAAAACGCCCTGAACATGTACAACAAGCGCGACACCGAAGACCAGGCGCTGACCCAGAAATTCGAGATCAAGTTCGCTATCCCGTTCGACCAGTACCTCAATGGCCAGCACGCGCTCAACGCCCAGTACCGCGACTACTACGCGGCGGTGCTGAAGTTCGTCACAGCCAGTTACGACGACCTGCTGCGCGACGGCTCCGAACCCTACATCAACAACTGGGTCGCCGAGCTGTGCCGCTATGTCAACCTGCCGTGCCAGGCCAATGACAAGGCCTTCAACATCGAAGTGATCGCCACCTATATCTGGTACGTGTCGTTCGTCCACTCCCTGGAGCACTACCAGTTCCACAAGTACAAGATGAACTACTGCCTGCTGACCCGGCTGCCGTTCGCGGTCGCCAAGCACCTGCCAGCGGACCAGGTGTTCAGCCAGTACGACATCTGGAAGTCCAAGCACATCGTGCACACCTTCGGCAAGAACCACCTCAATGCCGGTGTCTCGGAAAGCTATGCCGACCTGGACTACAAGTTCCGCGACCTGCCGTTGATCGACAAGCAGGCGCAACTGAAGAAGGACGTACTCGCGCTGCTGGAGAAACACCAGACGCCAAACGAGGCGATCGCCTTGTCCATTCGTTACTGAGCCTGGGCGAGGAGGGCCGGCGACGAAGGGGTCTGTTCAGCTTTTGCGGAAAGGAG
Source organism: Pseudomonas sp. FG36 (assembly GCF_057809275.1). Taxonomy (NCBI): domain Bacteria; kingdom Pseudomonadati; phylum Pseudomonadota; class Gammaproteobacteria; order Pseudomonadales; family Pseudomonadaceae; genus Pseudomonas; species Pseudomonas sp. FG36. The sequence goes on from NZ_JBMDJQ010000066.1 coordinate 4,869, forward strand.
TACAAATGTGCTCCATGGACAATTTATCCCCCAAACGCCGCGCCATCCTCGAATTCATCCGCGAGCGCATCACCGATCAAGGCCAGCCGCCATCACTGGCCGACATCGCCGAGCGCTTCGGTTTCGCCTCGCGCAGCGTGGCGCGCAAGCACATCACCGCCCTGAGCCAGGGCGGCTTCATCGACGTCACGCCCAACCAGGCGCGGGGTATCCGCCTGGCCGAGCCGCTGCGTCGGCCCGAGATCCTCGAAGTGCCGGTGCTCGGCCAGGTTGCCGCCGGTGCGCCGATCGGGCCCGATCTCGATATCCACGAGCAGTTGCTGCTCGACCCCAGCCTGTTCCGGCGTACCCCCGACTACCTGCTCAAGGTGCGCGGCGACTCGATGGTCGACGATGGCATCTTCGACGGTGACCTGGTCGGCATTCGCCAGCAGGGCGAGGCCCGCGACGGGCAGATCGTGGTCGCCCGGCTCGACGGCGAGGTGACCATCAAGCGCCTGCAGCGCACCCGCGACGGCTATCGCCTGCTGCCGCGCAACCCGGCCTATGCCCCCATCGACGTCAGTCCCGAGCGCGAGTTCTTCATTGAAGGCGTGTTCTGCGGCTTGCTGAGGCGTGACTGATGGGCGCGGTGGTCGAACTCGACCGGCTGCTCGACCAGCGCCAGGTATGGCGCGGGCGGCAGGCCCAGGCGCGCCCGCAGGGCCTGCAGCCCACGGGGCATGCCGCCCTCGATGGTCGGCTGCCGGAAGGCGGTTGGCCGGCGGCGTCGCTCAGTGAGCTGCTGCTGGCCAGCCCCGGCTGCGGTGAGTTGCAGTTGCTCTGGCCTACGCTTGCCCGGCTGAGTGGGGAAGGGCAGCGGGTGGTGCTGGTGGCGCCGCCGTTCATCCCTTATGCACCGGCTTGGCAGGCTGCCGGGGTCGACCTGCGCTGGCTGGTGCAGATCGACGCCGAGGCCGGCGACGCCCTGTGGGCGGCCGAGCAGTGCCTGCGCTCGGGCAGTTGCGCCGCGGTGTTGTGCTGGCCGGAGCGTGCCGATGATCGGGCGCTGCGGCGTTTGCAAGTGGCCGCGGAAACCGGCAACGCGCTGGCGTTCGCCTGTCGCCCGCGACAGGCCGCGCTGAACCCATCGCCCGCCGCCTTGCGCATCGCCCTCGACCTGCGCCCGGCACAATGGCGCGTGCTCAAGTGCCGGGGCGGCCTGCCGCCTGCCACACCCATCGCCTGCCCAGGGCAGGGGTGATGCACCATGCTCTGGGCCTGCATCCTGTTACCCCAGCTGGCGCTGGACACTGCCCTGCGCGAGCGCGACGACCCCGAGGCGCCGCTGGTGCTGCTCGGCGGGCCGCCGCAGCGCCGCGTGCTGCGGGCGGTCAACCTGGCAGCCAGTGCGCTGGGCCTGCGCGCCGGCCAGGCCTTGACCGCCGCCCGCGCCCTGGCCGACGGTTTCACCTGCATCGAGGTCGAGCCGGCGCGTATCGAGCAGTTGCAGCAGTTGCTCGCGGCCTGGGCCTACCGTTTCAGTGCCCAGGTCAGCCTGCACTATCCCCGTGCACTGCTGCTTGAGGTGGGCTCGAGCCTGCAACTGTTCGGCCCGTGGCCGTCGTTCGAGGCGCGCCTGCGCCAGGAACTGGCGGCACTCGGCTTGCGCCAGCGCATCGTGCTGGCCAGCAACCCGGTGGCGGCGAGAATGCTCGCCAATGGCCATGATGGCCTGGCGCTGACCTGCCCGCAGGCGACCCGCGCCGCCTTGCTCGACATGCCCGTCGAGCGTGTCGGCCTGCCCGGCGAGGCAGCCGAAGCCTTCGCCCGCATGGGCCTGCGCCGCCTCGGGCAGGTGCTGGCGCTGCCCCGTGATGCCCTGGCCAGGCGTTTCAGCGCCCAGGTGCAGTTGCACCTGGACCAACTGCTCGGCCTGCGTAGCCTGGGGCTGGATTTCTACCAGCCGCCCGACCGTTTCGAGGCGCGGCTGGAGCTGAACTTCGACGTCGAGTCGCACCAGGCGCTGCTGTTCCCCCTGCGTCGTCTTATCCACGACCTGGCGGCTTTCCTCGCCGGGCGTGACTGTGGCGTGCAGCGGTTCGAGTTGCACCTTGAGCATGCCGAAGGCGCCGACACCGTGCTCAAGGTCGGCCTGCTGGCCGCCGAGCGTGACGCCTCGCTGTTGTTCGAGCTTGCCCGTGGTCGCCTGGAGCCGCTGCGCATACCGGCGCCGGTGCGCAACCTGCGGCTGCTGGCCGCCGACCTGCCACCGTTCGTGCCCCAGCACCAGGCGCTGTTCGACCCGCGTGCGCAGCAGGCCCAGCCTTGGGACCAGTTGCGCGAGCGCCTGCGTGCGCGGCTGGGCGATGACGCGGTCAAGGGCTTGCGTGCCGAGGCCGATCATCGCCCCGAGTGTGCCTGGCAAGGGGTGGAGCAGGGTGGGCAGGGCCATTTGGTGATGGCCCCTGGTCGGCGCCCCGGCTGGTTGCTGCCGGTGCCTCAGGCGCTGTCCGAGACCGGCCTGCAACTGCTCGGGCAGGCCGAGCGCATCGAGTCCGGCTGGTGGGACGGTGGTGATGTGCGGCGCGACTACTACCGCATCGAAACCCGTGATGGCCTGCGCGGCTGGGCCTTCCGCGACCTCGCGGCCCCGGGGCAGTTGTGGCTGCAAGGCTGGTTCGCATGAGCGCCCCCGGCTACGCCGAACTGCACTGCCTGTCGAACTTCAGTTTCCAGCGTGGCGCCTCCAGTGCCGACGAGCTGTTCCGCCGCGCCCGCGAGCAGGGTTACCACGCCCTGGCGATCACCGACGAATGCACCCTGGCGGGCATCGTCCGGGCCTGGCAGGCGGCAAAGCAGCATCAGGTGCGGTTGATCGTCGGCAGCGAAGTGCGGGTGCACCAGGGGCCGAAGCTGGTCCTGCTGGCACAGGACCTTGCCGGCTACCAGAGCCTCTGCGCCTTGATCACCCGCGCCCGGCGGCGTTCGCAGAAGGGCAGCTACCAGTTGCTCGTCGAGGACCTCGAGGCCTATCACCAGGGCTTGCTGGCGCTGTGGGTGGCCGAGCCGGACGACAGCGCCGGGGCCTGGCTGCAGCCCCTGTTCGCCGGGCGCCTGTGGCTGGCGCTGCACCTGCACCGCGGGGCCGACGACGCCCAGCGCCTGGCCTACCTGCGCGCGCTAGGGGCGCGGCTCGATATTCCGCTGGTGGCCTGCGGCGATGTGCACATGCACGTGCGCGGACGGCGGGCGCTGCAGGACTGCATGACCGCCATCCGCGAACATTGCGCGGTCGCTGAGGCGGGGCGGTACCTGTTCGCCAATGGCGAGCGTCACCTGAGGTCGCTCGAGCAGTTGCGCGAGCTGTACCCCGACGATCTGCTCGCGCAGGCCACACAGGTCGCGGCGCGCTGCACGTTCGACCTGTCGCAGTTGCAATACCGATACCCGCGTGAGCTGGTGCCCGAGGGGCAGACCCCGGCCAGCTGGCTGCGCGAGCTGTGCCGGCGAGGGTTGCCCGAGCGCTGGCCCCAGGGCCCGAGTGCCAAGGTGCGCACGGTGCTGGAGCGGGAGCTGGCGCTGATCGAGGAACTGGGCTACGAGAGTTACTTCCTCACTGTCCACGACATCGTCGCCTTCGCCCGTCGCCAGCGCATCCTCTGCCAGGGGCGCGGCTCCGCGGCCAACTCGGTGGTGTGCTTCGTCCTCGGCATCACCGAGCTCGACCCGATGGAACACCGCCTGCTGTTCGAACGCTTCCTTTCCCGCGAGCGCAACGAGCCGCCGGACATCGACGTGGATTTCGAACATGAGCGCCGCGAAGAGGTGATCCAGTACGTATTCCAGCGCTACGGCCGGCATCGGGCGGCGCTCACCGCGGTGGTCAGCAGCTACCACGCCGCCGGCGCGGTGCGCGATGTGGCGCGGGTGCTCGGCCTGCCGGCCGACCAGGTGGATGCCCTGGCCAAGTGCTGCGGGCGCTGGAGCGATCGCATCCCGGATGCCGCTCGCCTGGCCGAGGCCGGGTTCGATGCGCACAGCCCGTCGCTGCGGCGCATCCTGGTGCTGGCGGGGGAGCTGATCGGCTTTCCCCGGCACCTGTCGCAACACCCGGGGGGCTTCGTCATCTCCGAACAGCCGCTGGACCAGCTGGTACCGGTGGAGAACGCGGCGATGGCCGAGCGCACGGTGATCCAGTGGGACAAGGACGACCTGGACATGGTCGGCCTGCTCAAGGTCGACGTGCTGGCGCTGGGCATGCTCAGCGCGCTGCGCCGCTGCTTCGACCTGATCGCCCGGCACCGGGGGCGCAAGTACACGCTGGCCACCCTGCCCAAGGAAGACCCGGCCACCTACGCCATGATCGGCCGCGCCGAGACCATGGGCGTGTTCCAGATCGAGTCGCGGGCGCAGATGGCCATGCTGCCCCGGCTCAAGCCGGTGAAGTTCTACGACCTGGTGATCGAGGTGGCCATCGTCCGTCCGGGGCCGATCCAGGGCGACATGGTCCACCCCTACCTGCGCCGCAGGCTCGAACAGGAGCCGGTCACCTACCCATCGGAAAAGCTCAAGGCCGTTTTCGAGCGCACCCTGGGCGTGCCGCTGTTCCAGGAACAGGTGATGGAACTGGCCATGGTCGCCGCCGACTACAGCCCCGGCGAGGCCGACCAGTTGCGTCGCAGCATGGCCGCCTGGAAGCGCCATGGCGGCCTGGAGCCGCACCGCGAGCGGCTGATCGCGGGCATGCTGCGCAATGGCTACGAGCTGGCCTTTGCCGAGCGTATCTTCGAGCAGATCAAGGGCTTTGGCAGCTACGGTTTCCCCGAGTCCCACGCCGCCAGCTTTGCCCTTTTGTGCTACGCCAGCAGCTGGCTCAAGTGCCATGAGCCGGCGATCTTCACCTGCGCGCTGGTCAACAGCTGGCCGATGGGCTTCTACAGCCCCGACCAGTTGCTGCAGGAGGCGCGCCGCCAGGGTATCGAGGTGCGCCCGGTGGATGTGTTCCACAGCGAGTGGGATTGCACCCTGGAGGCACTGGGCGAGAACGAACTGGCCATCCGCCTGGGCCTGCGCCAGATCCGCGGCTTCAGCGAGGACGATGCCCGGAGCCTGGAGCAGGCGAGGGCGCAGCGCCCCTGGCGGGATGTCGAGGACCTGTGCCTGCGCGCCGGGCTCGATGGCCGGGCCCGGGCGCGCCTGGCCGACGCCGGGGCATTGCGCGGGCTGGCCGGCGACCGCCACCAGGCGCGCTGGCAGGTGGCGGCGGTGCAGGCGCAACTGCCGTTGTTCGCCGAAGTCGGATCGACACTTGAACAGGCGGTGGCCTTGCCTGCACCAAGCATTGCCGAAGACCTGGTCGCCGACTACGACACCCTGGGCACCACCCTCGGGCCGCATCCCCTGACCCTGTTGCGGACACGCTTGCGCGCGCAGGGGTGTCGCAGTTCAAGGGAGCTGGCAGGGGTCGAGCATGGCGACAACATCGCCGTCGCCGGCATCGTGGTCGGGCGCCAGCGACCACAGACCGCCAGTGGCGTGACCTTCGTCACCCTCGAGGACGAGCATGGCATGGTCAATGTGGTGGTCTGGCGCGACCTGGCCGAGCGCCAACGGCGCGAACTGGTAGGTTCGAAGTTGCTCAAGGTGAGCGGGCGGCTGGAGCAGGAGAGCGGGGTGCGGCACCTGATCGCCCGGCGCCTGGAAGACATCAGCCCGCTGTTGCAGGGGCTGGATGTGCGCAGCCGGGACTTTCACTAGGCTCTGTACGAAACGTATCTGCACTCGCCCATACTGCGTTGAAACGGGGCTCGGAATGCTCATGTACTC